>NZ_JAOZVW010000068.1 GCF_025869345.1 Sphingopyxis sp.
CCGCGAAGGCGGGGGCCCATCTCCGGTCGGTGCAAGATGGAACCCATAGGAGATGGGTCCCCGCCTTCGCGGGGACACAAATTTTTCCGTCGATATCCATCATGCTCCGCGCCTCCGCGCCTCCGCGTCTCCGCGTGAACCCCTATCCGATTCTGCCGCCTCTGCGGGTATTCTTGCCGCGTTTCGCCCTTCGACCCGGTTTTGCTTGAAACGGCGGGCGATTATACCGATATTGCCGCTATGGCCGGTATCGTCTGGCCGGTGATGGAGATTTGAAATGGCGAATTGGAACGACCCCAATATGGCGGCGTCCGGCTTCCCTGGCAGCGCGAGCGCGATGGATCAGGCCGTCGACGCCGGCCTGAGGTCGTACATGCTGTCGGTTTACAACTATATGGGCTCGGGCGTGCTGCTGACCGGCATCGTCGCGATGCTGGCCTATAATTCGGGCTTCACCCTGTCGCTGGTCGGCAGCCCGCTGATGTGGGTGGTGATGCTTGCGCCGCTGGCCTTCGTGATGGTGCTGAGCTTCGGGATCAACAAGCTGTCGACGACCGCCGCGCAGATGCTCTTCTGGGCCTATGCCGCGGTGATGGGCCTGTCGATGTCGACGATCTTCCTGGCCTTTACCCAGACCTCGATCGCCACGACCTTCTTCGCGACCGCGGCGGCCTTCCTCGGCCTCAGCCTTTATGGCTACACGACCAAGAAGGATTTGTCGGGCTTTGGTACCTTCCTGATCATGGGCGTCGTCGGCATCCTCGTCGCGCTGCTCATCAACATGTTCGTGCAGTCGGCGGCGCTGAACCTTGCGATCAGCATCATCGGCGTGCTGCTGTTCGCAGGCCTGACCGCCTATGACACGCAGAAGATCAAGAGCATGTATTTCTATGTCCGCGGGACCGACTTCGTCGGCAAGTCGGTGGTGATGGGCGCGCTGACGCTCTACCTCGACTTCGTCAACATGTTCACCTTCCTGCTCAACCTGCTCGGCAGCCGCGACTGAGCGGACCGACGATAGGCAAAACAAGAGCCCGGCGGAGCGATCCGCCGGGCTTTTTCTTTGGGCGTTCGCTGGAAATGCGTGCGGGCGCCATATGGCGGGAAGCGGCCATTCCACCTCTTCTTCATTCCCGCGAAAGCGGGAACCCAGTGTGGGATCAGCCGACGCACGCTCTGGGTTCCCGCTTTCGCGGGAATGACGAAGATATGAGATACCCGACATCTTCTATCGGTCGAAGGTCCGCATATTATGAGATTCGCGCGGAGGCGCCCACTCACCCCTCATTCGCCGCCTGCATCTCGGCGATCAGCGCATTGTCGATCGCCTTTGCGCGCCTGTAGCCCGCGCGCTCGCGCATGGGGGCGATATAGGCTTCGAACGCCGGGCGCGAGGGGATGGTGCCGAATTGCAGCCCCCAGTCGATCTGGCTGCCGACATAGACGTCGGCGGCGCTGAAGCGATCGCCAGCGACGAAGGCCTTGCCCGCGACCGCGCCCTCCAGCGCGTCGAGTGCGGCGGCGAGCGAACCGAAGCCCGCCATCCGCTGCTGGTCTGCGTGGGGTTCGAAGCCAAGGGATTTCGCGGTGATCGCCTGTTCGACCGGCCCCGCGGCAAAGAACATCCAGCGGTAATAATCGGCGCGGTCGGCTGCCGCCGGTGCGAGGCCCGCGGCCGGAAACGCGTCGGCCAGATAGGCGCAGATCGCCGCGCATTCGGTGACGGTGCGGCCGTTATGGACGATCGCCGGAACCTTGCCCATCGGATTGATCGCCAGATAGGCGGGGTCCTTCATCGAGGTGCCATAGCCCAGCATCTGCGTTTCATAGGGCGCCCCCACCTCTTCGAGCATCCAGCGGACGATCTGCCCGCGCGACATGGGGTTGGTGTAGAAAATCAGCTCGTCGGCCATCGCGGCTCTCCCTGGGTTGCGATTCGGATTGGAACATAACAGGAACAATTGCCTGCATCCAGCACCCTTGTTTTGTCACGGCAGCAAGCTAAGGCAAAGCGATGAGCGACGAACGCATCTGGACCGCCGCCGTGCTGGTGATCGGCGACGAGATCCTCTCGGGCCGCACGCAGGACAAGAATGTGTCGCAGATCGCGACCTGGCTCGACGTGCAGGGGATTCGCCTGCGCGAAGTGCGCATCGTCCCCGATGTCGAGGCGGAGATCGTCGACGCGCTGAACGCGATCCGCGCGCGCTACGACTATGTCTTCACCACCGGCGGCATCGGCCCGACCCACGACGACATCACCGTCGACGCCGTCGCCAGGGCGCTCGGCGTCGGGGTCGTGATCCATCCGCAAGCGCGCGCGATCCTCGAAGGCTATTACAGCAAGCGCGGCAGCGAGCTCACCGAGGCGCGGCTGCGCATGGCGCGCGTGCCCGACGGCGCCGACCTGATCCCGAACCGCATGTCGGGCGCGCCCGGCATCCGCATCGGCAATCTCTTCGTCATGGCGGGGGTACCGCACATCACCGCCGGGATGCTCGACGCGCTGACCGGCGAACTCGAGGGCGGCGCGCCGCTGATCGCGCACACGATCGGCGCCTGGGCCCCCGAAAGCGAGATCGCCGACCTGCTCCGCCTCGGCGAAAAGGAGCATCCGGGGGTCGCGATCGGCAGCTATCCCTTTTTCCGCGAGGGCAGGGTCGGGGCGAATTTCGTCATCCGTTCGACCGACGGCGCCGCGGTCGCGGCCTGCGTCGCGATGCTGACGACCGGGTTCGAGGCGATCGGCTATGCGGTGACCGACGGCGGTATCTGATCGCTCGCCGGCAGCGCGCGCGGCAGGCGGCGGAGCATGGCGATCGCGAGCAGGCCGAAGATCGCCGCGACGATGAACGCCGCGCCGGGGAAATGCACCGGCGCGCTCTTCGCGGTGAAATAAGCCATCGTCCCGGTGAGCAGGATCGGCGCTGCGAGCTGGCCGAGCCCCATCGCCATCGCCGAAATCCCCTGCACCTCGCCCTGCGTCTCGGCGGTCGCGCGGCGCGACATCATCGCCATCAGCGACGGCTGCACCGGCGCCTGCAGCGCGACGGGGATCAGCAGCAGAAAGGCGCCGATCGTCGAGGTGGTGAAGGCATAGCCGACATAGACCGCCACGGCGACGAGGATGCCGAAGGTCGCAGCGTCGCGCTCGCCGAAGCGCGCGACCATCGGCCCGACGACGAGCATCTGCCCCAGCGCGATCGCGACCCCGACCGCCGCCAGGCTGGCGCCGATCATCCCCGGCGTCCAGCCGAGCTGCGCGATGCAATAGAAGCTCCACGTCATCGGATAGACGAGGCTCGCGATCTGCCACAGCACCAGCACCGCCGCGACCCCGCCCATGCCGGGCAGGCCGCGAAGGGTGCGGAAGGCGCCGAGCGGATTGGCGCGCCGCCAGTCGAAGGCGCGGCGGCGCCCGGCGTCCAGCGTTTCGGGAAAGACGATCAGGCCGTAGAGCATGTTCGCCGCGGCGAGGATCGCCGCCGCCACGAACGGCGCACGCGGGCTGAGCTCGCCGAGGAAGCCGCCGATCGCCGGGCCGACGACGAAACCGACCCCGAAGGCCGCGCCGACGAAGCCGAAGTTGCGCGCGCGTTCCTCGGGCCTGGTGATGTCGGCGATCGCCGCCTGCGCCGCGGCATAGCTGCCGCCGAAGATACCCGACAGCGCCCGCGCGACGAACAGCCAGGGCAGCGTGCCAACGACGGTCAGCAGCGTATAGTCGGCCGCCAGCCCGCCGAGCGAGAGCAGCAGCACCCGCCGCCGCCCGAAGCGGTCGGAGAGGTTGCCGAGCAGCGGCGAGGCGAGGAAGGTCGCGACCGCCATCACCAGCCCGATCCACGCGCCGACCTCGATCGCGTGCGGCAGGTCGACACGGCCAACCTCCATCACGAGCTGCGGCAGCACCGGCATGATGATGCCGAAGCCGATCGCGTCGATGAAGATGGTGACGACGATGAAGGCGATGGTGCGCGCCGACGTCATTTATGCTTTTCTCCGGCTGTCATTTCGCGACCGACCCTTCTCTGGAGCGTTGCCGATATATGAAACTCGAAATCTCCGCCTCCCTAAATTACCGCCTTTCCGAGCCGGTCGACCTGATGCTGCAGATCGAGGCCGCGAACGGCGGTGGCCAGCATGTCGAGCAGACCTCGCTCGACCTCGGCCATCCCGATTATGTGGCGCGCGTCCCGGCGGCCGACGGTATCTGCGAGCCCATATGGCTGCATGGTGCGGGCGCCCTGCATGTCGATTATCGCGCGCGGGTCGCGATCGACCGCCCCGCCGTCGATTTGCGCGCCCTGTCCGAAGTCCCGCTCCACCGCCTCCCCGCGGCGGCCGTCCCCTATCTCAACGAATCGCGCTATTGCCCGTCGAACAAGTTCCACGCCTTCGTCGAGCGCCGCTTCGGCGAGCTTGCGGGCGGCGCCAAGATCGCCGCGATGCGCGACTGGATCGAAAGCCGCTTCACTTACGTGGCGGGAACCAGCGACGCGGAGACCGGCGCACTCGACAGCTTCGTCGAGCGGCGCGGGGTATGCCGCGACTATGCGCATGTGATGATCGCGCTCGCCCGCTCGTCCCATATTCCCGCGCGCATGGCGAGCGTCTATGCGCTCGGCGTGACGCCGATGGATTTCCACGCCGTTGCCGAAGTCTATCTGGATGGCGACTGGCGCATGGTCGACGCAACCGGCATGTCGTGCCCCACCGAAACCGCACGAATCTGCGTCGGCCGCGACGCCGCCGACATCGCCTTCCTCACCGCCTATCGCGAGATCGAATTGGTCGAGCAGCAGGTGCGGGTGGAAAAGGCCTAGGTGGCCCGGGGTAGCAAAGCCACGCCGTCAGTCCCCGCTGCGCGGGGCTGGCCCGACTTTCGCTGATCTCGATTTAGTGTGGCTAAATCGAGATCAGCGAAAGCTGGAGCGGGCGAAGGGATTCGAACCCTCGACCCCAACCTTGGCAAGGTTGTGCTCTACCCCTGAGCTACGCCCGCTCTGGCGGCTGGAAACGGGTGGCTCCCAGCGGGTGAGGCGCGCGATTAGCACCGGCTTTCGGAGTCGGCAAGCCCTGTTTGCGCTTTTTCCGCGAAGGGTTGGCATTGGCGCGCCAAATCCCACATAAGCCAAAACGCACAAAGCAAGGAGCAAGCATCGGTGGCCACTCTCGGTCTCAATCCACAGGAAAAGGAAGCCGTCGAGGCTTTCCGCCGCGACGTCGTCGATCCGTCGATGAAAAGCCTCGTCATCCTCGATTTCTGGGCCGAATGGTGCGGGCCGTGCAAGCAGCTTGCGCCCGTGCTCGAAAAGGTCGCCGCGGATTATGCCGACAAGGGCGTCGTGCTGGCGAAGGTCGACGTCGATGCGAACGGCTTCATCGCCAGCCAGTTCCAGGTCCAGTCGATCCCGACCGTCTATGCGATCTTTCAGGGCCAGCCGGTCGCCAACCTGACCAATGCGCGGACCGAAAGCCAGCTCAAGGCGATGCTCGACCAGTTGCTGGCGCAGCTTCCGATCGAGAGCGAGGCGAGCGCCCGCGCGGTCGAGATCGCGCCGCTGATCGACATGGGCGAGGGCGTGCTGACCGAGGGCGACGGGCCGCGCGCCGCGGGCATTTTTTCGCAGATCGTCGAGATGGCGCCCGACAATGCCGCGGCGCACGGCGGGCTGATCCGCGCGCTGCTGCTGGCGGGCGACGCCGAGGCGGCGCAGGCGGCGCTGGACGCGGTGCCCGCCGACATCGTGGCCGACCCCGCGATCGCGCAGGCGAAAAGCGCCCTTGCGCTCGCCGCCGACGCGCCCGATGCGGGCGAGCTCGCCGGGCTGGAGGCCGCGGTCGCGGCGAACCCCGGCGATCATCAGGCGCGCTTCGACCTTGCCGCCGCACAGATCGGCGCCGGGCAGCGCGATGCCGCCGCCGACAATCTGCTCCACATCGTCGCCGCCGACCGCGAATGGAACGACGGCGCCGCGCGCGCCAAGCTGCTGTCGCTGTTCGAGGCCGTCGGCCTCGAAGACCCGTGGGTCGCGGCGCAGCGCCGCCGCCTGTCGCTGATCCTGTTCGGCTGACGCGCCATGGCCGAAGCCGCACCCCTCACCATCCAGCGGATCGCGATCTTTCCGCTGCCCGGCGCGGTGCTGTTTCCGGGGCTGCACCTGCCGCTCCACATCTTCGAGCCGCGCTACAAGGCGATGGTGCAGGAAGTGCTCGCGCGCGACCGCCAGATCGGAATGATCCAGCCGCGCCAGATTCCCGGCGAGGAAGCCCGCGAACCGCCCGCGCTCTACGATGTCGGCTGCGTCGGGCGCATCGTCGATGTCGAGGCGCTCGACGAGGGGCGCTTCAACCTGGTGCTCGAAGGCGTCGCGCGCTTCCGCGTCCGCCGCGAGCTCGACGTCACGACGCCCTTCCGCCAGGTCGAGGCCGAGATCGAGGTCGAAGCCGAGGACGACGCCATATTGTCGAGCATCGAGCGCGCGAGCCTGGAGCGCGAGGCGAAGCGTTTCGCGGCGCGGCAGGGCTATGTCGTCGACTGGGATTCGGTCGGCCAGCTCGACGACGCGACCTTGGTCAACGGCATCGCGCAGGTCGCGCCGTTCGATGCAGCGGCGAAGCAGGCGCTGCTCGAGGCAAGCCCGATCGACGCGCGCGCCGAGTTGGTCGTGCAAATGATGCAATTCTTCGGCCGCTTCGACGGCGACGACGGGCGCGCGACGTTGCAATAGCTCACCCAATCCCAAGCCCCGTCATCCCCGCGAAGGCGGGGATCCAGCTTTCCCGTTCATTTCCCTTTTCTTCGCGCCTTTGCGCCTTTGCGTGAGGTTTTGAAATCTCACGCAAAGGCGCGAAGAGATAAGGCGGACAAGAAAGCTGGATTCCCACCCCCGCGGGAAGGACGAAGGGTCGGCTCAATGCGGCTTGGCACCCACTATTCGGGCCATGTCGGCGAAGGCGCGGCGCACGATATGGCGGTCGGCCTCGCCGAGCCGTTCGATCAGCGCTTCGGTGTGGGTGAGTTGGCGGCGGACGAGCGCGCCTTCCGCGTGCGCTTTCGCCGCGACCCGTTCGGGCGCCGCCGCGCCGCGCGGAGTGCGCAGCAGCGCCTTTTCGCGGCGCGCCGCCCAGTCGGCGACGAGCCGGTCGGCGACGAGGCTGGCGAGGCCATCGGCGGCGGCCCGCTCGGTCGCCGCTTCGGCGCCGGGGTCGACAAGCCCGTCATCACCGCCCGCCTCCGCCAGCGCGTCGAGCGACAGCACCGCCCCCGCCATGCGGCGGCCGGCGCAGCGCTGGTCGCCGTGGAGCCGCAGGCGCAGCGCCTGCAATTCGGCGCGGATCTGCCAATTGACATAGGTGGTGAAGCGCGCCCGCGCGGGGTCGTAGCGCTCGGCGGCGCGATGGAGCGCGATCGCACAGGCTTGCGCGGCATCCTCGGCGACGTCGGCGAGGCCGTAGGACCGGGTGAAATAGCGGATGCGCGGCGCCGCGAGCGCGAACAGACGCGCGAAGGCACGATCGACGCGCGCCCGTGCGCGCGGCCCCGGCACCGCTTCGAGCGCGGTGCGCGCCTGGATCAATGCGGTAACGGCATCTTCGAGGGCATCGCTTTTGGCCGACATGGTCGTTCCCCATCCTGGGCGGGCTTGGCCGCCCGCAGGACAAGGGATAGGCCGCGATGGTTAGCGGCGAGGTGCCGGGCCCCTAAGTATAAACACATATCCGTCGCCCCTGCGCGGGTTGGGGCGACGATTGAGGTCAGATTTCCGCGCCCGCCAGCAGGCGCGGCAGGTCGCCCGCCTCGCCGCGCGCTTCGTCCATGAAGAAGCGCTTGAGAATCGGCATGCGCTGCACCGCGCCGAGCCCGGCACGGCGGACGGCGGAGGCGGTCCTGCCCGGAATCCCGAACAGGCGGGTGAGGCCGTCGGTCGCGAGGCTGACCATCAGATTGTCGAGCCCGCGCCAGCGCTGATAACGCGCGAGCAGCGCCGCGTCGCCGAGGTCGAGCCCGAGCCGCGCGCCCTCGACGAGCACTTCGGTGAGCGCCGCGACATCGCGCAGGCCCAGGTTGAGTCCTTGCCCCGCGATCGGATGAATGCCGTGCGCGGCGTCGCCGACGAGGACGATGCGGTCGGCGACGATCTTTGCGCTGTGATGAAAGCCGAGCGGATAGGTCATGCGCGGCGCGACGAGCTCCATCGCGCCGAGCAGCCCGCCCGCGCGCTTTTCGAGCTCGGCGGTGAAGCCGCGGTCGCCGAGCTTCGCGAAGCCCGGCCCGTCCTTTTCGGACACCGTCCACACGAATGCCGAGCGGTGCCGCCCCTGTTCGTCGTCGACGAGCGGCAGCAGCGCGAACGGCCCCGAAGGGAAGAAGATTTCGTGCGCGACATGATCGTGCGGCTTGGCGTGGGCGACGGCGCCGATCATCGCGTGATGATGATAGGACCAGTTGGCGATGCTGAACCCCGCCGCGTCGCGCGTCGGCGAGCGTCGCCCCTCGGCGACGATCAACAGCGGCGCCGCGAGCGTCGTCCCGTCGGCGAGGGTCAGCGTCACGCCGTGCGGCCCGACGTCGCGCGCCGCGACCTTCGCGGGGGCGAAGAGCCGTACCAGCGGCGCCTCGGCGATTCCCGCCGCGAGCGCGAGGCGGAGGCGGCGATTCTCGACCATCGTGCCGAGAGCCGGAGCGTCCTCGGCGGTGACGAAATCGAGTTCGCCGCCGCCGCCATTTTCCTTCGGCCCGCCGTCGCTGACCTTGATCGCGCGGATCGGGCAGCCGTGATCGGCCAGCCGGTCGGCGATACCGATCACCTCGAACATCCGCCACACCGCGCTCGCGATCGCCGAGGCGCGACCATCGAAGCCCGGCGCGATCGTCGCCACCGGATCGGCGGGATCGACGATCTGGCTCGACAGGCCGTGCCGCGCCAGTGCCAGCGCCAATGCCTGCCCGACGAGGCCGCCGCCGGAGATCAACACATCGCTACGCAAGGGTTCGGTCATGCACCCACCCTAGCGCGTTTTGGGGCAGGATGAAAAGGACGGCGTTTGACCGAAAGAGAGCGGAATGTCTGAAAACGACCCCGAAGCCGACCTATCCTTCATCGTCATCCCGGACTTGATCCGGGATCCATTCTCTCAGCGCCGGATGAATGGATCCCGGATCAAGTCCGGGATGACGAGAGTTTATAGGCGGCAGGGGAGCGACAGTCTTCATCCCTCTCTTCGTCATTCCCGCGAAAGCGGGAACCCAGTGTGGGGTCAGCCGACGCACGCCCTGGGTTCCCGCTTTCGCGGGAATGACGAA
>NZ_JAOZVW010000069.1 GCF_025869345.1 Sphingopyxis sp.
TCTCTCAGCGCCGGATGAATGGATCCCGGATCAAGTCCGGGATGACGAAAGAAAAGAATGTCCGCTTCCCACCCCAAAGCCGACTTCGCTTTGCATTACACCGCCTAAACCGCCGCCAGTTCGCGCGCCAGCACCGCCAGCCCGCGCCGCAATCCCGCGCGGTCGATCGCACCGCCCAGCGACACGCGCAGCGCCGGTGCCTTTACTGCGCCCACGGCAAAATCATCCGCCGCGATGGCCATCATCCCCGCCCCGCGCAACACTCCGGCAACGCGCGCCGGATCGGCTCCGCCCGCCAGCGGCACCCACAGATGATAGCCGCACGGATGCGCGGCGTAGCTCCCTGCAGGCAACAGGTCGGCGGCGATCGACTGCCGCGCCACCGCTTCGGCGCGCGTCTCGGCGATCAGCCGGTCATAACTCCCGTCCTCCAGCCAGCGCGTCATCAGCGCAGCATTAAGTGGCGGCGGCATGACGTCGCTTCCATGCACCTCGGCCGCCACCGCCAGCGCATCCGTCACCGACGGCGCCCGCACATGTGCGATGCGAAGCGCGGGAGAGATGATCTTCGATGCGCTGGCGACATACCAGCCGCATTCGGGCGCAAAGCCCGACAGCGGCGCGATCGGCGCCTCGGCAAGCAGACCATAGGCGTCATCCTCGATGAGCCGCACCCCATGCCGCCGCACCGCCGCGCCGATGGCCGCACGCTCGTCGGCATCGAGCGTGACGGTGGTCGGATTGTCGTTGGTCGGCACGACATAAAGCGCCGCGACCGTCTCGCGCCGGCAGAGCGCGTCCAGCGCGTCGGCATCGATCCGCGCCAGCGGCGCCAGCCGCAACCCCGCCTTCTTCGCAATCGCCAGGAAGCCCGGATAGACATATGTTCCGCACGCGACGACATCGCCCGCCTTCAAGGTCGCGCCGGCAATCGCGTGCAGCGCATTCTGCGCCCCGGCGGTCACCACGACCTGATCGGCTTCGCTCGCCAGCCCAAGTCGCCCGAAAAGCGCCGCGCCCGCCGCGCGGTCGGCCTCGCGCCCGCCCGCGGGCGTATAGTGCAGCCGCCCGCCCGCGCCCGGCGCGCGCAGCAGCGCACTCGACGTCCGCTCCCACGCCGCAAGCAGCGACCCGCCCGCCACCTCGGGCGGCATGTTCATCCCCGTGTCGCGCGGCGGCGGCCCCGCCGCGATCGCATCCTGCGGCAACACGAAGCTCCCCGCGCGTCCGCGCGCGCCGATCAACCCGCGCGTCCGCGCCTGCTCATAGGCTTTGGTGACCGTGGTCAGGTCGATGCCGAGCCGAGCCGCGAGCGCGCGCTGCGGTGGCAGCCGATCGCCGGCGCGCAGCGCGCCGGTTTCGACCGCGCTCGCGATCGCTTCGGCAATCGCGACATATTTGGCGCTGTCGGTGCGCGCGAGGTCGGGAATCCAGCCGTCAGCCATCGCCTTCGACCGTCTCGCCCCTGGCGCGCGCGTGGAGTTTCGCCCACAGCGCGTCGGTGCCCGCTTCCTGCGCGCGGTTCACATATTGCGACGCGACCAGCCAGCCCTTGATCGGCTGAAGCGCCGCAAGGCAAGGAATGATCATCAACGGCACCGAGACGATCAGGTGCATCCACCACGGCGGATTCAGCGCGACCTCGAACCAGACAACGAGGAACAGCAAGGGAAAGGCGATGAAGCAGAGCGAAAAGAAAGCCGGCCCATCGTCGGGCGCCGCGAAATCATAATCGAGCCCGCATTGCGGGCAGTGCTCCTGCACCTTCAGCCAGCGCCGGAACATCCGGCCCTCGCCGCAACGCGGGCAACGGCCATGCAGCCCCGTGCGGTAAATCCACAGTCCCTTGTCGCGGCCTTCTAGTTCGCCAGTCATCGACTCACTTCCTGCATATCCATACACAATACCATACATAATGGTGGGCATGACAAATGTCGAGTGGCGGACTATTTCCCGCGCATGAGCGACGATAAAATCTACATCAGCGCGAACGATCTTCTCGCCGACTCGCTGCGGCTCGGCATGAAGGTCATCGACAGCGGGTTCGAACCGACGCATCTCGTCGGCATCTGGCGCGGCGGCGCGCCGGTCGGGATCGCGGTGCAGGAACTGCTCGACTATCACGGCCACCATTGCGACCATATCGCGATCCGCACCTCCTCCTACAAAGGCATCGACGATCAGAACCCGCAGGTGCGCGTCTTCGCGCTCGGCTATCTGATCGACACGCTGAACCCCGGGGACCGGCTGCTGATCATCGACGACGTCTTCGATTCGGGGCGCAGCATCCGCGCCTTCATCGCCGAGCTTCGCGCGCGCTGCCGCCACAACATGCCGCGCGACATCCGCATCGCGACCGTCTGGTTCAAGCCCGGCCGCAACGTCACCGACCTGCGGCCCGATTTCTTCGTCCACGAAACCGACCGCTGGCTGATCTTCCCGCACGAGATCGACGGGCTGACGGTCGAGGAAATCCGCCGCCACAAGCCCGAGGCGGCGATCATCCTGCGCGAGGAGGACGCATCGCATGACTAAGGATTTCGCATCCGCCGCCGACCGCGCCGCCTTCATCGCGGGCCTGCCCAAGGCCGAGCTTCACCTCCATATCGAGGGCTCGCTCGAACCCGACCTGATGTTCGCGCTCGCGCAGCGGAACGGCGTCGCCATCCCCTTCGCCTCGGCCGAGGAGGTACGCGCCGCTTATGCCTTCTCGAACCTACAGGATTTCCTCGACATCTATTATCAGGGGATGGGGGTCCTCCAGACCGAGCGGGATTTCCACGACCTCACCGCCGCCTATCTCGCCCGCGCCCGCGCCGATGGCGTCCGCCACGTCGAAATCTTCTTCGACCCGCAGGGCCACACGGCGCGCGGCATCGCCTTCGAAACCGTCGTCACCGGCATCACTCGCGCGCTCGACGCGGCGCGGACGGAGCATGGGCTGACGTCGAAGCTGATCCTCTGCTTCCTCCGCCACCTCAGCGAAGCCGAGGCCGAAGCGACGCTCGACGAAGCGCTGCCCTTCCTCGATCGCATCGACGGCGTCGGGCTCGACTCCTCCGAGGTCGGCCACCCGCCATCGAAGTTCGAACGCGTCTTCGCGCGCGCCCGCAATCTGGGGCTGAAGCTCGTCGCGCACGCGGGCGAGGAAGGTCCGCCCGCCTATGTCCGCGAAGCGCTCGACCTCTTGCATGTCGACCGCATCGACCACGGCAACCGCAGCCTCGAGGACGACGCGCTCGTCGCGCGCCTCGCGGGCGAAGGCATGACCCTCACCGTCTGCCCGCTCTCGAATCTCAAGCTCTGCGTTGTCGACGACCTTGCCGCCCATCCGCTGAAGACCATGCTCGACGCCGGGCTGGCCGCAACGGTGAACAGCGACGACCCCAGCTATTTCGGCGGCTATGTGAACGCGAACTATCAGGCCGTCGCCGACGCGCTCGACCTGTCGAAGGCCGATCTCGTGGCGCTGGCACGCAACAGCTTCACCGGCTCCTTCCTGAGCGACGCCGACAAGGCAATGCACCTCGCCGCGATCGACGCCTACGCCTGATCCTGGAATCGTCATTGCGAGGAGCGAAGCGACGCGGCAATCCAGAGTCCGCATAAACCGCTCTGGATTGCTTCGCTTCGCTCGCAATGACGAAGATAGTCGATCTATCGAGGATGCAGCTTCGCCAGCGCGATTCCGGCCAGATTCTGCGTGCGAGGGATGTGCCGGATGCGCGGTGCCGGCCCCTCGCCCGCCAGCGCGCGAAACGCCGCGAGGTGCCCCGCGGCCTCGCCATGCGCCCGCACCTTCCCCGTCGCCTGCGCGATCACCGCCGCAGCGTCGCCCAGCAGCACGAAATCCGTGACCCCCCGCGCCCGCGCCAGCCGCAGCGCCGCGATCAGCGCCAGCCATTCGGCGTCGAGACTGCTCCCGGCCCCGATGTCGCGCTCGATCGTCGCGACGCCGCCGGTCACCACCGCGATCTCCATCGACCCCGGATTCGGCCGGCAACCGCCGTCGAAATAGATTTTGGTCCGCCGGGCGATCATTCGCCGGCCATAGCCGATCTCAGAATTTCCCGCGCACCGAAAAGGCGAAGATCGGGCCGATCAGCCGGTCGCGCTCCTCGACGAAGGCGATCTCGCTCGCCCCGCGCAGCCCTTCATACACCGTCCGGTCGCGCCGCGAGCGGGCGTTGGTGATATTGTTGATCGACGCACGCACGGTCAGCCCCATGACATTCTTGTGCTCGACGAACACAGACGCCCAGATCGGTCCCTCCCACACCTTGTCGGTCTGGTTGCGGCGATAATTGGGCTGAACGTGCGAATATTCGACATGGCCGCCCCAAGCCCAGTCGCTACCCGGAATGTCGTGGCGCAGGTCGGCGCTCAGCGCCGTATCGGTGAACCCGCTCCATTGTCTTTTCTCGCCGGTGAAGGGATCGCGCAGCGTCGATGTCTGGAACAGCAGACTGGTGTCGAGCTTGACTCCCTTCAATCCCGCCGGATCGAAGTTGATCGTCGAGGTCCATTCGACCGCGCCGGCCTTGGCCTTGGCGATATTGCCGACCGCCTCGCCATCCAGCCCGATCGGAATCACGTCGACGCGATCCTCGACGTCGCGATAGACGAAATAGAGCTTGGTCGATCCCCACGCCCCCAGCTTCTTGTTGATCTCGAGTTCATAGCTCCAGTCCTGCTGGGGCCGCAGATCGTTGTTGCTCTGATTCTCGTTGCCGTCGTTGAGGAAGGCGCGCGCGAGGAAGTCATAGAAGCTGAGTTGCAGCACCCGCCGCCGGATCTTGAGCGATGCGTCGAAATCGGCCGACGGCGCCCAGGCGAGCGTCAGCGACCCCTTCGGCCGGAAAAAGCTGCGCGTCAGGCCGTTCGGGCCGGTCTGCGTGATCGTCGAATGCTCGGCGCCCGCGGTCAACTGAAAGCTGAAGGCATCGGTGATCTTGCGCCCGAAGCTCAGCAGCCCTTCGTAGCGGTCTTCGCTGACCCCGCCGGTCCCGCCGTCGAACGGCTGGTCGATCCACTTGCCCGAGGGATCGAGCGTGGCGATCGACGCGACATTGTCCAGCGTGTTGAACGCCGCCTCGCCCGAAAGCTGCCAGTCGCCGCCGAACATCTTCCACTGATATTCGCCGCGCGCGATCGTCTCGCCGATGTCGCCCGTCTGCGCGAAGCGGTCGCCGGTCGCGGGCGTCCCATCGTCGGGGGCGGTGACGATCTCCTGCGAATAGGGTTCGTGGCTGAACCGCCTGAGCCCGATCAGCTTGAGCTTGCCGGGGCCGACCCCGAACTGATAATCGCCGCTGAGCTCGTAATTCCAGCTATCGGCATTTTCGTAGACGGTGCGGATGCGGTCGGGTTGGCCGGCACCGATGCGCACGCCATCCTCGTCATAGCGGTCATATTTGCGCTGAATATGCCCGCCGATATTCGCGACACTGTCCCCCGGCGGATCCCAGGTGAGGCGCCCCGACAGCTTCGGCGTGTCATAATGGGTGTTCCAGATATCCTTGCGCCGCTCGATGATGCTGCCCGCGCCATCATAGATCAGCGTCGGGCCGCCGGCACCGCTGCGCGCCGAATCGTCGTTGCTCAGCGCCGCCTCATATTCGATCTCGCCCGTCCGTCCGCGCACTGACACGTCGGCCCGGGTCAGCAGCGGATCGGTGTAATGCGCGCGAAATTCGGGCTTCCACGAAAACTGGCCCGAAAAACTGTCGGCGCGATAGACGATGTTCGCGACCTGCCCCGACAACCCCGGAATATCGAGCGTCGCACCATCGACGATCTCGATCCGCTCGACATTGCCCGCGGGGATGCGCGAGAGCTGGGTGTACATGTCGTCGGCCTTGTTCGACGGCCGCTCGCCATTGAACAGGACGTTCCCGGTCGCCTGACCCAGCCCGCGAAGCTGCTCATTGTCGCGGATCGAAAAGCCCGGAACCTGCGCCAGCATGTCATAGGCGTTCTTCGGCGCATAGCGCGCGAAATCGGCGGGGGTGAAGACCTGCCGCGCCGCGCGGTTCGCACTCGCGGCAATATCGGTCGATGCGGGGGGCGGCGTGTCGCCGGTCGGCGGCGACTCCTGTGCCGCGGCGGGCAGGGCGGAGAGGGCGGCGGCGACCGCCGCAAGGCTGACGGCAAATTTCACTGACCGCTCCCCCGCGCCCGGTTCATCGCCCGCGCATAGTCGGGCGACACGTCCATCGCCTTCATCGCGACGACGTCGTCGGCGGCCAGCCCCCGATAGCCCGCCGCGGCGAGGCCCCGCACATAGGGCCCGTCGACATCGAGCGCCTTGCACGCGATCGCGTCGCCGACATCGGTCAGCACCATCGCATCGGACTTCAATTCGCGAACATAGGCGGGGGTGACGTCGAGCGCGGCGGCGGCGATCAGGTCGCCGCTGTCCTTGGGCTTCACGCCTTCGCGGGTCAGCCCGTCGGCCAGGTCGATCGTCGCATCGACGAGCAGCATCGTGACCAGCTCACCGCGGTCGTCGGGCGCCAATCCCCGCACCGCGAGTCCGGCCTCGAAGCGCGGATCGGCGGAAAAACGACAGTGCCCCGCGCCCGCGAAAGCGCCCGTCAGCCGGCCCGAGCAAGCGAGCGTCCCGGCCGCGTGCGCCACGGTGAAGGATACCGGCCCCGCGCCGCCTTTCAGCGCCTCGCGCGCCGCCCGGAATTCGGCGCGGCCGTTCAGCGACACATCGCTGCTCGACGATGCGTGGCTGATCCGCAGATGCGGCTCGACACCGGTTGAAGGCGCGATCGTCCAATCGATATGATCGACGATCAGCGGATCGGCGGCAGCGTTCGGCGCAGCCTGCGCAAACACCGACAACAAAGCGGTTCCAGCGGCAAGAATCAGGGTTTTCATGGCATGTCCTCCCTCCACACGCCAGGCGAGCGTCATCGCTCGCCGCAGCGGCGGCGTTTCAAAAGTGGGGTTCGATCAACGGAAGCTGTGATTGGACGAACGTCCGGGCGTCAGTTCTCGGGTGCGGCCGGGGGCTCGGGCGGCGCGGGGAATTCGACCCGCGCGACGCGGCCGTCGGCGCCGCGCGCTTCGATCACGCCGCGGCTGATATCGACCGTAGCCCGCTCGTCCCGGCGGCTCGTCGATGTCCGCATCACGCCCCGCGTCATGCCGGTCGCGCGCAGCTCGACCGCGTCATCGGGGCTTTTCAGCGCGTAGCCCGCACCGCGCATCTTGCGGATATAATCGCCGGTGACCCCCATCGCGCGCAGCGCGGTCAGGTCGTCGATCGACAGGCTGCGGAACGCGCCCTTCATCTCGCGGGCATAGCCCGGCTCGATATGCAGCGCCGAGGCTCCGATCAGATCGTCCATCGAGGCGCCCGGAAAAACGCCGCGCATCGCCCGGATATAGGCGGGGTCGACCCCCACCGCTTTCGCCGCGATGATATCGTCGGGGTCCATCGAGCCGCCATGCTCGCGCATCTCCGCCACATATTCAGGGGTCACACCGACCGCGCGCATCCCGACGAGCTGATCGGCGGTGAGTGGTTTCGGCGCTGCGGCGGCGGGCGCTGCGTTCGCGTCCCCGGCTCCGCCCACGGCCGCGGTGGACTGCGGCGCGGCCGGGGCGGCGGCGGCGAAAGGAACCGGGGAGTCCTTCGCCGCCTTTTTCTGATCCGCCGTCGCCGAAAAGGCGGCGAGCGGCGCGGTGACCCCGGCAAGCAGCACCAGGCTCATCAGCATCCAGCTCACGCTCGCGGGGCCGCGTTTCAGGCTGCCGTCGAGCACGCGGGTGATCCGGCGCTTGAGGCTGCCCTTGCCCGGGGCGACCCCGTGCGCGGCGAGCAGCGCGCCCTGATTGTCGTGGCGCGCGGCGCCGACGAGCAGGCTCGCATAATCAGGGCCGTCGATATCGGCCATCAGCACCGCATCGTCGGCGGCTTCTTCACGCAACTGATGGCTTTCGCGCGCCAGCATCCACACGAGCGGGTTGAACCAGAAGAGCGCGCAGACGGCGCGCGCGCCGAGGAGCTTCGCCCAGTCGAGCCGCGCGACATGCGCCAGTTCGTGCGCGATGATCGCCTCGGCCTCATCGACCGCGCCGACCGTCACCGGGCTCAGCACGATCGTCGGGCGCAGCACGCCCCAACTGATCGGCGAGCGCAATTCCCGGCTGACGAGCAGCGCGGTGCCATGCTTGAAACCCATGCGCCGCTGCGCCTCGGCGAGTGCCGACAGCCACGACCCCTCGGTCAGCACCTCGGCCCGGCCGCGCATCGCGAACAGCCGCACCACCGCGAGCAGCATCATTCCACACAGCAACGCCAATGGGATCGCATAGAGAAAGGGCGCAAGATCGCCGACCTCCGGCAGCGTGAAACTCGCCGTGTCGGCCGTGGCCGAAGCGGCGGGCGCAGCCGCCGGTAGCGCCTCCGCCGAAGCCGACGCGGCGGGCGCGGCGGCGATCGGTGCGGGTTCGGACGCTGCGGTCCAGCTTTCGGGAAGCGGCGCCCACGCCGGCAGCAACAGCATCGCGGCTGGAAGCGCCAGCAGCGCGACGATCCCGGCGTGCGCGATCAGCGACCGCTCGCCCGACGATCGCGACCGCGCGAGCCGCAGCAGGATCAGGGTCAGCCCCGCGACCGCGGCGGATTTCCAGGCAAGGCCCAGCAGCATGGCGGTGGTGATCATCACTGGTCTCTCCCTTCGCGCGCTTTCGCGATCATCTTTTCGAGCTCGTCGAGCTCCGACGCCTTCATTCCGTCCTGCATCCCGAGCAGCGCCGCGGCGGCGCTCGTCGCCGACCCGTTGAAAAAGACGCGCACGACCTGGCTCAGCGCCGATCTGCGCGCGGTCTTGTCCGACACGCTCGGCGCATAGACGAAGCCGCGCTCCGACGCCTCGCGCGCCACGAAGCCTTTCGCCTCGAGCCGCTTCAGCATCGCACGGATCGCCGATCCCGACAGCGCATCGCTCAGCGCCTCGCCGATTTCGGTCACCGTGGAGGCGCCGCGTTCATAGAGAATATCGACGATCTCGCGTTCTCGCGGGGGCAGGCTCGACAGCATTTCCGAATCACCTCATGCGCTACATTTGTAGCGTGCTACATTTGTAGCGCGTGGTTGGCAAGCGGTTTATTCGGATAATACACGGGAGCCGGAGCCGCGCCTGCTTTTTGGGTTGCGGAGCGGACATCCCCCTCTTCGTCATTCCCGCGAAAGCGGGAACCCAGAGCGTGCGTCGGCTGACCCCGCACTGGGTTCCCGCTTTCGCGGGAATGACG
>NZ_JAOZVW010000070.1:0-42051 GCF_025869345.1 Sphingopyxis sp.
CGGCCGGGCGGCGTCATCGCCATTTGCATCGATAATCGTGAACTCTATCGCCTTGGCATGTTGATGGATGAGATTTTTGGCGAGGACAATCGCCTCGCAATTATTAATTGGCAGAAGACGGCTGCGCCACGTCCCGACAAATCGCACGTATCAACGTCAACAGAGTATGTGCTGGTTTATGCGAAGGATTTGGCCAAGGCGCGCACACTTTCGCCGGGGCGCACTGAGCAGGATAACAAGCGCTACTCGAATCCTGACAACGACAGCAGCGGCATTTGGCGCGAAGGCAATCTGACTGCGCGGAGCTCGTCGCCGAAGGATGAGTACGGGATTCAATCGCCTTTCACGGGCGAGGTCCATTATCCGGCGGGGCATGGCTCTTGGAGGCATCCGAAGAGAAATATCAAAGCGTGGCTCACTCAGTGGGGCACCAGCTATGAGGAGCGCGATATTGGCGATGGTCGCGCGCCCGCTTTGATGGTCAAAGGTGGCTCTTCAAATTCCGTATCAGCCACAGTGGCAAAGAAAGCCAGTGCACGGCTTGGTAAGGATGAATGGCCCTTTGTCTGGTTCGGTCGGGATGGCCAAGGGCGTCCGCGTGTGAAGACCTATCTCGAGGGCATCAAGCGGGGCAAGGTTCCTGTCACCTACTGGGCTGAAGAAGAGGAAGGATACCCGGTGGAGCTGGATGCGGCGTCATGGGGGTATAAAGAGTCAGGACGCACTAGCGACGGCGTGAGCGAACTCACGTCGATTGTCGGGGCTGGGCATGGTTTCACGACTGTAAAGCCACTCAAATTATTCAAAAAGCTGATCCAACTTTGGTGCCCTAACGGTGGCCTTGTGCTTGATGCGTTCGCCGGGTCTGGCACGACTGGTCACGCAGTTTTGCAGCTCAACAATGAAACCGGCGGAACGCGTCGCTTCATCATGATCGAACAAGGCAATAGCGAAAAGAAGGATCACTACGCCAAGACCCTGACTGCAGATCGCATTCGACGAGTGGTTGAAGGAAATTGGGCTTCTGGCTCACAACCCGCACTCGGTGGAGGGTTTCGATTTATTCAGCTCAAAAGGGAGAAGATCGACGCGGTCGCTGTCAAGGCTCTCGCACGCGAGGAGATGATCGACCTGCTCCTTAACAGCTATTGGGACAAGGCTGAAAAGGCACGTTCGTACCTTCATAGATATTCGATCGGGTCACACCAGTATCTTTTTGCCACGAACCCAAAGAACGAGGGCTTTTTCCTCATCTGGGATAACCCTGAAACCCCCTCAGTGCTAAACCGCGAAGCGTTTCGAGCTATAGCTGCCGAAGCTAGTGCAGCAGGGCTCGCGGAGCGTTATCACGTATACGCATCGATAGCGCCCTATACGGGCGCAGGTGTAGAATTTTATAAAATTCCTGATCGAGTATTGGAGCATATCGGATTCAACGCGCGGGCTGACGCCTATACAAATGCGGCGGACGACAATGCTTGAACTCAAGGTATTCCAAGCAGCCGCTGCCAAGCAAATGGTCGACCGGTTCTCGTTCTACGCAAGCCATCCTGACCGCCCCCGCAAAGGAAATATGCCGCGCCCATTTTTCCAAGCGCTCTCAGCTCTGACAGGTGCGGGGAAGACTCCTGTTCTGGCCGAGACGGTTATGCGGATGAGAGCAAACCTCCACGCCGAGCCAATCGTTCTCTGGATGTCAAAGGCTCGCTCGGTGGTGGGTCAAACACTGACCAACTTCTCCGAGGGCGAGAAATACAGCCATTTGGTAGAAGAGTTTCGGGTGCTTCCGATTGGGAACATTACGCCCGCGCTGCTGAACGACCCCACCGCGCCGTTGCTGATCACCACAACAACCGGGCTCTTCAACAACAAGGAGCAGGCCGAGGGTAACCTACACATTTATAAACGAGACAATGACACCTTCGGCGACGAGAGCCCTTGGGAAAGATTGATTTCCCGCCCTGGCGCCGGCGCACGACGCCCTCTCATTGTCGTATACGATGAGGGACATAATCTGTCGGAGCAGCAGGCGGAAATAATAGCAGAGCTTCAGCCCGACGCTTATCTGCTGGCGAGCGCTACGCTGAGGCTTCCGACGAATTTTACAAAATCGGTCGTGAACCCCATCAAGCTGTGGGTCGAAGAAGCCGATGATGTCGACCAATTCCAGAAGTTAGCAGCAGCGGACGATCATGGCACGGTCGAACCGGAATTGTTCATTACTACGTCCGTAGACAGCGAGAAGGTAGTCAAGGCGCAGTTGGTAAAGCTGGCGCTGCAGTTTGATGGAACCACTGCCGCGATGTCGCAGTCTCTCGACGAGCTGTTCGAGCGGTTGAACTTGCTCGAACAGGCTGTGGATGTGGCTCAGCTCAATTTTCGACCCAAGGCAATCTACGTCTGCAAAACGAACATTACGGATGACGGTTCGCGAGACGATCCTTCGCTGCCTTTTCTAAAGCGTGAAGCGCCTCCGATTCGAATTTGGCGCTACCTTGTCGAGCAGAAGGGTGTTCTCCCTGAACGAATTGCGATTTATGCCAACCTTGCCTTTGATGCCGGGACGAAGCCTGACATCGTCAATCTCTTCTCGAAAGGCGACAATGATTTCGATCAATTTGCGGCCGGTGATTACCAGCATGTGATCTTCAATCTCGGCCTACAGGAAGGTTGGGACGATCCTGCTTGTTACCTAGGCTATATCGACAAAAGCATGGGTTCGACTATTCAAGTTGAGCAAATTATGGGGCGCGTGCTCCGGCAATTTGGTGCAAAACATTACGACGATCCGCTCTTAAATACGGCTCATTTTTTTGTTCGGGTAGATCGCGAGAATGTCTTCACCGAGACAATCGACAAGGTCAAAGCAAAGCTCAAATCTGAAGGCGCGCCGCTCACCATCTCCGACAACTTTGGAGGGGCCGGGGCCGCATCGGAAGGTATAGAGCCGCGAGAACTGGAAGGCGTCAGTCTCCATCATATTTTCGTCGATTCAGAGGCCGCACGAACCCGTTTGGCAGAGCTACTCGATGACTTTCCGACGTTCGTCGAGGGCGACGCTAACACCATTGCGGGAGCGAAGGGCGCCTCTGCTGTAATTGAGGTCGTTGGTGACAACGTTCCTCAGCCAGTTTTGTGGCAAGAAGGCGGCAACACCAACCCGGTTAGATTGCGGTGGCTTGTCAGCACCGCAATGAAATCGCGCTCATCGAGAGTTCTGGCGATAGCCGATTTGCATGATTTGAAATTCGATGTGCGGGTTCAGGCACAGAGCAAAGCGGACAAGCTCGCTGACAAGCTTGCTGAGGATGCCACAGAGGCATTCTACGCACTTGCCGAACTAGTTTATGAGAGCAATATGCCATTCACGTTCGGCACGACCCGTGTCGGCAAAAAAGCGATAGGGTTCACTCACTCGCTATATCCTCGGTACAGCGGCCTGAATAAGTTTGAGCTGCCTTTCGCCACGGCGTTGGATACGCAAGGGCTCCCTTGGCACCGAAACCCCTCGTCAGGCGGTTTCACATCCCGCTACTGTCGCAAGGCGATACAGCAAATTTCTACCCCGACTTCATCGTGTGGAAGAAGGGTATGATCTACTGTCTCGATACGAAGGGAAGTCATCTATTGTCCGACGCGGTTGCGCGGAAGCTTTTCGATATCCAAGAGGACCATAAGACGAAGCTTCTCACTCGGTTTATCAGCGAAGGAAAGCAGTCCACGCTTCGCGGCAAGCCGTTGCCGGGCGGCTACACGGTCTGGAAAATGAAGAGCGGAAACCCTACGCCCGTTTATGTGAATTCGCTGGATGCGGCAGTGAAGGAGTGCCTTCGCTAACATCCGCTACGCTGGCAAGGCGCACTACCGTCCGGCGCGATTGGCGAGGCACTTTCATAGCGTTATAGGAAAGGCGTATTGCTCATCTTCGTTGAGAGCGGTGCGCCATTCCTTCCTTTCGCTCTTTCGAGCCGACTTGGCGGTGGCCGGGAAGGCGCGGGTCTTGATGCGCGACCATCACGCACGGCTTTCGCGTCGGCGGCGCCGAAAGCACCTCGTCCGCTCCCATTTTTGCTGATGTCTCGGTTCGGAGGATCGCGTTACTCTTTCCGGCAAAATGCGGATGAGGAGGATGCGATGGATCTGGGTCTGGCCGGCAAGAAGGTGATCATCAATGGCGGGGCGCACGGGCTCGGGCTCGCGTCGCTCAAGGTTTTTGCGGCCGAAGGCGCCGACGTCGCCTTCCTTTCACGCGATGCCGGAAAGGTAGAGGCGGCGGTCGCGGCGATCGACGCCGCGGGGCCGGGCAAGGTGCATGGCGAGCCGTTCGACATGACCGGCAATCCCGACGGCTATCGCGACTGGCTGACCCGGGCGTGCGATACGCTCGGCGGCTGCGACATCTTCATCCACACCGCGAGCTCGTCGGGACAAGGCGCGACCGGCGACTGGCAGCGCGGGCTCGATATGGACATCATGGGCGCGGTGCACGGGGTCGAGACGCTGACCGAGGCGCTCGCGGCGTCGGGATCGGGATCGATCATCTTCATGGCGTCGACCGCGGCGGTCGAGACCTTCATCGTGCCGCAGGCGTTCAATGCGCTGAAGGCGGCGCTGATCACCTATGGCTCGCAGCTCAGCCAGGCGCTCGCGCCGCGGAACATCCGCGTCAACATCGTCTCGCCGGGCGCCATCTATTATCCCGGCGGCAATTGGGAGACGATCAAGGGGGCGGTGCCGGCGCTTTACGATGCGACGCTCGCGCAGATGCCGATGGGGCGCTTCGGCGAGCCCGAGGAGGTCGCGAAGGCGATCGTCTTCATGGCCTCGCCCGCCTGCCCTTATATGACCGGCGCGCATCTCGTCGTCGACGGCGGCTTCACCAAGCGCGTCCAGTTCTAGGCCGCGCGCGGTGAAGCTCTATCAATCGCTCGGCCCCAATCCGCGCGTGGTGCTGATGTATCTCGCCGAGGCCGGGCTGACGGTCGACCGGCAGTTTGTCGATATCATGGCGGCCGAGAACCGCCGCCCCGATTTTCGCGCCAAAAGCCCGCTGGGCCACACCCCCCTGCTCGAGCTCGACGACGGCCGCTGCCTCGCCGAAAGCATCGCGATCTGCGAATATCTGGACGAAACGCGCGCTGCGCACGCATTGCTCGGCGAGGCGGCCGAGGAGCGGGCGCGGACGCGGATGCTGGTGCGGATGATCGACCAGCTCGTCGTCGTACCGATGACCGCGGGCTTTCGCGGCGCCGAGGGCCTGGCGATGTTCGGGAGCCGCCTGCTCTGCCTGCCCGATGCTGCCGCCGACCTGAAACGGCTCGCCGCCGACGGGCTGGCGCAGATCGACGGCATCGTCGGCGCGGGGCCGTGGGTGGCGGGCGCGCGCTTCAGCCTCGCCGACATATTGCTCTATTCTTTCGTCGAGTTCGGCGGCGCGGTCGGCCAGCCGCTCGATCCCGCGCTCGCTCATCTCGCCGCCTGGCGGGGCCGCGTCGCCGCGCGACCCAGCGCCAACCCCCAGCAGGGCATCGGAGACAGCTGAATGACCGATACGACGATCGATCGCGACACGCTTCGCGATATCTATACCCGGACGATGCGCGTCGCGCGCGCCGACGAGAAATTCCGTTCGCTGCTGATGACCGGCAAGCTGGCGGTCATGTATTATACGGTGCGCGGGCAGGAACTGGTGTCGGCGGCGGCGATGGCCGCGCTCGAGCCCGGCGACTATCTCGTCACCACCTATCGCGGCCAGCACGACCAGATCGCCAAGGGCGTGCCGCTGAACCCGCTGTTCGCCGAGATCGCGGGCAAGGCGGGCGGCACCTGCCGCGGCAAGGGCGGGTCGATGCACATCACCCATCCCGAAAGCGGGGTGATGGTGACCACCGGGATCGTCGGATCGGGGCTGCCGATCGCCAACGGCCTCGCGCTCGCGTCGCAGAATCGCGGCGACGGCAAGGTGACGGTCGTCTGCTTCGGCGACGGCGCGACCAATATCGGCGCCTTTCACGAGGCGATGAACATGGCGCAGCTCTGGAAACTGCCCGTCATCTTCCTCTGCCAGAACAATCGCTATGGCGAACATACCGCCTTCGCCGACCATACGAAGGTCGATTCGATCGTCACCCGCGCCGCCGCCTATGGGATGCAGGGGGTCAAGGTCGACGGCAACGACGCGATCGCGACCTACAAGGCGGCCAAAGCGGCGGCGGACCGCGCGCGCGCGGGCGAGGGGCCGACGCTGATCGAGGCGATGTGCTACCGGATGATGGGGCATTTCTTCGGCGCCGACTTCTCCTACATGCCGCAGGAGCATCTCGCCGAAATGGCGGCCGAGGACCCGCTGCCACGGCTGCGCCGGCTGATGCTGGACCACCAGTTCAGCGAGGCCGAGCTCGACGCGATCGTCGCCGACCTCGACGCGCAGATGGACGCGGCGGCGGAGTTCGCCGCGAACAGTCCGCTGCCGGGGCCGGAGGAAATCCGCAAGGATGTCTTCGAAGAGGAGATTGCGGCATGAGCCAGATCACGATGACGCAGGCGCTGAACCGCGCCCTCGACGAGGCGATGGCCGAGGATGAGGGCGTGATCCTGCTCGGCGAGGACGTCGGCGCGAAGCAGGGCGGCGGGGTGTTCAAAATCTCCTCGGGCCTCACCGAAAAATATGGCGAGCACCGCATCCGCGCGACGCCGATTTCGGAGCAGGCGATCGTCGGCGCCTGCGTCGGCGCGGCGCTCGCGGGCTTTCGCCCGATCGCCGAGATCATGCTGATGAACTTCACCACCGTCGCGATGGACCAGATCGTCAATCACGCGGCGAAGCTGCGCTTCATGTCGGGCGGACAGACGAATGTGCCGCTGGTGATTCGCACGACGACCGGCGTCGGCGTCGGCTTCGGCGGCCAGCATTCGGACATGCTGGAGGCCTGGTTCGCGCATGTGCCGGGGCTGAAGATCGTCACGCCGTCGAACGCCGCCGACGCGCAGGGGCTGATGCGCGCGGCGATCGCGTGCAACGACCCGGTGATCTTCATCGAGAATATCCTCTGCTATGGCCTGAAGTCCGACGATCCGGGGCCGGGGCATGTCGTGCCGCTCGGCCAGGCGGCGGTGGCGCGCGAGGGGAGCGACTGCACGATCGTCACTTATGGCCGCACCGTGCTCGACGCGCTCGAGGTCGCGGGCAAGCTCGCCGACGAAGGGATTTCGGTCGAGGTCGTCGATCTCCGCACCATCGCCCCTTATGACGAGGCGATGGTCACGGCGTCGGTGGAAAAGACGGGCCGCGCGGTCGTGCTGCACGAGGCGGTCAAGCAATATGGCACCGGCGCCGAGATCGCCTCGCGCCTCAACGAGGCACTGTTCGGCAAGCTGAAAGCCCCGGTGACGCGCATCGGCGGCGCTTTCTCGGCGGTTCCGATGGCGAATGCCCTCGAACAGGCGTGGATACCGAACAAGGATGCGATCGCCGATGCGGTGCGCGCCGCCGTGAACTGGAAGGGCTGAGGCGATGGCGGAGGAATTGCGCATCCCGAAGATCGGCATGTCGGCGACCGAAATGACGCTGACCGAATGGATGGTCGGCGACGGCGAGCGGGTCGAGATCGGCGACGTCATCTATACGGTCGAGACCGACAAGACGACGGTCGAGGTCGAGGCGCAGGTCGCGGGGACCATCCGCCCGACGGGGGTGGAGGGTGCGGTCTATCCGGTCGGCGCGCTGGTGGGGACGATCGAATGACCCCGCTCGACGCCAGCAAGGCGATGTATGCCGAAGTCGCCCGGGGCAATTGGGACGCGGTCGCCGATTATATGGCCGACGATTTCGTCATCCACGAACCGGCGTCGCTTCCCTATGGCGGCGAATGGCGCGGGCGCGACGCGCTCCAGCGGCTCTACGCGCATGTCATGGGCTATTGGGACGATCCGGTGGTCGCGTGGCAGGAACTGGTCGGCGGCGAAAAATACACCGTTGCGCTGCTCCACTTCACGGTGACGGCGCGATCGAGCGGCAAGCGGTTCGAGACGCATATCGCCGAAGTCACCCGCTTCGACGATGCCGGCAAAATGGCGTCGATGCGCATCCATTATTTCGACACCGCCGCCATGGTCGAACAATTGAAGGCATAGGGTCATGAGCGAAGCGCCCCACGTCCTCGTCCTCGGCACCGGCGGCGCGGGGCTCACCGCCGCGATTTCGGCGCACGAAGCCGGGGCGAGGGTCTCGCTGTTCGAGAAGGGCGATCGGGTCGGCGGGACGACCGCCTGGTCGGGCGGGATGATCTGGATTCCGAACAATCATCACGAAAAGACGCTGGGCGTCGAGGACAGCCGCGCCAAGGCGCTGACCTATCTCCTGTCGATGTCGCACGGGCTGATGCAGCAGCCTCTGGTCGAGGCCTTCCTCGACCATGGGCCGGAGATGGTGGCGTTTCTGGAAGCGAATACGCCGGTGCAGTTCCGGCCGATTCCCGAGTTTCCCGATTATCATGCCGAATTTCCGGGCGGGATGCCGCACGGCGGGCGCTCGCTCGATTGCCCGCTCTATTCGTTCCACGAATTGGGCGAATGGGCTGCGAAGGTGACTATGTCGCCCTATTATCCCTCGCCGCATTTCTCGATATACGACACACCGCTCGGCCAGGCGAAGCCGCAACCGCTCGCGCCCGAAGAGCTGCAGCGCCGGATCGACGGCGACCTTCGCGGCAGCGGGCAGGCGCTGGTCGGCCGGTTGCTGCGCGCCTGCCTCGATCGCGGGATCGAGCCCAGGACCGGCCATCGCGCGGTGCGGCTGCTGATGGACGGGAATTGCGTCGCCGGCGCCGTATTCGAGACGGCGGACGGTGCGGTCGAGATCTCCGCCGATGCGGTGGTGCTCGCGACCGGCGGCTTCGAATGGGATGCCGACCTGCTCCGCGCCTTCATCCGCGGGCCGCTGACGCATCCGCTGAGCCCGAAGACCAACACCGGCGACGGCCTCAGGATGGCGATGCGCGCCGGCGCGATGCTCGGCAATATGCGCGAGGCGTGGTGGATGCCCGTCGCCGAGGTGCCCGAAAGCGAGTGCTCTACCGGCAAGACGCTCGTCGCGGGGCAGCGCAGCCTGCCGCATTCGATCATGGTCAACCGCAAGGGGCGGCGCTTCACAAACGAGGCGGCGAATTACAATGCGATCGGCGCCGCGTTCCACGATCAGGACGTCAGCGCCTTCGACTATGCGAACCTGCCGTGCTGGCTGATCTTCGACCAGCGCTATATCGACCGCTTCGGCTTCGGGATGATCAGCGGCGAGCGCGGCGTCGCGCCGCCGCAATGGGCGATGCGCGCCGAGAGTCTGGATGACCTCGCGGCACGGCTCGGCATCGACGCGGAGGCGCTGAAAGCGACGGTCGAGCGCTTCAATGCGCATTGCGCGAGCGGGCGCGATCCCGATTTCGGGCGCGGCGACGCGGCGCACGACCAATGGTGGGGTGATCCCGACGGACGCGGCTCGACCGCCGCGACGCTCGGCCCGATCGGCGAGCCGCCTTTCTTCGCGGTCGAGATCAAGAGCGGCGCGCTCGGCACCAAGGGTGGACCGCAGACTGACGCGGCCGCGCGGGTGCTGAGCGTCGACGGGGTTCCGATCCCCGGCCTCTATGCCGCAGGCAACGTCATGGCGTCGGCGATGGGCATGACCTACGGCGGGCCAGGCGGGACGATCGCGCCGGGGATGGTGTTCGGCTTCCTCGCGGGGCGCGATGCGGCGGCCTGCCCGGCGAAGCAGGTGGAGAGCGCGGCATGAAGACGGTCATCGTTCTTGGTGCCCCCGCCGATCAGGGGATTCCGCTGGTCGCCGCGCTGAAGGCGCGCGGGCTTGCGGTGACCGCCGGGGTGCGGCGGCCGGGCGCGATGGCGACGACGGTGCATCCCGACGTGCCCGAAGTCGCCGCCGACCTGTTCGATGTCGAAAGCCTCATCGCCGCGTTCAGCGGACAGGACGCGCTGGCGATGCATCTGCCGTTCGAGTTCGACCGCGCGCGCGCCGCGACGATGGGCCGCAACATCGCCGCCGCGGCGCGCGCCGCGGGCCTGCGCAAGATCGTCTTCAACACGAGCTGTTTCGTCGCCGAGCGCGACCTCGACCTCTCGGCGCACGACGGGCGGCGCGATATCGAGCGGGCGATCCACGACAGCGGCGTGCCTTATGCCGTCATCGAGCCGATGGTGTTCATGGACAATATCATCCGCATCTGGTCGCGCCCGGCGATCGTCAACAGCGGGATATTCGCCTATCCTGCGGCCGGGACGCTGAAGATCAGCTGGGTCTGCCTTCAGGATGTGGCGGCCTATATGGTCTCGGCGCTGCTGCATGAGGATCTGATCGCCGACCGGATCGCGGTCGGCGGACCCGAAGCGCTGACCGGCGCCGAGGTTGCCGAGCGGCTGAGCGTCGCGGCGGGACGCCCGGTGCGCTTCCAGAGCCTGTCGCCCGACGAGTTCGCCGCGCGGATGAGCGAGCTGGTGACGGGCTCGCGCGATGTGCAGCCGTTCAGCATCTACGACGGGATGGCGAAATTCTATCGCTGGTACAACGACCAGCCGGTGTCGCCGGTGGCGCTCGATGCGGTGCCCGCGGCGCGGCTGCTCGGGGTGACGCCGACGTCCTTCGCCGACTGGGCGAAGCGGCAGGACTGGTCGCCGGTCAAGGTTCCGGCTTAGGCGGTCATTGCGAGCGCAATGAAGCAATCTAGGGCGGTTTACGCCACTCTGGATTGCTTCGCTGCGCTCGCAATGACGAACGACTAGGGCAATTGCCCGCTCACATATTTCCCCAGCGTGCGGTGGAAATGCCGGATGCGGCTTTCCTGATAATGGCCGAGTTCGATCACGCCGTTCGGCGACGATTTCATCCCTTCCTGCACATAGGGCAGGTTTTCCATATCCTGATCGAACACCCCGGCGAGCGCGGCGCCGATCAGATGGCTCGCGCTGGTGAAGGGCTGGTCGTCGGGGATCAAGTGCATCGACGCCGAGCGCGGCGCCTTTTCGCCCTTTGGCGTGCGCATCAGGATGCGGACCTCCATCAGGCAATGGTCGACGTCGCCCCACGGCCGCCAGCGATAGACGATGTTCGGCACCAGCCCGCCCCACGGTGCCCAGTTGGGAAAGACATTGTAGGTGAAATTGTCGAGCATCTCGCTGTCGGTCGCGTCCGAATAATCATGCCCGTTCATCGCCGAAAAAGCGTCGCGATTCGCCTGCGCGAGCAGCTTGCGCGCCAGCATCGGATCGTCGGGGTCGAAACCCTTGAGGTCGTGCGGCGAGCCCGTGCTGCGCCGCGCGCGGCTGTCGCCGGCGCCGATGAAATCCTCGAGCGACTTCAGGACATAGAATTGATCCTTGCCCTTGATGTGCGGCGACATCGCCCCCGCCGGGGTGATCGCGCGGTTGAGGAAATCGCCGTAGAGGTCATAGCGGGTGTTGGCGTCGGCGGTGAAGCCCAGGATCTGCGGATGGGTGACGATGCTGTGCCACGCCTCCATAAAGGCCTCGGAGACCGCTTTCCAGTTGGCGGGGATGACGCGGCCGATCCACGCGCCGGTGTGGCATTCGTCGAGCCGCCAATTGTCGAAATGCTCGATTCCAGCGCCGACCCATTCACGGAATGGGGGCAGGTCGTGATTCTCGCTGACCAGGATGAACCCCTGCCAGCGGTCGACCTTCAGTTCGGGCAGGCTCATGTCCCTGTCTTCGAGATGCTGGAAGTCCCACGCGCAGGGCGCCTCCTTGAAACGGCCATCGTGGTGCCAGGTGAAGCCGTGGAAGGGACAGCGCAGGTTGACCGCGGGGCCGCTTTCGGTGCGGAGTTTGCGGCCGCGGTGGAGGCAGACGTTGTAGAAGGCCTTCACCGACCCGTCCTTCTGGCGGACGAGCAGGATGCTCTTTTCGTTGATGTCATAGACGACCGTGTCGCCGGGATCGGGCATATCCTCTTCGCGCGCGGCGAACTGCCAGACGTTCGGCCACATTTTTTCGCGTTCCAGCTTCGCCCAGTCCTCGCTGACATATCGCTCGATCGCGATCGGCGCGTCGCCGAGTTCCTGGTTCGATTCGATCAGCAGATAATCGGGCGCGCGCCGCGTATCGGCCTTCAGCATGTCGGTGTAGCTGGTGCCGGGGCAGCGGTCGTCGCGGTTCTGGTCCTGGGGAGGCGAAAGGTCGTTCATCGATAGGCTCCGGAAAGGTCAGGCGATCTGGTCGAGCGGCATCTTGCAAGCCGCGGCGATCGAGCGGTGGACGCCGTGCAGCGCCGGCTCGTTCGCGCCGAGCACGACATGGAAGTCGGCGGGCGCGGTCATGAGGTTGGCGTAGCCGCTGCTCGCGACGCGATAATCCTCGGTCTGCACGACGGTCGCGGTCGCGTCATAGGCCATCTCGCACATCGCGCGATGCTCGTCGCTTTCGATGCCGAAGGGGGCATAGACCGCGAACTGGCAAAACATTTTCCCCGCGCCATCGGGAAAGAGGCGAAAGACCTGGGTGAAATAGACGCCGGGGGTGACCGCGCCAAAGAAGATGACGGTGTTGGGGAAGAGAAAATGGACCCCGCCATAATCGGTCTCGGGCCATTCGCTCTCCTCCTTGCCGACGAGCGCGCCGATCGACAGGTCGGGAAAGCTGACGCGGTGGTGGCGGCCGATCGGTTCATAGACGTTGCGGTCGCTGTAATGCGTCCCGCCGATCGTCGAGGCGTGGAGCATCTTGAAATGATAGCCCTCGCCATAGGTATCGAGCGCGAATTTCCAGTTGGAATCGGCGGTGAGGATACCCTTCTTGACCGGCTCGGCGCGGTGGAGTTCGAGCTGCGCGAGGACGGGGCCGAAATCGCCGAGATGCGCCGCGGCGTCGATCGGTTCGCCATCGGGATCGGCGCGGACGAAGATCAGGCCGAGATGTTCGGCGCAGGGCAGTTCGATGAGGTTGCGGGCGCCGATCTCGCAGCCCGCGAACCCTTCCTTGCCCGGCTGGCCGACCAGCGTGCCCGCGGGGTCGAAGGTCCAGGCATGGAACGGGCAGACGATGCGCGGCCGCGTGCCGCGCCACGGCTCGCGCTCCTCGACCAGCTTCGCGCCGCGGTGCGTGCACATGTTGAGGAAAGCGCGCGCGATGCCGTCCTTGCCGCGCGCGACGAGGATCGACGGGCCGACCGCGTCGAAGACGAGGCAATCGCCGGCTTCGGGAATGTCGCCCGACAGCCCCGCGACGATCGGCTCGCCCCGAAAGATATGCGCCATTTCGGCGGCGTGGCGCCCCTCGCCGGTATAGATCGACTTGTGCAGCGGCAGCGGCGCGGCCGCCCGGTCGGTGCGGTTCTCGGCGACGATGGCGACCAGCTTGCGCAGCCCCGCGCGTGCATTGCGCTTGCGGACGGCGAACCAGTCCTGCGATGCGATCTTCGGATCGGACTCGGCCATGGCATCCCTCACAATTTGCCCAGTATGATTCCGGGTCCCGAACAGCTTATCGCACAAAGCCCGGCGCTTGTGCGCTATCGCTTTTGAGGGGAGAGACCGATGGCCGGACCCGAAACGCTCGCATCGCTCGGCGACATCATGCAGCTCGCCTATGTGCCGTCGGATTTCGACGCCGCGCTGCGGCATTGGACCGCGGTGATGGGCGCGGGGCCCTTCTTCCTGCTGCCCGACGTGTCGCTTGCCGGCGGACATTATCGTGGCATGCCGAGCGATCCGGTCTTCACCATGGCGCTCGGCTATTGGGGCGAGATGCAGATCGAACTGATCCGGCCGGAGAACGATGCGCCATCGATCTATCGCGGCGACTATGCGGTGGGCGAGGGGTTGCACCATGTGTGCGTGCTGGTCGATTCGATCGCCGAAGCACGGGTGCGCTGCGAAGAGGTCGGCGCGGAAGTCATCTTCGAGGCGCCCGTCGGCGATACGGGCGGGGTGATCTATGCCGATCCCGGCACCGGGCCGGGGACACTGGTCGAACTGCTCGAACCGCAGGCGGGCACCCGCGAATTGTTCGCGATGATGCGCGACGCGGCGAAGAACTGGGACGGAAGCGAGCCGCTAAGATCGCTGGGATAAATCTCCCCTTCCGCTTGCGGGAGGGGGATAGAAGTCAGCTGTTCGCGCCCAGATATCCCAGCTGCCCGGCCTTGAAGATCGTCTGCGCGCGGTTGACCGAGTTCAGCTTCTCGCCCGCGCGGTGAACGTGATAGCGCACCGTCGCGTGGCTCAGCGAGATGATCATGCCGATTTCGCGGTCGGTCTTGCCGATCGCCGCCCAGCGCAGGCATTCGACCTCGCGCTTCGACAATTCGCAGTCGGAGGGGATGCGCCGCTTGGTCCGCATCGCCGAGGCATAGCCCGCGATGAAGCGCCGCGTCGCCGCGCCGAGGATATGGCCGATCTCCGCGAACATGTCGCTTAGGTCGACGATATCGGGGCTCGTCGGGTGATAGCTGTTCGCCGAAATCTGGCCGAAGGGCAGATGAACCGGCACGACGATCGCCGCCTTGTAGCGCGCGTTCGCGGCGAAATAGCGCGAAAGGTCGATATCGTCGAGATAGGGGTTGGGATTGGCCGTGCGAAAGCCGTCGCCATTGCACCAGAAGGGCTCGCTTTCATACCGGCACGAACGCGGCAAGGGCGAGTGGAGCGCGAGCCGGTGATCCTCCCACCAGCGCTCGCCGTCGCCGAGCCAGCCGAACAGGTCGGCGGCGAGGACCGCACCGTCGGCATCGACCATCGTTTCCTTGGACGCGATGTCGTCGCAGAGCGCGGCGCGAAGGCCGTGCGACGCCGCGAAATCGCGCAGGACCACCGCCGCGTCATGGATATCCTCCACGCAGCGGACCGTGACCGCTTCGACAAGCGCCCTGACCCTCATCGGAGGGGGGCGTCCGTCGTCCGGCAACCGGGCTGCCTCGGCTCCCATGGCCGGAACTATTTCACACTGGCCGGCAAGTCGCAATGCATGTGTCATAGGCGTAGCACCGTCTTGGCTATGATGTTTTTCTGAACTTCGCTCGATCCGCCAAACACGGTCCAGGCGCGGCTGTTGAGGTAGCGCGCGGCGGCGATCTGCGCGTCGGCGTCGCCGATCGCGGGCGGCGCTTCATTGCCGTAAAGCGGGCGCGCCGTCGGCAGTTGCAGCCCGTCATAGCCGTGCAGCTCCATCGCCAGCCCGTCGATCCGCTGATGAAGCTCGGACGACAGCAGCTTGACGAGCGAGGTCTGCGGCCCCGCCGGGCGCCCCTTCGCGATGTCGGCGAGGATGCGGAGCTCGGTGGTCTCCAGCGCCTCGGCCTCGAGCCGCAGCCGCGCGATCCGCGTCGCGACCTGGATATCGCCGGCGAGCGCGCCATTGTGCCCGCTCGGCGCGATACCCGCGAGCGCCTCCAGATGGTCGATCGCGCGGATCAGCCGCGGCGCGTGGAACGAGCCGCCGCGCTCGTTCTCCAGCAGGAATTTGGCGATCGTCCAGCCCTGACCTTCGTCGCCGATGCGGTTGGCGACCGGAGTGCGCGCGCCGTCGAGGAAGACCTGGTTGACCTCATGGTCGCCCGCCATGGTGATGATCGGGGTGACGGTGACGCCGGGCTGGTCCATCGGGATCAGCAGGAAGCTGATCCCAGCCTGCTTGCGCACGTCGGGATCGGTGCGGACGAGGCAGAAGATCCAGTTCGCGTGATGCGCGTGGGTGGTCCAGATCTTCGATCCGTCGACGACATAGTCGTTGCCGTCACGGCGCGCGCGGGTGCGCAGCGAAGCGAGGTCGGAGCCGCTCTGCGGTTCGGAATAGCCCTGGCACCAATAATCGGTCCCGGCGCGGATCGCGGGGAGGAAGCGGTCCTTCTGCTCCTGCGTCCCGAAGGCGCAGATCACCGGGCCGACGAGGCGGAGGCCGAGCACCGACAGCGCCGGCGCGCCCGCGACCGCGCATTCCTTTTCGAAGATATAGCGCTGCATCGGCGTCCAGCCGGTGCCGCCGCAATCTTCGGGCCAATGATAGGCGACCCAGCCCTTGTCGTTGAGGATGCGGTGCCAGACGAGGCCGATGTCGGGCTCGACGAAGACGCCGGGCGTGCGCCGCGCGCCTTCGCGGACATGGTCGGGCAGCGAGGTGCGGAGGAAGTCGCGGACCTCTTCGCGAAATTCCAGTTCGGCCTTGGTGAGATCGAGATCCATGCGTTCGACTAGCGTTCGAGGATCGCCACCGCCGACAGGCCGGGCGCTCCATAGACATGACTATAGCCCACTTTCGGGCCGTTCGGGACCTGCCGCTCGCCGCCGCGACCGCGCAGCTGCACCATATTCTCATAGACCTGCCGCAGGCCCGAAGCGCCGATCGGCTCGCCGCAGGCCAGGCAGCCGCCGTCGGTGTTGATGGGCATCCGGCCTTTGATCTCGCTCCATCCTTCGGCGAGCCATTGTTCCTGCTCGCCGTCGGCGCAAAAGCCGTTTTCGGCCATGTGCATGATCTCGGCGCCGCTTTCGGTGTCCTGCAATTGCGCGACCGAAACATCCTCGGGGCCGATCCCCGCCATTTCGAAGGCGGCGCGGCTGGCGATCTCGGTCGGCTTGCCGCCGCCGCCGACGCGGATCGACGGCGCGAAGACCTCGAACGATCCTTCGGGGCGCGTGCGAAAGGCGATGCTCGCGATCCGCACCGCGTCGGCGCCGAGTTCGCGGACCTTCTTCGCGCTGGCGAGGATCAGCGCGACCGCGCCTTCGGCGGGCGAGCAGAACATATATTTGGTCAGCGGATCGTTGACGACCGGCGCGTTCAGGATCGTGTCGAGATCGACCGGCGAGCGCCGCCAGGCATGGTCGCAGAGCGTGCCGTTGCGAAACGCCTTTTCGGCGACGAGCCCCAGCGTCCGCCGGCTGATGCCGTGGAGCGCCATGTAGCGCTGAATCTTGAGCGCGAAGAATTGCGTCGTCAGCATCATCCCCGTCTCGCCATACCAGTCGGGGAGGCCATATTCGGCGGGCTTGGCGTTGAAGGCGCCGCGCGGATGCTTGTCGAAACCGACCGCGAGCGCGATGTCGCAGGCGCCCGCGGCCACCGCGTTGCGCGCGGCGGCGAGCGCGCTGCCGCCGGTCGCGCAGCCGTTCGCGACATTGATGAAGGGAACGCTCGTCAGGCCGAGCTCGTTGACCATGATGTCGGCCGATCCCGCCGCCGCCGAGCCGCCATAGGCATATTCGACGTCGCCCCATTCGATCCCGGCGTCCTCCAGCGCCGCGCGCACCGCGAAGACGCCCTGGTCGCGCCCCGAGCGGCCGTCGGTGCGGCCGAAGGGGTGGATGCCGGCGCCGATGATATGGACGTCGTCGTTCATGGCTGGCGCTCCGGGCGAAAGGCATAGATCGACCGCGCGTCGTCGAAGGGGACGACGGCGAATATCATCGCCATGCCGATGACGAGATCGGCCGGGGCGGCATCGACGATGCGCGTCTCGACGATCACTTCGCCGGGCAGTTCGACATAGCCGATCAGGAAGGGCTGGAACGGCTGCGGGCCGCTATAGGGTTCCTTCGGCTCGAAACCCTGCGTCGTCCACGACCAGAGCGTGCCCTGGCGCGACAGCAGGGCCGGCTCGACGCGCGCGGCGGCATCGCCGTCGGGCATGGGGAAGACGATCTCGCCATCGGCGCGGCGGCCGCCGATCAGCCGCGGTTCGGCTTCGTCGGTCCACAGGCCGGGCGCGATCGGGACGCGCGCGCTCATGCCGCCCTCGCATAAGCGGTCAGGCAGAGCGTCTGGTCGCCCAAGAGTCTGTCGAGCAGCATGACGCGTTTCAGCGCATGGCCGATCGCGAGCTCGTCGGTCTGCCCCATGCCGCCGTGCATCTGCACCGCCTCGAGCCCGATCCGCATCGCCGCTTCGCCGACGAAGGCCTTGGCACCCGCGGCGATCCGCGGCCATTTCGCATCGTCGGTCGCGGGGTCGAGCATCGCGGTGCGCAGCACCATCGAACGCGCCTGTTCGAGCGCGGCATAGCATTCGACGAGCCGGTGCTGGAGCGCCTGGAAGCTGCCGATCGCGGCGCCGAACTGCTGGCGCTCGCCGACATAGGCGAGCGTGTCGTCGAACATCGCCTGCGCGAGGCCGAGCATCTCGGCCGCGGCGAGCAGGCGGACATCGCCGATCACGCGGTCGAATCCGGTCGCGGGCAGATCGAACAACTCGGCGGGAACGCGGTGCAGGTCGATCGTCGCCGCGCGCGATCCGTCGATCACCGGATAATCCTGCCGCACGATGCCGGGGGCGTCCGCCGCGACCCGCGCCAGCCGGTTTTCCGTCGCCGTGACCAGCAGCGTGTCGGCGAGCGGCGCGCCGAGGACGAAGGTCTTCGCACCCACGAGGCGCTCGCCGTCGACTCTGGTCCCTGCGGCTTCGGTTTCGTAGCGGCGCCCGGGCTCGGCAAAGGCCACCGCCGCGACGCGCGCGCCCGCCAGCAGATCCCCGACCAGCGCGCCGTCGTCCGCCGCCGCGGCGAGCCGGATCGGCAGCACGCCGTTTTCGAGCCAGGGATCGATCGCGAGTCCCTTGCCCAGCGCTTCGGCGACGAGCGCGAGATCGACCATCGTCCCGCCGATGCCGCCCATCGCCGCCGGTGCGGCGAGCGCCAGCAGGCCGAGGTCGGCGACCTCGCGCCAGCGCGTGCGCGGATAGCCGCCGTCAGCTTGTCGCATCGCGTGTCGCGCCGCGATATCGACCGGGCCGAGGAAGCGGCCGATCGTGTCGCGGGTCAGCCGCTGGTCGTCGTCGAGGTCGAAATTCATGCGCGCCGCCGGAACATGATCGGCAGGGTGGTGAGGCCGCGCAGCAGCATGTTCGGCGGCCAGCTCGGCGTATGGCCGTCGGCGAGGCGGAAATCGGTCAGGCGTGTCAGCAGCTCGGAATAGGCGACCGCCATTTCCTTGCGGCTCAGCATATTGCCGATGCACATATGGATGCCCTTGCCGAAGGCGAGGTGGCTGCGCGCGTTGGCGCGTTCGATGTCGAAACGGTCGGGGTCGGGATATCTGGCGGGATCGCGGTTCGCTGCGGCATAGCGCAGCTGCACCATCGCGCCCCTGGGGATCGCGACGCCGCCGAGCTCGGTGTCCTTCAGCACGCGGCGCCACATGCCCGCGGTCGGGCTTTCGATGCGCAGCACCTCTTCGACGAGGTTGAGGATCGTGCGCTCGTCGCCCGCGTCGGCGGCGGCGACCGCCTTGGCCATCTGGCCGGGGTTTTCGATGAGCTGCAGCAGCCCGCCGGCGAGCGCCGAGGTGGTCGTCTCGTTCCCCGCCACCATCAATTGCTGCATGATCGACAATATTTCGGCGTCTTCGAGCGGGCGCTCGCCATCGACCTCGGCATGGACGAGGTCGGAGAGCAGGTCGTCGGTGCGATTGGCGCGCCGCTCGTCGATCTTCGCCTTCACATGGTGCTGGAATTCGACGACCTCGCGCGCACATTCGAGTTCGCGTTCCTTGGGGATCATCCGCCCGAGCCGGTCGACGAAAGCGTCGGACCAGCGTTTCACGCGGTCGAGGTCCTTCTCCATGCCGATCTGGCTCGCGATCATCGCGACGGGCAGGGGGATGCCGAAATCGCGGACGAAATCGCCTTCGCCCTTTTCCGCCATCGCCTCGATCAGGCCGACGACGACGCGGCGCATATCCTCCTCGATCGCCGCGACGCGCTTCATCGAGAAGGCGAGGTTGACGAGCTTGCGAAAGCGCGTGTGAACGGGCGGGTCTGCGGTGAGCAATGTGTCGACCTGCGGCCAGCCTTCGGCGAGGATCGCGGCGACATCGCCGTCCTCGGCCATCGCGCCCGACAGCGTGGCCTGGAAATCGTTCGAGAAGATATCGACCGCGCCCGTCGCCTGCACACAAAGATCATAGGAAAGGACGAGGAACATGCCCTCCGACAAGGGGACGACGGGACTCTTGGGCAGCCAGGCGCGATAATAGTCGAACGGGTCCGCGATGACCTGCGGGTCGAAAAAACTGCTTGCGGCGATGTCGTTCACGCGCCTCTTCCCTCGATCTTCTCTTTATGCGTCCGACTATATGCAGCGGTTCCGGCCGCGCGATGCACATTTTCGTTAGGCCGCTGCGACATGGCCGAGTGCATTGGCGATCAGGCGGCGGAGGTTGGGATCGGCATAGGCGGCGGGGCCGTCGCCGGGCTGGATATAGACGAGGCGGCCGTTGCCGACGGGTTTTTCCCACGCGATCAGGTCGCTTTCGGGGCGGTGATCCCAGCCGCTGTTGCTGAACATCCGCCCGGCGACCGCCTCTGCCGCCGAATAGAAATTGTCGCGGACGAAACGATGGTCGGCGCGGAGCAGCGGCGTCACCGCGCCCCACACCGGCGCGAGATAGAGCTCGTCGCGGAGCGGAAAGCGCGGCGGCAGGCCCGCCGTCACCGGATGGCCGGGATCGAGCACGACGGCGTCGTAGCGCACGTCGTGGCGATAGCCCGAATCGAGATGCCGCTCGCCGTTCGCCTCACCCGGCGCATAGAGGAAGCGCCCGCCGATCATCGCCGCCCATTCGGGCCATTCGGCCCAGCCGGCGATCGCATGGTGCATCGCGACCGCGCCGCCGCCGCGCGCAAAATGGTGGGCGATCGCGCGGCGATAGGCGAAGGAGGGCGGTCGCGTCACGGCCCTGCCGCCCTCGAAGCTGTAGCCGGGCATGTCGTAGAAGAGGATCGCGTCGGCGTCGTCCGCGGCGCCCGCGCCGACCGCCGCTTCGGCCTCGGGATGGATCAGGTGCGTGACCGCCCAGCCGTCCAGGCTTGCGAGCAGAGCGGCGAAAGGTTCGGCCTCATAGGGATGACCGCCCGACAGGACGAGAAGGCGATGCGCGGCGCTCATGCGATCTTCAGGATCATCTTGCCCTGATTGCTCCCCGCGAACAGCCGCATGAAGGCGTCGAAGCTGTTCTCGATCCCCTCGTCGACATGCTCGTCGGCGACGAGCCTGCCCTGCTGGAGCCATGCCGCCATTTCGGCGCCGCCCTCGGCGAAGCGGTCGATATAGTCGGCGACGAGCAGCCCGCGCATCGCGGCGCGGTGGACGATGAGCTGCCAGATGTTGCGTGCGCCGACCTTGTCGGGGCTGTTATATTCGCTGATCAGCCCGCAGAGCCCGATGCGCGCGCCGTGGCGCAGGTTCATCAGCCCGGCGTCGAGAATGTCGCCCCCGACATTTTCGAAGATGACGTCGACCCCGTCCGGCGCCTCGGCGCGGATCGCGTCGGTTATGGCGTGGACGTCCTTGCCGCGATAGTCGATCGCGGCGTCGAAGCCGTAGCGGTCGATCAGCCGCCCGCATTTTTCGCCGCCGCCCGCGATGCCGATGACCTTGCCCGCGCCCTTGATCCTGGCGATCTGGCCGACGAGCGAGCCGACCGCCCCCGCTGCGCCGGTGACGAGCACGACGTCGCCGGGCCTGGGCTCGCATACCTCGATCAGACCGAAATAGGCGGTCATGCCGACCGCGCCGAGCACCGAGAGATAGTTGGTCACCGAGGGCACGAGCCCCGCATCGATCGGCTGGGTGAAGCCGCCCGCGACGCCGACTGAATAATCCTCGATCGCGTTCAGTCCGAGCACCCATTGGCCGGGCGCGAAGCCTTCGGCCTTGCTCGCTTCGACAAGGCCCACCGTGGTCGCGCGCACCGGATCGCCGAGCGGGATCGGCGGCATATAGCTCGGCGCATCGTCCATCCAGCCACGGATCGCGGGGTCGAGCGAGGCATAGTGATTGCGGATCAGGAACTGCCCCTCGGCGAGGTCGGGCAGGGGTTCGGCGACGAGCGAGAAATCCTCCCGCACCGGTTCGCCGTTCGGACGGCGGACGAGCAGGAAGCGGCGATTGTCGGGCATGAAGACTCCTCAGGCGGGGGTGATGGCGACCGGGATCGCGCTTTGCAGCGACTGGCCGGTGACGGGGTCGTAGCGCACGCTCTCGCTGACCAGCCGGTTGGTCGAGGCGCCATGCTCGCGTACGCCTTCGGGGCCGATGCCGGGATCGCCGAAGGCGTGCGCCATCGACACGACGCCGGGGCGCATGTTCGGCGCCGCGCGCGCGACCGCGACGACCTCGCCCGCCGCCGACCGGATGCGGACGATATCGCCGTCGCCGCACGGAATCCGCGCAAGGTCGTCGGGGTGCAGGAAGGCGGGATTGGTGGTGCGCTTGGCGCGCAGCGCGGGCAGATTCTGCCCGGTCGAATTGAAGCGGTGGCGGCTCCGCCGCGACACCATGCGCCACGGGAAATCGGGGGTCGGCTGGTCGGCGCCGCCATAGGCGATCAGCCGGTCGGGCATCCCGCCGGCGGCGAGGTCGAAGCGGCCGGGCGCATCGGGGTCGCCCGCTTCGACGATCGGGTGAAGCTCGGGATAGATCACCGCCTTGCCGTCCACCGTATCGGCGCGCACCCGGCTCGGCAGCGCCGCGCAGCCCGCGACCATCAGGTCGAGAAACGCCTCCTTGGCCGGCCGTTCGTCCATCGGGCAGGGGCCGCCCGCGAGCGGCAGGCCGGTGCCGAGCCGGTGCGCAAGCTCCCAGAGCATCTCCCATTCCTCGAGCAGACCCGCGGGCGCCTCGATCATCGCCTCGGTGTAGCGGGCGTAGGGGATTTCGTACCACCATTCGCTAAGGTTGCTGATATCCTCGCGCTCGAGGCACATCTTGGGGGCGAGGATATAATCGGCGCGCTTCGCGGTCGCGGACTCGGCGTTGACGTCGATCGCGACGAGCAGGTCGAGCCCGGCGAGCGCCCGCGCCATCTTGTCCTGGTCGGGAAAGGCGACGAGCGGATTGCCGCCGATCACGATCAGCGCGCGCACCTGCCCCTCGCCGGGGGTGAGCATCTCGTCGGCGAGGACGTTGCACGGCATCTCCATGCCGAGATGGGTGAGGCCGCGAAAGCGCGAGGCGGGGAAGCCCTTGCCATAGGGCGTCATCGGCGGCGCGACCTCCGCGCGGCGCGGCGTGACGGGGGTGAAGACGCGCGGGATCGAGCTTTTCTCGCCCTCGCGGCAGAATCGCCCGCAGAGGATGTTGAGCGCCGAGACGAGATATTGGGTGAGGGTGCCGTTGCCCGCCATTTCGGGGCCGGTGCCGGTGGACACGACGCCCTTGGTGCCGTTCGCGAACATTCGCGCTGCGGCGACGAGCTGATTTTCCTCGACCCCCGCGCGCGCGGCCGCCGCAGCAGGGGTAAAGGCCGCGACCGCGCGCTGCAATTCGTCGAGACCGTCGACGTAGCGCTGGACGAACGCCTTGTCGTAGAGGCCTTCGGACAGGATGACGTTGACGATCCCCGCGAGCAGCGCCGGATCTTCGCCCGGCCGCACCGGCAGATGGATGTCCGCGAGCGCGGCGACGTCGCTCTGGCGCGGGTCGGCGACGATCAGCTTCAGCCCGCCGGCGAGCGCGTCGCGCAGGCGGCGCGAGGGCGAGAAGGGCGGTAGGCCGCCCGGCGGGCCATAGTGCGAGACGATCGGATTGTTGCCGATGAAGAAAGCGACGTCGGCCTCGGCGAACGTGTGCATCCCGCCCATCCAGCTCCCATATTGCATGGTCGTATAGACCTTCGCCGGCTGGTCGAGTGTCACCGAGGTATAGATGTTGCGCGTGCCGAGTCCCTGCGCGAAGGCGAGGGCGCTGCCGACCCCGGCGCTGTTCTGGAAGGCGTAGGTGCCGCCATAGACGGCGACGGCGTGCGGGCCGTGTTCGGCAATGATCGCGCCGAGCTTCGCGGCGATCTCGTCGAGCGCGGCCGTCGTGTCGATGTCGGCGAAACCCTTGGCGCCCTGCTTCTGCGACACCGTCAGCCGCTGCGGCCCGTGATGCGCTTCGGGGAGCTGGCGGCCCTTGATGCAGCTATAGCCGCCGAACACCGGATCGTCGGGATCGCCCTGCACCTTCGTCACGCGTCCGTCCTCGACCGTGACCAGCATCGCGCAATTGGCGTGGCAGAATCGGCAGAAGCTGCGGCGGACCTCGGGCATATTTCTCTCCCTGATCGCACCCTACGCGCGGACGCCCTTCACGCGACTGGCACTTTTGGCGGTGGCTGGCGAAGCGCCGCGGGCGCAATTTCGGGGCGGACAGGGAGAGTATCGATGCCGACATCGCGCCAGTGGCTGCTCAACGGACATCCGCGCGGACGCGGGATCGAGGCGGACGATTTCCGGCTCGTCGAGACCGACATCGGCGCGCCGGGCGCGGGCGAATTGCTGCTGAAGACGCTCTACCTCGGTTTCGATCCGGCGCAGAAGGGCTGGATGGAGAATATCGCCGACTATGTCGCGCCGATGGCGATCGGCGACGTGATGCGTGGTAGCGCGATCAGCGAAGTGGTGGAGAGCCGCCATCCGGGCTTCGCCGTGGGCGATCTCGTCATGGGATCGACCGGCTGGACCGAATGGCATCTCTCGGCCGGCGAGGGGCTGGTGAAGATCGATACCGAACTGCCGCCGACCGCGATGCTGTCGGTGCTCGGGACGACCGGGGTCACTGCTTATTGCGGGCTGTTCAAGGTCGGGCGGCCGGTCGCGGGCGACACGGTGCTCGTTTCGGGCGCGGCGGGAGCGACGGGGTCGGTCGTCGGCCAGCTCGCGAAGATCGCCGGGTGCCGCGCGGTCGGCATCGCGGGCGGCGAGGACAAGTGCCGCTGGCTTGTCGAGGAAGCGGGCTACGACGCTGCGATCGATTACAAGGCGGGCGATGTGCGGCGGCAGATCCGCGAACATTGCCCCGGCGGCGTCAACGTGATCTTCGACAATGTCGGCGGCGCGATCCTCAACGACATGCTCGGCGAGATCGCGACCGGCGCGCGCGTCGCGGTGTGCGGCGGGATCAGCCGCTACGAGATGGGGACGCTGCCCGCGGGGCCGCAGAATTATTTCAACCTGATCTTCCGCCGCGGATCGATGGCGGGCTTCATCGTGCTCGACTGGGCGAACGAGTTTCCCGAAATCCGCCGGCGCCTCGAAGGCTTCGTCCGCGACGGCCGGCTCACCTATCGCGAGGATGTGCAGCACGGGTTCGAGAATGCGCCCGACACATTGCAACGCCTGTTCAGCGGCCGGAACCGCGGCAAGCAACTCTTGAAGCTGTAGGGAGATCGATATGGGCAGGCTGGCCGGCAAGCGCGCCGTCATCATCGGCGCGGCATCGACGGGGAATATGGCGCAGGTCACCGCGCGGCGCTTCGCGCGCGAAGGCGCGACGGTGATGGTCGCGGGGCGCAGGCCGGAACCGCTCGACGCGCTCGCGGCTGAAATCGGCGGTCATGCCGTGCTTTGCGACATCACCGACCGGACGTCGGTCTTCGCGCTCGCCGATGCGGCGAAGGCGACGATGGGCGGGGTCGACATCGCGATGAACGCGAGCGGATGGGGACTGCTCAAGCCCTTGCTCGACGTCACCGAGGAGGAATTGAACGCCATCGTCGCGCTGCAATTCACGGGGGTGCATCATTTCCTCCAGGCCTTCGTCGGCGCGATGCTCGCCAACGCGCCGAGCGGCGGGTCGATCATCCAGATTTCGTCGGCGACGACGCGCGCGCCGATCGGCAACCACGCCGCCTATATCGGCACCAAGACGGGGTCGGAGGCGCTGATCCGCTGCGTCGCCAATGATTTCGGCGCCGCGGGCATCCGCGCGAATATCGTCTCGCCGGCGTTCACCGAATCGCCGATGACCCAGGGCGCCTTCGCGACGCCGGGACTCGTCGACGCCTTTCTGCCGCGCTACCCGCTGGGGCGGCTGAACACGTCGGAGGATGTCGCCAACGCCTGCCTGTGGCTAGCGAGCGACGAGGCGTTCGTGACCGGCGAAAATCTGCAGCCGAACGGCGGTCTTACGCTGCGCGGCAATCCGCAGGAGGCGGATATTGCGGCGGCGGTCGGCGCGGCGATGGCGAAATTGCAGAGCTAGGCTGGCGCCCTAGCCGATCGGCCGTTCGTGCCCTTCCCAATAGGGCGCACGCAGTTCGCGGCGGAGAATCTTGCCCGACGGATTGCGTGGCAGCGCGGGGATGAAATCGACCGACTTGGGGCATTTATAGCCCGCGATCCGGTCGCGCGCCCAGCCGATGATCTCGCTCGCCCCGGCGGCCGCGCCGGGTTTCAGCACGACGCACGCCTTCACTGCTTCGCCCCACCGGACGTCGGGGACGCCGACGACCGCGACGTCGGCGACCGCCGGATGGCCGTAGATCGCATTCTCGACCTCGGCCGGATAGACATTCTCGCCGCCCGAGATGATCATGTCCTTCACCCGGTCGTGGAGGTAAAAATAGCCCTGCTCGTCGGTGTAGCCCGCGTCGCCGGTGCGCAGCCAGCCGTCGGCATCGATCGTCTCCGTCGTCGCCTCGGGCCGCCCCCAATATTCGCGCATGTTCGCCTGTGCGCGGATCGCGATCTCGCCGATTTCGCGCGGAGGCAGCGGACGGCCATCGGGGTCGATGACGCGCATCTCCACCCCGCGCAGCGGCTTGCCGATCGATCGCATCCGCTCGTTCCCGGCTGGGTCGTGGTCCTCGGGCGGCAGCGCGGCGATCGTGCCCGAGGTTTCGGTCATCCCGTACATCTGGACGAAGCCGCACTGGAAGATGTCGATGCACTGGCGCAGCAGCGCGAGCGGAATCGGCGAAGCGCCATAGGCGATATGGCGAAGGCGCGAGAAATCGACCTCGCGCGCGCGGGGCTGATTGACGATGGTCTGCATCGCCGCGGGAACCATGAATATCTTGGAGATACGATGGGCCTCGATCAGGTCGAGCACCCCGGCGGGATCGAACTCGCGCGTAATGACGCCGGTCGCGCCGTTGGTCATCACCGATATGCCATAGGCGGTGCCGCCGATATGAAAGCAGGGCATGGCGACGAGCGCCACGTCATCCTCCTCCCAGCGCTCCCATTCGGCCAGCAGCGCGGGATCGCGGTCGAGCCGCGAGCGCAGCACCGACCCGTTGGTCAGCACCGCGCCCTTGGGCTTGCCCGTGGTGCCCGAAGTATACATCTGGATCACCGCATCCTGCTCGCCGCGCGGCACGTCGGGATCGCCGTCGGTAAATGTGTCGCGCCAGCGCCGGTAGTCGGGAAAGCCGTTCGCCGCGCCCTCGATCGCGACGACATGCTCGACGCCCGGAAAGGCGGCGCGGTTCGCCGCGACCAGATCGGTGAATTCGGGCCCGACGAACAGGATGCGCGCGCCGCAATCGGCGACGATCCACGCGATCTCGGGCAAGGCGAGCCGCCAGTTGACCGGCGTCATCACCCCGCCGGCCTTTGCGGCCGCCATCAGCAGCTCGAAATACAGGTCGCTGTTCTTGCCGATATGGGCGACGCGGTCGTCGGGCTTCAGTCCCAGCGCGATCAGCCCGTTCGCGGCGCGGCTGCTGTTGGTGTCGAACGCGCGATAGTCGACCGTCCGCCCCTCGAAATGAAAGAGCGTCTTGTTCGGACACTCGCGCCCGCCCCGCCGCGCGATGTCGGCGACCCGCGCAAATGATACGACCTCTTGCGTCACCTTGCTTCCTGCTCCCTGCCTTCACGCATCCGCTTCGCCGAACGCCTCGCGATAGAGGCGGGAGTCGGCCGCATAGAAATTGCAATGGAATCCCGACGGAACGCGGAAGGGAATCCGCACGCTTGCAATCGGCCCCGCGGCGATGTCGAGCGCGGCGAAGATCGCCAGCTCGCTCGTCGCCGCGCCGGCGCGGTGGACGAGCGTCATCGCATAGCCATCGCCTTCGCCCTCGGCGCCCATCCTGGGCGCGAAGATCAGCTCGCCGCACGCGGCGCCCCTGCCGAAGTCGTAGACATCCTCCTGGCCGCCGACCGTGTCGAAGCGCAGCACCGCATCCATCCCCTCGGCGCGGCCGTCGCGGCTGTTGAGGTTGATGTTCGCGAAGGCGTGGCGCGAGGCGCGCGTCATGAAGCGGTCGTCGGGGCGCGGGAACTGGATGTCGCGGTCGTTCAGCATCTCTTCGGTGATCCACGTCCCGTTGCCGTTCGCGCGCGGATCGATCGTCCAGCGGCGAAGGCTCTGCTGCGTATCGCCGTGCGTCCGCTTCGCGCCGGTCTCGTCGGGGAAGAGCGCGGTGCCGTTCGCGGCGGCGACGTCGGCGATGATCCTGCCGTCCTGTTCCCAGACGTTGAGTTCGTGGAACATGTGGCGCGGCTCATAATCGAACCAGCGGACGTCGCGCGCCGATCCGTCGCGCGGCATCACCGCGAACCGGGTCGGGCGATCGTTGACCCAGGCGGTCATCGGCCCGCCCTTCATCGCGCGGCCGAGGTCGACGTCGATCGGGATGACCGGGAAGACGACCCAATTCTCGGTCAGGAAGAATGTGTGCATCAGTGCATTGTGCGGCATGTCGATGACCTCGGCCTTGCGCACGCTGCCGTCGGCGGCGATCACGTCATAGCGGATCTGCGCCGCGCCCATCGGCCCGTTGATCATGGCGCCGATATTGACGAGCTCGCCCGTGGCATGGTCGATCTTCGGATGCGCGGAAAAGCTGGTGGTGATCGTCCCGCCATAATGGTCCTCGCCCAGCGTCTCGAGCGTGCGCGGGTCGAGCGCGACCGCGGGCGCGCCCTCCATCAGCGCGAGCAATTTGCCGCCATGGACGATGATATTGGTGTTGCCGGTGTTGTAGCGCTTGCCGGCGACCGACGGGTCGGCGGTCATCGGGTTGCCGAACAGGCCGAACAGGCGCTTGCCCGCCGCCTTTTCGAGTTCGAACTTCTCGGTCCGCACCCAGCGGTTGAGCATCGATGCGCGGCCACTGGCGATGTGGAAGGCATAGACCATGCCGTCGCCGTCGAACCAGTGATACTCGCCCTCGCGCGTCGGGTAGAGCGGCTCGGGACCGTTGCGATAGAAGACGCCGGCCAGGTCGTCGGGGATCGCGCCGTCGACGATCAGGTCGGGGGCCGTCGCCTCGAACCGCACCGGCTGATGATGTCCCGACAGGAAGGGATGGTCGAAAAAGGCCTGCGTCATCCTGCTCCCTCGAAAAATCGGCTGTCGTTCGTCAAACCCGCCGTTCGCCAACAAGGGGCGGTGCCATGCGCCGCCCCTTGCTCCTTTGAATCCCGCCGTGCCCGTGGCGGGAAACACTCGCCTTGTTCAGAAACGGAAGCCGAGCTCGACGCCATAGGTGCGCGGCTGGATCGCCGCGCCGAAGGTGAAGAGACCTGCCACCGGCAGCGTCGACGACAGCCCCTTGTGGTTGGTGAGGTTGCGGCCGAACAGCGACAGGCTGACCTCGCGCCCTTCGCCGAGGAAGTGGGTGTAGCCGATCTCGGCCGACAGATTTTCGCGATCCTCGGTAAAGCAGCGGTTGTCGTTGGTCACCGCGCCGGGAACGACGGGCTTGTTCGGCGTGATGCAGGTGACATAGCGGCTCTGGTAGCGGAGCAGGGTCGAGGCATCGATGCGGCCCGACCCGACGTCCTTCGTATAGTTGAGCCCCGCCGACCACTGGATTTTGGGCGCGCGGCGCAGCGTCAGCGTCGACACGTCGTCGGGAATCCCGTCCGCCGCGCTACCCGTGGTCAGCCCGACGATGTCGTTGAAGAAGCTGTTATATTGCGCGTCGGTATAGCTGAACGAGGCGTTGAAGCTGAAGGCGTTCGACATCTGCGCGATGATTTCGGCCTCGAATCCCTTGATGTCGGCCGAGGAAGCGTTCTGCACTACCGTCTCCTGCGGGCTCGACGATCCCGGCGGGGCGGGTTGAACCACCTCTTCCTGCTTGTTGTTATATTTGGTGTAATAGAAGGCGAGGTTGGTGCGCAGCGTCCGGTCGAGCCAGTCGGCCTTCAGCCCGACCTCATAGGCGTCGACCGTCTCGGGCTGATAGGGGCCGAGCGAGGTCGGCGAGGCCGCGCGGCCGTTGAAGCCGCCCGAGCGGAAACCGCGCGAGAAGGAGGCATAGACCAGCTTGCCCGGCTCGATCGTATATTCGGCGTTGGCGCGCCAGGTGAACTTGCCGAAGCTGTCGCTGCCGCTGCAATTGTTCGCGGCGGTGTAGACCGGCAGCACGACCCCCGGGGCCGGGCTGAAAGTGCCGGTCGCCGCGACGCACGACTTGCCGTCGAAGCTCGGCAGGGTCAGCCCGACCAGCGCGCCGATGCGACCGAAATTGTTGAAGATTTCCTTCTTGTCGTCGGTGTAGCGCGCGCCGAGCGAAATCTTGAACGCGTCGGTCAGCCGGATCTGCGCGTCGGCGAAGGCGGCGTAGGATTTGGCGGTGTGGTCGACATATTGGCGCAGCACCGCGGTCGATCCCTGGCCGAGCACGACGCCGAAATTGGTCGACTGGTCGAGCTTGTAATTGCTGTTGAAATAATAGCCGCCGACCAGCAGGTTCACCGGGTCGAGGTCGGCGAGCAGGCGGATTTCCTGGCTGAACTGATGATAGCGCTGGTCGCGCTTGGTCTCGAAGAAATTGGCCGACGATCCGTCGAAATCCTGCGTCACCGATTCCTTGTTCTTGATATAGCCGGTCACCGAGCTCAGCGTCAGCCGGTCGCTGAGTTCGATGTCGACATTGCCGGTGATGCTGTCGGCGTCGTTGCGCACCGGCGTGTCGATCGCCGAAAAGGTCGTGTAGAGGCCGTGGTCGGGCAGCGCCCAACGGTTGCATTCGGCGAGCGGCGAAAAGCCCGGTACGCCGGGTGCGGCGCACAGCACCTCGCGGCTGGTTTCGGACAACGCCGACGACACGGTTTCGCCGCGCTCGCGGCTGTGCTGATAGGTGATCTGCGCGGTGATCGCGTCGCTCGGCGTGATGAGCGCGGTGACGCCGCCGGTCAGCGTTTCATATTTGCCCTGCCGCCGGTTCTGGGTGACGTTGAAATAATAGCCGTCGGTCTTGTCGTAATAGCCGAAGGCCTTCAGCGCGATGATGCCGCCCAGCGACCCCGTGTTGACGACCAGCCGGCCGCGCTTGGTGTCGAAATTGCTGTAGGCGAACTGGCCGCGCACGCCGAAGTCCTGGGTCGGCTTGGTGCGGATGACGTTGATGACGCCGCCGATCGTGTTGCGGCCGAACAAAGTGCCCTGCGGCCCGCGCAGCACCTCGAGCCGCTCGATGTCGAAGCTGTCGAGAAGCTGGCCGGTGTTGGTGCCGATGAAGACGCCGTCGACGACCACGCCGACCGCGGGGTCAAAGCTTTTTTCGATATCCTCGAAGCTGATGCCGCGGATCGAGATGGCGGCGGCGCTCGGCCCCGCGCCCACCGAATCGACGACGAGGCTGGGGACGCGGCCCGCGATGTCGCGGATGTCGTCGATCGTCGCCGACTCCATCGCCTTTTCGTCGAGCGCGGTGACCGCGATCGGGATCGACTGGACGCTTTCCGAGCGTTTTTGCGCGGTAACGACGATTTCGCGGATGGCGCCGCCGCTGTTGTCGTCCGCCGGGGCGTCCTGCGCGTAGGCCGGGGTGGCGATGGCGAGCGCGGCGAGCGACACGGTGGCCTGGATGGCGGGCAGCAATCGGACATGCGTGGTCATCGTCATTCCTCCCTCTCGCGCCGGCGCATAGGCTCGCCGATCACGTCGGCGGCAAGGTCCGCTGAATGCCGCGATTCAACAATCATCAAAAATATCAGGCATGCCGTAGCGGCGTGAAAGGCCCTGAATATGTGGGATTCTATTGCCTTTGCGTGGCTCCGCCATCGACGAAAAGCCCGTGCCCCGACATGAAGCGCGCGTCGTCGGAGGCCAGAAAGGCGGCGACGTCGGCGATGTCTTCGGGCTGCCCGAGGCGCCCCAGCGCGGCCTTGTCGATCCAGCGCTGCCGGAAAGCAGGCATCTCGGCAAAAGCGGGTGCCGTCATCGGCGTATCGATCGCGCCCGGCTGGATACAGTTCACCGTGATACCGAAGGCACCGACCTCCGCCGCGACCGATTTGGTCATGCCGAGCACCGCATGTTTCGATGCGCTATAGGCGGTCATCCCCGCCTCGCCGAAGCTCGACATCACCGATCCGATCAGGATGATCCGCCCGTGCGGCGAGCGCTTGAGCAGCGGCAGCGCGTCGCGCATCAGTCGGAAGACCGCGGTGACGTTCACCGCCATCATCTGGTCGAAAAATTCATCGCCATGTCCGTCGAGCATCTGCATCCCGGTGATGCCGGCGCAGGCGACGACGATGTCGAGCTGGCCGAAGCGCGCTTCGGCCTCCGCGACCAGCCGCGCGTTGATGCCGGACCCGGTCACGTCGGCGACAATGTCGACATCGCCTGCGCGGTCGGTGGTCAACACACGCGCGCCCTCGGCCGCGAGCCGGGCGGCGGTGGCGCGCCCGATTCCCGATCCGGCGCCGGTAACGAGCGCGGCCCGCCCCGCAAGGCGCCCGGCGATCACAGCGAGCTGCCGCCGTCGATGCGGAACTCGGCGCCGGTTGCGAAGGCCGACTCGTCCGAGGCGAGATAGAGGACGATCGCCGAAATCTCCTCGGGCTTGCCCAATCGTCCGATGGGATGCGTCGCGACCCAGCTGTCGTAAAGCGCCTGGCCGTCCTCGACCTGCGCCATCACCTTGTCGAGGATCGGGGTATGGATCGCGCCGGGATGCACCGAGTTGCAGCGGATGCCATAGCCCTGGCGCGCATAATGGAGCGCGATCGACTTGGTGAGATGGGTGACCGCCGCCTTGGCGGCGTTGTAGGCGGCGAGATCGGCCTGCGCGCGCACGCCGCACATCGACGACATGTTGATCACCGACCCGCCACGATCCTTCATCTTCGGGATCACATGCTTGCAGCCGAGGAAGACGCCGTCGACATCGACCGAAAATTCGTGGCGAAAGGCGTCGAGCGTCAGCGCCTCGATTGACCCGTGCGTGGTGATCCCGGCATTGTTGACGAGGATGTCGATGCGGTCGCAGGTGTCGAAAGCAGCGATCCATTCCGCCTCGCGCGACACGTCGAGCCGGACGAAGCGCTGGCCGAGGCCGGCGGCGAGCGCTTCGCCCGCCGCGGCATCGATGTCGGCGATCACCACCTCCGCGCCCTCGGCGACGAAGCGGCGGACGATGTCGAGCCCCAGCCCCGACGCGCCGCCGGTGACGAACGCCCGCTTGCCCGCGATGCGGCCCTGTTGCCCGGTCATCCCATTCTCCCTCGCCGCATTTTCCCATGCTCTGCCTTCGGATTATCACGGCGCCCGCGACCCGCGGGCCTATTGATTGCGCTAGGTGCCGCCCCGCCGCCGCGCTGCCAGTCTGGACCAGATATCCGGGGAGGCGCGGCATGACGGAAAGCTGGGACTATATCGTCGTCGGCGCGGGGTCGGCCGGCTGCGTCGTCGCCGAACGGCTGAGCGCCGATCCGCGGGTCCGCGTCCTGCTGCTCGAAGCGGGCGGCGCCAACGACAGCCGCTGGGTCGCGATTCCGAAGGGGGTGGCAAAGCTCGTCACCAACCCCGACCATATCTGGGCCTATGGCGTGACGCAGCCGCGCAGCCCCGGCGCGGCGGCGGGCGAGGTCTGGATTCGCGGCAAGGGACTGGGCGGATCGTCGGCGATCAACGGCATGATCTGGAGCCGCGGCGAACCCGCCGATTATGACGAATGGGAAAAGCGCGGCGGCACCGGCTGGAATGGCGAGACGATGACCGAGGCGTTTCGCCGTCTCGAGGATCATGGGCTCGGCGCCAGCGCGATGCGCGGTGCGGGCGGCCCCGTGGGCGTGGCGCCGAAAATCCACAGCTATCCGCTCGCCGAGACGATGGTGGAGGCGGGGGCCGAGATGGGGCTGATGCCGGTCGACGACCTCAACGCCGCGACATCGGACCGCGTCGGCTTTTATGCGCATAATGTCCGCCGCGGACGGCGCGAAAGCGCGGCGGCGACCTTTCTCGCCCGCGCGCGCAGGCGGGCCAACCTGCGCATCGTCACCCGCGCGCTGGCCGAGCGGCTGATCGTCGCGGACGGGCGCGTCACCGGCGTCGAGGCGGTGGTCGCGGGGCGGGCCGAACGCTTCGATTGCGCCGGCGAGGTGATCGTCTCGGGCGGCACGCTGGAAAGCCCCCTGCTGCTTCAGCGCTCGGGCATCGGTCCCGCCGATGCGCTGCGCGCCGCCGGGGTCGATCCGCTGGTCGACGCGCCCGACGTCGGCGGCCGGATGCGCGAGCATCTGGGGTTCAGCATGCCGCACCGCCTGTCGCGCGACGTCGGCAGCAGCCGCAGCTTTTATGGCCTCGGCCTCGCCCGCGCGATGGCGCGCTATTGGCTGACGCGCGGCGGGATCATGGCGACCGGGCCGTTCGAGGTCGGCGCCTTTCTCAATCTGACGAGCGCGGACCGCCGGCCCGACCTGCAGCTCTATCTCGGCGGCTACAGCTTCGCGCTCGGCGACGACAAGCATCCGGTGCCGCTGACCAGTATCGACCGCAAGCCGGGGATGACCATCTATGGCCAGCTCCTTCGCCTGACGAGCGAAGGGCGCCTGGCGATCAGCGGCCCCGGCAGCGATGCCGCGCCGGCGATCGAGCCCAATTGGCTGTCGACACCCGAGGACGAACGCACCGCGATCGCCGCGGTCCGGGCGATGCGGCGCTATATGGCGCAGCCCGCGCTCGCGGCCTTCGTCGAGCGCGAACTGCTGCCCGGCGCGGCGGTGCAAAGCGACGCCGATATCCTCGACGCCTTCCGCCGCCTCGCCACCTCGGGCCTTCATGGTGTGGGAACCTGCCGCATGGGCAGCGACAATCGCGCGGTCACCGATGCGCGGCTGCGCGTCAACGGCGTCGGCGGGCTGCGGGTCGTCGACTGTTCGGTGATGCCGTCGCCGGTCACCGGCAACACCAACGCGCCGGCGATGGCGCTGGCGCTCCGCGCGGCCGAATTGATCCGCGAGGATCGGCGGACGATGCGCGCCTAGACCCGCTCGCGCTCCTTGAGCCAGCCGATCCCGCGGCGCAGCAGTTCGTGGAAGACCGGCAGATCCCAGGCGCAGCGGTCGATCGTCGGCCACCAGTCCATCATCGGCTGCAGGTCGTAATGCCCCCGGCAATGGCCGAGGGTCAGATAGAGGACGGCGCCCGCGCCGTGCCGCTTGATGTAGAAGACCGGGTAAGTCCCCGGCGCGTCCTCGGCCTCGACGAAGCCGGTGCCGGGGCCGGTGCATAGGGTGTCGAGCAGGACGTGCAGATGCCCATGGGTTTCGAGGTGATAGAGTTCGTCGGTCGTCTCGAACGGCTCGATGCCGCGGGTCAGCGGATGGTCGGGGTCGGCGACGCGGACGGTATAGGGCTCGATCGCCGGGTGGCTGATGAACTGCGAGCCGAGTAGATCCATCATCAGCGGCGCCCAGCGCGGCGCCTCCCACAAGCCGCTGTCGAGCAGGCGCAGGATCGAATTGGTGCCGTGCAGCGCATACCAGCGGCCGCCGCGATCCAGCCAGCGTTTCAGCGCTTCCTGCGCGGGCAGCGACGGCGTGACGTCGCAGGTATAGGTGATCAGAATGTCGGCGGCCTCGATCGCCTCGATCGCTTCGTAATTTTCGAAGACGCGGGTGCGGATGCGCGGGTCCTCGGCGAGCAGCTTCAGCAGCTCCAGCCGCGCATAATCCATGTCGTGCCAGACGCCGCCGCAGATCAGCACGCAATCGATGCGGGGCGGATGCTCGCTGTCGCTCATCGGCTCTTTCTCCTCCTGTCCCGCCGGCATCATGCGGGCACGCCACGCCCGCGTCACCTTATTCTATTGATAGGTTTCGGCCGGGCGCGAAACTGGCAAAGAGGGCAGCGAGAGGAGAGGCGCGATGCGGCAGAGGCTCGACGGCAAGGTCGCTCTGGTCACCGGCGGGACGAGCGGGATCGGCGCCGCGACGGTCGCGCGTCTGGCGCGCGAGGGCGCGGCGGTGGTCTTCACCGGCTCCAATGCCGAAGCGGCCGCCGCCGTCGAGGCTGACACGGGTGCGGTCTTTCGCGCCCATCGCGTCGAGGATGCCGCCGCCTGGGAGGCCCTGATGGCGGAGGTCGAGGCCGAATATGGCAGGCTCGACATCGCCTTCGCCAATGCCGGGACCGAGGCGGGCGATGCCAGCGTCGAGGCGATCGGCCTCGATGCCTGGAACCATATCGTCGCGGTGAACCAGACCGGCGCGATGCTGACCGTCCAGCACGCGATTCGCGCGATGGCGAAGAATCCGCACGGACCCGCCGGTTCGATCATCGTCAATTCGTCGATGAACGCGCATCGCGCGATGGGCAATTATGCGGCCTATTCGGTGACCAAGGCGGCGGCGGTCGCGCTCGTCAAGTCGGCGGCGATCCATTGCGCGGGAAAGGGCTATGCGATCCGCGTCAACGCGATCCTGCCCGGCGTCGTCGAAACCGACATGATCCGCGGCGTCATCGACCGTTCGCCCGATCCCGCCGCCGCGCGCGCGGCGTTCGAGGGAATGGCGCCGATGAAGCGGATGGCGCAGCTGGACGAAGTGAGCGCGCTCGTCGCGTTCCTCGCCTCCGACGAGGCCGCCTTCATCTCGGGCAGCGACTATGTCATCGACGGCGCGACCACCGCCGGCATGATGGGGGTATAGGCGGGCCGGCCAAGCTGACAGCAGGCTGACATCGGCCGCGGCGCAATTGTCAGCGCGCCGGGCGGATAGGGAGCTTCCAAAGGGGGGATCTTCCGCCCGCCGAAGGGGCTCGCATTCGTGACATATGGCGTTCGCATCGCATTGCTGTTGTCGCTCGGTGCGGCGGCGCCGCCGCTGCCCGTGGCTGCGCAGGACGGCGCCAGCGCCGGGATCCCGTCCTATGACAGGCATTTCTTCGACCGGACGCAGCCGTCCAACGCCTATGAAATGGTGGCGCTGCTGCCGGGCTTCACCCTCGTCGAAGGCGACGGCGACGTGCGCGGCTATTCGGGCGCGGCGGGTAATGTCCTGATCGACGGCCAGCGCCCGGCGGGAAAGACCGATTCGCTGGGCGCGATCCTGAAACGCATTCCCGCCGCGCGCGTCGAGCGGATCGAGCTGATCCGCGCCGGATCGGCCAGCTATGACATGCAGGGCTATGCGCTGCTCGCCAATATCGTTCTGGCGAAAGCCGGCACGGTCAGCGGCCGGGTGGAGGCCGAGCAGGCACTCTATCGCCACGGGCGCCGCGCGCCGCGCGTTTCGGCGCAGGCGACGTTCGATGGGCAGCGCCGGGTGATCGACCTGTTCGGCACCGTCTATCGCGAGATCGACGACGAGCATGGCTTCGGCGTCCGCAACCGCTTCGCGCGCGATGGCACGCCGCTGCGCTTGGTCGATTACGCGCAGCCTGAGGGCGCCGACATCGCGCAGGCGACGCTCGCCTATCGCCAGCCGCTGTTCGGGGGGACGCTTCATCTGAATGGCCTCGTCCAGGACAAAAGGAAATTCGCCGACATCGCCTATGCCATCACCTTCCCCGCGCCCGATGCGATCACCGGCAGCGAGCGCGAACATGCGCGCACCTGGGAAGGGGGGCTGCGCTACGAACGCGCGCTCGGTGCGGCGAACGATCTCGAACTCGTGGGAAGCTATCGATCGGTGGCGACGGTCGGCATCGACCGCGAGGCGACCGCGACGGACAGCAGCGTCTCGGACGAACGCGCGAACGCCAGCGAGGCGATTCTGCGCGCCGCGCTTCGCCATCATCGTGGCGCCTGGGCGATCGAAATCGGTGCCGAAGGTGCGATCAACATTCTGGGCAGCCGCAATGCGCTGGTCGAGGACGGCGAGCCCGTCCTGCTGCCGCAGGCCAATGTCCGCGTCGCCGAGCATCGCGCCGAAGTCTTCGCGACCGCCAGCCGGCCGCTGGGCGCGCGGACCACCGCGGAATTCGGCCTGCGCTATGAAATGTCGCGCCTGTCGCAGACGGGCGACATCGACCTCGTCAAATCGCTTGCTTTCTGGAAGCCGCGCGCACGGCTCATCTGGACGCCGACGCCGAACCAGACGTTGCGGCTGCTGGCCGAACGCGAGGTCGGCCAGCTCGATTTCGGCGATTTCGTCGGCGCCGCTTCGCTGACCAGCGGCACGATCAGTGCCGGCAATGCCGATCTGGAGCCCGACAGCCTCTGGCGCATAGAGGCGACGTATGAGCGTCGTTTCGGCGCCGGGTCTTTCACGATCGCCGCGCGCCGCGAATGGATATCCGATCTGGTCGATCAGCTTCCGGTCGTCGTCGATGGGACCGTCTACGACGCGGTCGGCAATATCGGTGCGGCCCGGCGCGATATCGTCGAGGCGTCGCTCAAATGGCCGCTCGACGGGATCGGAGCCAAGGGTGTCGTCGTCACGGCCGACCTTGCCGCGCGGCGCGGGCGGGCGACCGATCCCTCGACCGGCGCGCGGCGCCATATTTCGGGCGATCTTCCGGTCGAGGCGAAGATCGCGGTGACCCACGACATTCCCGCGTGGAAGCTGCGCTGGGGCGGCAGCTATGCCTTTGCGCGCACCGAAACCGCGTTCAAGGTCGAGGAGGTCGAGGCCGACCGTCTGGCCGGGCGGCTCGACCTGTTCGTCGAATATCGTCCCGATGCGCGCTGGACCTTGCGCCTGTTCGGCAAGAATCTGACCGACAGCCCCGCAACGCGGACGCGCGACATTTATGCCGGCGTCCGCGGCGACAGCGCGCTGCGCTATCGCGAATTGCGGGTGCTGCGCAGCGGACGCTATGTCGGGCTGACCGTCCAGCGCAGCTTCGGCGGGTGAACCTACCCGCGCGGCGCGGCGAGCCGGGCGAAATCACTCCAGGCGCACGCGGTCGCCTCGACCGAATTGCCGCACCCCGGAATGGGAAGATAGCGGCGGAACAGCGTATCGTCCGACCCCAGCGGTTCGAGGTTGCGGAGCTGGTCCATCGTCTGCGCGCGATAGAAGGCGCGGACATAGCGGTCGCCCTTCGCATTGCTGACCAGTTCAAACCCCAGTGCGCTGCCGGGCGGAACCTCGTCGGCGGGATAGCTCGGCACCTGCCAGTGCAGGTCGAAGAAGCCGCCGAGGTCGGCGACGTTCGTGTCGTGCCCGGCGAGCAAGGTCAGCCGCGCCGGGCTCCGGTCGCCGAGCGCCGTGACGATTTCGCGCACGATCGGCGCCGCGGCGGCGGCGGCGATATAGCCGGGGCGATTCGAATAGCGGAATTTGAGCGGATGAAAGCGCAGCAACTGTTCGATCTCGGCGCGGCTCACGCGGCCCCAGCCGACCTCGGCCATCGGCTTGCCTTCCAGATATTCCAGCACCAGCGTCTGGCTCGCGGTCGATCCGACGTCGAGCGGGCCCTCGATCTCGGGGCGATCGTGCGGCTGCGCGACCAGCCGGCTCGGCTCTGCGATCAGCGGGCAGGCGGGCAGCGCGCAATTCAGCACTTTCGCGAGCAAGGTCAGTTCGCCGCGATGGCTTGCGGTTTCGGCGGTCAGCCCGCCCTCGGGCGCCTGGGCGAGCGCGGCATCGAACGCCCGCTTGCCGTCGAACGAAGCGGGGCCGCCGTCGAGCCCATGAAAGATCGCGTCATCGTCCGGACCGGCGGGATGCGCGACATCCGTCGCGCAGCCGGGCATGAACCCCGCGGCCCAGCTCTGCGCGGTCGCGATCGTGCGCTCCTTATAGCTTGCCTTGAGGACGATCGTGCCCGCCGCCGGGCATCCCTCGGGAAACAGACCGCGACCGCCGAAATAGAGGCGGTCGCTTTCGCCGAGCAGCTTGACCCCCGCCGCGCCGTGCGGCGTCAGCAGGCCGAAATCGACCGGCCAGTCGGGCCATGTTTCGGCCGAATAGCCGGGCGGCACCACCGCCGCCTTGGTTGGCGGGCGAACGCCGTGGCGCATCAGCATCACGACCTTTTCGAGCTTTAGCGACCCCGGCGCGGCAGGCGATGCGTCGGCGCCGGGCGCGGACGCGGCGCATCCCGTCAGCAGCGCGGCGGACAAAAGCAGGCTATGCTTCACGGGCTCTCTCCCTTATGGAATAAATTTATCGATCATGTATAAATCAGAAAAAATATTTCATCAATGCCCGGTATCGAGAAAATGAGACGCCGGACAATATGCCCGATGATGCTATCAGCTTGATGTCAGCCTGAGTGTGGCAAGGAAGGCCATGAGGAAAATCTATCTGCTTGCGGCCGCGATGGTCGCTCTCGCCACCCCCGCCCTGACGCTTGCGAGCGACAAGGACGATGAAGCCGATCAGCGCGCCGCCAGCGCGGCGCTGGCGCGCGGGGAGATCCTGCCGATCGTGCGCGTCCTCGCGATCGCGACCGAACGCGTCCCCGGCGACGTGCTCAAGGTCAAGCTGGAGCGCGAATCCTTCGGGTTCAAATATGAGGTGAAAATCCTCACCCGAAGCGGCAGGGTGCGCGAGGTCGAAGTCGACGCCCGCACCGGCCGGATACTCAAGATCGAGGATGATTGATGCGCGCCCTGGTGGTCGAAGACGATCCCGTCGTCGCGTCCGAACTGGTTCGCGGGATGACCGCGGCGGGGTTCGTCGTCGATCTGGCCGGCGACGGCCAGCAGGCGTGGTTCAACGGCGATGTCGAGGATTATGACGTCGCGATCGTCGACCTCGGCCTGCCGCGACTCGACGGTCTCTCGGTCATCAAGCGCTGGCGCGACGCGGGGCGGGGCTTTCCGGTCCTCATCCTGTCGGCGCGCGGCGACTGGACCGACAAGGTCGCCGGGATCGAGGCGGGTGCCGACGACTATATGGCGAAGCCGTGGGCGATGGAGGAACTGGTCGCGCGCGTTCGCGGGCTCGTCCGCCGCGCGGCGGGGCGATCCAGCCCGACGCTCGAGGCCGGGCCGCTCCGGATCGACACGCACCGGATGACCGCGACCCTCGATGGCGCCTTCGTCAAGCTCTCGCCGCTCGAATACCGGCTGCTCGACTATCTGGCCCATCACCCCGGCCGCGCGGTTCCCGCGACCGAGCTTTCCGATCACCTCTATGGCGATGCCGACGCCGAAAATGCCAATGCGATCGAGGCGCTGGTCGCGCGGCTGCGGCGCAAGCTCGGCGCCGATACGATCCAGACGCGGCGCGGCTTCGGCTATATTCTGCCGGCGACCGCTGCGTGACAGGCGGCTCGCTCCGGCTTCGGTTGCTCGCGGGGGCCGGGGTCGCGATCGCGCTGGCGCTGCTCGTCGCGTGGTTCGCGATGACCTGGCTGTTCGACGGCCATGTCGAGCGGCGCGTCGAGGACGAACTCCTCGTTCAGGTGCGGCCGCTTCTTGCCGATCTGCAACTGGCGCGCGGGGTGCCGGTCGCGGGGGCCGAGCCCGCCGATCCGCGCTTCGCGGTTCCCGCCGGCGGGCTCTATTGGCAGGCGTCGACCGGAGCCGGCGCGATCCGCTCGGTTTCGCTCTGGGACAGCCACCTGCCCGCCGCGGCGTCGGCGCCCGCCGACCGCTGGCGGATTCGCCGCGCCGCGGGTCCCTTCGGCCAGCAACTGCTGCTGATGGAACGCGCGATCCGCCTGCAGCCGCAGGAACCGCCGGTGATCGTCCAGCTCGGCTACGACCTCGCCAAGCTGGCGCCCGCGCAGCGCGAGTTCGGGCGCGAGATGGCGCTGTTTCTGGTGCTGTTGTGGGCGGTGCTCGCGCTCGCGGCCTGGGCGCAGGTCGGGCTCGGCCTCCGTCCGCTGCGGCGTGTCGGGCAGGAGGTCGAGCGGTTGCGCCGCGACGCGTCGGCGCGGCTTGGCGGCACCTATCCGCGCGAGCTTGCGCCGCTCACCGATTCGATCGACGCGCTGGCCGATGCGCGCGAAGCCGATCTGGTGCGTGCGCGCCGCCGCGCCGCCGATCTGGCGCACGGCCTCAAGACCCCGCTCGCCGCGCTCGCCGCGCAGAGCGCGCGGGCGCGCGAAGCCGGTGCGGCGGCGATGGCCGACGGGCTCGATTCGTCGAAAGCCGCGCGACGCGCCCCCAGGGAAGCCGAAGAAGGGCGGACGCGGCGGACGCGAAGAAGGTGCTGTCCGCGGGCATCCACGGGGCCGCCGTG
>NZ_JAOZVW010000070.1:42061-45494 GCF_025869345.1 Sphingopyxis sp.
CCCGCCCCCGCCCGCGGGGGGGGCCCCCCCGGCGGGGGGGGGGCGGCGGCCCGGGGTCTCTTAGCCTTCCCCCCCGGCGGGGCGCCCGCCCCCCCACGGCGAACTGGCGCGGACGCGGATCAGCCTTGTTCCCGAAGGGCGCAGCACGGTGGCGCTGCCGCTGATCGAACGGCTGATCGCGGTGATCGAACAGACCGGGGCGGGCGAGCGCGTCGCCTTTTCGCTGGCGTGCGACGAACGCACGACGCTGCCGCTCGCCAGCGACGATGCCGCCGAACTGCTGGGGCCGCTGCTCGAAAATGCCGCGCGCCATGCCCGCCGTCTCGTCCACGTCGCGGTCGAGACGGTGGGCGACCGGCGGATGCTGGTCGTCGGCGACGATGGCGCCGGGCTCGACAGCGCGCAGCGCGACGAGGCGATCCTGCGCGGCGCGCGCCTCGATTCGGGGGGCGAAGGCCATGGGCTCGGCCTCGCCATCGCGCGCGAGCTGGCCGAGGCGTCGCGCGGCGATCTGGTGCTCGCGCGTTCGCCGCTCGGCGGGCTTGAAGTCCGCGTCGGCTGGACGCTATCCGCCTGAACTTCCTGTCAGCTTGGTGTCAGATCGCACGCCGTGTGCGTCCTATCCCTGCGTCTCGCCAAGCCGTTGTGCAAGATATATTCTATTTTACTTGCAATATAGAATAATTGTGCCATTATGATGCCCGAACGAGCGCGGCAGGGAGCCGTGCCGGGGAGGAGAGGCAATAATGACACGGCGGTTCGGACGGGCGCTTTTGCTCACGACATGTCTGGCAGTCCCGATGACCGGGGCATGGGCGCAGGAGACACCGGTCCCGGCCGATCAGGGCGACGCGATCATCGTCAGCGGCCGCCGCGCCGCCGACCGCGCGGCGCTGGAGACGAAGCGCAACACCGATACCCAGGTCGACGAGGTTCGCGCCGACGACGTCGGCCGCCTGCCCGACCAGAATGTCGCCGAAACGCTGCGCCGCCTGCCGGGCCTCAGCGTCGCGAACGACATGGGCGAGGGCCGCTATCTGACCGTCCGCGGCGTGTCGCCCGACTTGCTCAACGTGACGCTGAACGGCCAGACCGCCGCCGCTCCCGAACCCGATTCGCGTCAGGTGAAGCTCGACGACATCCCCTCGGCGCTGATCGGCGCGGTGACGGTGTCGAAGACGCTGACCCCCGACATGGACGCCAACGCGATCGCGGGCGCCGCCAATATCGAAACCGTGTCGGCCTTCGACCGGCCGGGGACCTTCGGCAGTCTGCGCGCGGCCTATGGCAAATATGACCTCAACGGCAAGCATCCCTATGAATTCGATGCGTCGATCGGGTCGCGCTTCGGCCCCGACCGCCAGTTCGGCTTCGTCTTCGCGCTCAACTATTCGAACCGCGAGTTCGAGGCGCAGAACATCCAGTCGGGCGGCAAATGGGAAGAGGTGAACGGTCAGTTCGTGCCGCTGCGCCAGACGCTGCGCGACTATCACACGCGCCGTCAGCGTTATGGGGCGGTCGCCAATTTCGACTGGCGCCCGACCGATGACGTGAAGGTCTTCGCGCGTTTCCTCTATTCCAAATATAAGGACAAGGAATCGCGTCCGGGCTTCCAGGTCGACCTCGACGACGAAGCGATCACCAACCAGACCGCGACCAGCGGCGACTTCTCCGGCGCCAAGGCGAAGCGCGCGCTGCGCTCGCGCGAGGAGGATTCGGACACCTTCACCTCGTCGTTCGGCGGCGAGTTCGATCTCGGGCCGAGCTGGCTGCGCGTCGAGGGCAGCTATACCCAGGCCAACAAGCGCGACCCGCACCGCGACGAAATCATCTTCGCGGCCAAGAACATCACGGGGTCGTACGACCTGTCGGGCACGATTCCGCTCTATCAATCGGGCGCGACGGCGTTCGATCCGACCAAGTATAAATTCGACGAAACGAGCTACGAGCATCGTCGCGCGCGCGAGGATCTCTATCAGGCGCGCGCCGATTTCCGCACGCCGGTGGGTATCGGCGACGACAGCACGATCCAGGTCGGCGCCAAATATACGAGCCGGCGCAAGACCAACGATGCCGAATCGGTGATCTATGGCGGCTATGACGACGACTTCACGCTCGATCAGGTTCAGGACGGATCGATCGACAGCATCTTCAAGGGCCGCTATCCGTTCGGTGCGACGATCAGCCGCCCGAGCGCCGACAGCTTCTTCCAGTCGAACCTCGCCGGGTTCGAGCTCGACGAGGAAGGCACCGTCGGCGACAGCCTCGCCGCCGACTATCTGATCCGCGAGAAGATCTTTGCTGCCTATGCGATGGCGACGCTGAAATTCGGCAGCTTCACCGCGATTCCCGGCGTCCGCATGGAAAAGACGAAGAGCAATTATGCGGCGAAGGACATTCTCGACACGACGACCGTCGCCGATCTCGACAAGGATTACGACAGCTTCGGGTCGCAGAGCTACACCGACTTCTTCCCGGGCCTGAACCTGCGCTGGAACGCGACGCCGTCACTCGTCCTGCGCGCCGCGGTGACGCGCGCGATCGGGCGCGCGAACTATGAACAGCTCGCGCCGACGACGGTCGTCAACACCAGCGATAACGAGGTGACGAGGGGCAACCCCGACCTCAAGCCGCTGACCTCGACCAACTACGACCTCGCAGGCGAATATTATATCGGGCGCAAGGGCATCATCAGCATCGCCGGCTTCTACAAGACGATCGAGAATCCGATCTATACGGCTACCGTCGTGCAGAGCGGCACCTTTGCCGGGCAGGCGCTGGTCGATGCGCAGGTGACGATGCCGGTCAACGCCGACAGCGCCTTCGTCAAGGGCATCGAGATCAACGCGCAGACCGAACTCAGTTTCCTGCCGTCACCGCTCGACGGCTTCAGCGTCGGCGGCAGCATCACCTTCGTGAAATCGCGCGCGAAGGGTATTCCGGGCCGTGGCGACGAACGGCTGCCGCTCGGCAGCCAGTCGAACCGGGTGGCGTCGGCCTTCCTCTCCTATGAGAAGGGCGGGCTGTCGGCGCGCATCGCCTATACCTACCGCTCGGCCTATCTGCTCGAACCGGGCGGGGATACCGACACCGACCTTTATGTCGGCGCCTTCAACCAGTGGGACGCGCGGATCGGCTACGACATCGTCAAGAATGTGACGATCTTCCTCGAAGGATCGAACCTCAACGACGAGCCCTACCGCGTCTTCCAGGGAATTTCGTCGCGGACCGACGAGGTCGAGCGCTACGGCTATTCGGTCAAGACGGGTCTCCAGTTCAAATTCTGATCCTCTGCGGGTCGCGCTAGACCTGGGGCCGGGGAAACCCGGCCCCTTTTCTTTTTGGCGGCTTCGGGGTGGGAAGCGGACACTCCCCACTTTCGTCATTCCCGCGAAAGCGGGAACCCAGGGCGTGCGTCGGCTGACCCCACACT
>NZ_JAOZVW010000071.1 GCF_025869345.1 Sphingopyxis sp.
GTCCCGCTTCCCAGCGTTGCTTAGCGGGACCCCGGATCAAGTCCGGGGTGACGAAGCAGCTAAATACCCCTGCCCCAATCGGAGACCCGAAATGACCCTGCGCCGCGCCGCCATCGTCGCCCCCATCCGCACCGCCGTCGGCAAGTTCGGCGGTTCGCTCTCGTCGATGACCGCGGGCGACCTCGGCGCCGTCATCCTGAAGGCGCTTATGGAGCGCACCAAGGTCGACCCCGCGCGCGTCGACGACGTCGTCTTTTCGCAAGGCTACGGCAACGGCGAGGCGCCGTGCATCGGTCACTGGTCGTGGCTCGCCGCGGGCCTGCCGCTCGCTGTGCCGGGATACCAGCTCGACCGCCGCTGCGGCTCAGGGCTGCAGGCGATCGTCAACGCCGCGATGATGGTCCAGACCGGCATGTCCGATGTCGTCGTCGCGGGCGGCGTCGAATCGATGTCGAATGTCGAGCATTACAGCACCGACGTCCGCAAGGGCGTGCGCGCGGGCAACCTCACCCTCCACGACCGGCTGACGCGCGGCCGCGTGATGTCGCAGCCGGTCGAGCGTTTCGGCGTCATCACCGGGATGATCGAAACCGCCGAAAATCTCGCCAAGGATTATGACATCAGCCGCGAGGCGTGCGACGCCTATGCGGTGCAGAGCCATCAGCGCGCCGCCGCCGCCTGGGCGAACGGCCTGTTCGACGACGAACTGGTGCCGGTGAGCGTGCCGCAGAAGAAGGGCGATCCGGTCGTCTTCGCGCACGACGAGGGCTATCGCGCCGACGCAAGCATGGAAACGCTCGGCAAGCTGCGCGCGCTGGAAGGCGGCGTGGTCACGGCGGGCAATGCGAGCCAGCAGAATGACGCCGCCGCCGCCTGTCTCGTCGTCGCCGAGGACAAGCTCGACGAACTCGGCCTCGAACCCATCGCCTGGTATCACAGCTCGGCGGCGGCGGGCTGCGATCCGAGCCGCATGGGCATCGGCCCCGTTCCCGCAGTCGAGCGCCTGTTCGCGCGGAACGGCCTCGGCTGGGGCGACATCGACCTCGTCGAGCTCAACGAGGCTTTCGCGCCGCAGGTGCTCGCGGTGCTCAAGGGCTGGGACTGGTCCGACGACGACAGCCGGAACGAAATCCTCAACGTCAACGGATCGGGCATCTCGCTGGGTCACCCGATCGGCGCGACCGGCGGGCGCATCCTCGCCAATCTGACGCGCGAACTGGTTCGCAGGAACGGCCGCTATGGCCTTGAAACCATGTGCATCGGTGGCGGCCAGGGCATCGCGGCGATCTTCGAGCGCGCGGTTTGAGGGAGCACGGATCGATAAGCATCAGGCGGTCACATTGAAACAAGACCTTCCTCCTCGTCACCCCGGACTTGATCCGGGGTCCAGCTTTTCACCGTTGTTGAGCGGGACCCCGGATCAAGTCCGGGGTGACGATAGGAAAGGGGGGAGGTCCTGACGATGCGTGCGAATCTAAATAGCGCTCTTGTAGCGGTACAGGCCTATCGCGGCGCGGCACAGGCGGCGCTCGCCGGGCGGCTGGCGGCGAACCCGATCGACCGCGAGCAGCGCGCGGCGCACGGCTTTGCGTGGGTCGCAACGACGGTCGCGGCATTGGAAGCAACGCTTGCGTGGTTCGAGTCCGGCCAGGGCTCTAACCCGCTCGACGGCCAGATCGCCACCCTCGCTTTCGCCGAAGGCATCGGCCAGCTCACCGGCGGTTTGCCGATGGGGCAGAACGAAATCTTCCGCCCGGCCGATCTCGGCATCGCCGCCGCCGCGCGGGTGCTGGCGGACGCCTGCGCCGACCTGCTCGACGCCGACCATGCCGCAATGCGCGCCGCGGTCGCCGCCGCGCTCGCGGAAGGCCATTGGCCGAGCGAGACGCTGCACGACGCCGACCTCGACGCGATCCGCGAGCAGTATCGCCGCTTCACCGACGCCGCGATTATCCCGCACGCGCACGGCTGGCACCTCGCCAACGACCTGATCCCCGACGCCACCGTGCAGGCGATGGCCGAACTCGGCACCTTCGGCGTCTGTATCCCCGAGGAATTTGGCGGCCTCGGCCTCGGCAAGCTCGTGATGTGCCTCGTCACCGAGGAATTGTCGCGCGGCTGGATCGGCGCGGGGTCGCTCGGCACGCGCTCGGAGATCGCGGGCGAACTGATCGCGATGGGCGGCACCGACACGCAGAAGGCCGAATGGCTGCCGAAGATCGCGAGCGGCGAGATTTTGCCCACCGCCGTGTTCACCGAACCCGACGTCGGCTCCGATCTCGGCTCGCTCCAGACACGCGCGCGGCGCGAAGGCGATCATTGGGTGATCGACGGCGCCAAGACCTGGATCACCCACGCCAGCCGCTCGGACCTGATGACCCTGCTCGCCCGGACCCTTCCGGATGCGAAAGGCTATGCCGGCCTGTCGATGCTGCTCGTCCCCAAGCCGCGCGGGACCGAGGCCGATCCTTTCCCCGCCACCGGCATGACCGGCAGCGAGATCGAAGTGCTCGGCTATCGCGGGATGCGCGAATATGCGCTCCAGTTCGATGGGCTGACCGCGCCCGCCGACGCGCTGCTCGGCGGCGAGGAAGGGCAAGGTTTCAAGCAGCTCATGCGCACTTTCGAGGGCGCGCGTATCCAGACCGCCGCGCGCGCCGTCGGCGTCGCGCGCCGGGCGCTCGAACTCGGGCTGGGCTATGCGCTCGCCCGCAAGCAGTTCGGTAAGGCGATCGTCCATTTCCCGCGCGTCGCCGACAAGCTCGCGATGAGCCTGGTCGATTTCGTCACCGCGCGCGAACTCAGCTACGCCGCCGCGCGCGCCAAGGACTCGGGAAAGCGCTGCGACATCGAGGCGGGGATGGCGAAGCTGCTCGGCGCGCGCGCTGCCTGGTCGAATGCCGACGCGGCGCTGCAGATCCACGGCGGGAACGGCTATGCGCTCGAATATGAGATCAGCCGCGTGCTGTGCGACGCGCGCATCCTCAACATCTTCGAGGGCGCGGCGGAAATTCAGGCGCAGGTGATCGCGCGCGGGCTGACCGGGGGACGAAACTGATGAGCGACTGGAGCGCATGGATCGGCCGCGAGGATGTCCGCCGCGACCATATCGATCCGGCCGCGGTGGCGCGCTGGCTCGCGACGCTCGATCGCGCCGCCCCGGCGGACGGCAGCGTCCCGCAGGCTTATCACTGGTGCTTCGGCCTGCCCGATGCGCCGACCGCGATCCTCGGCGCCGACGGCCATCCGGTGCGCGACGACAGCCCGAACAGCTTCCTGCCGCCGATCCCCCTGCCCCGCCGCATGTGGGCGGCGAGCAAGGTCGAATTTCTCCGCCCCCTGCGCCCCGGCCAGTCGGTGGCGCGCAGCTCGCGCGTTGCCGCGATCACCGAAAAACAGGGCGGCAGCGGCAAGCTCGTCTTCGCCGAAGTCGCCCACGAAACCCGCGGCGACGGTGAGCTGGCGGTGCGCGAGACGCAATCGATCGTCTTTCGCGAGCCGGCCCCCGCCGACGCTCCGCCTGCCCCGCCGCTGCCCGGCGATGGCAGTTTCGATCCGTCGCCGTGGGACGCGCACCGGATGATCGTTCCGTCGGAGGCGCTGCTGTTCCGCTATTCGGCGCTGACCTTCAACAGCCACCGCATCCACTATGATCTTCCCTATGCTTGCCAGCAGGAGGGCTATCGCGGCCTCGTCGTCCACGGCCCGCTGACCGCGACATTGCTGCTCGACCTCGCGCAGCGGCGGTTCGGCGACAATGCCGTCAGGCGCTTCGACTTTCGCGGCACCTCGCCCGCCATCTGCGGCGAGGACCTGCATCTTGCGCTGCGCGGCAGCGGCGATGCGATCGAGCTCGGTGCCTTTGCGGCCGACGGGCGGCAGGTGATGGCGGCAACCGCGGCCATCTGACCGGGCGCGCATTTCCCTCTTCCATAAGATCGCGATGCGATTAAGCGGAGGTCATGCGTCTCGCGACCATCACCAACTGGGCCTATGGCGCGACGGTCGTGCTGACGATCGCCTCATCGACGACGATGCTGCTCGCCTCGAACGCACAGCAGCGCGAGCGCGAGGCGGTCGAGCAGCGCTACCGGCTCGATCAGGCGACCGCGACGCTGGGCGACGACATTTTCGCGCTGAGCGACCGCGCGCGCCAATATGTGAACAGCGGCGATGCGACCTATCTGGTCGGTTACCGCGCCGAGGCGGCGGCGCTCAAGCCGGTCGAGCAGCGGATCGCGCATATCGGCGATGCGGGGGCTTCCGAAAGCGAGCTTGCGGCGCTCGGCGAGGCGGTGCGGCTCGCCGACCTGCTTCGCGACGAGCAGAGCGCAGCGCTGGCGGCGCACGAGAAGGGCGATGAAGCACAGGCCCGCCAGATCCTGTTCGGCGCCGAATATGAGCGGCAGCTCGACCGCGCCGAAATGGACCTCAGGCGCTTTCAGGACCGGCTCGAAAGCCGCACCGAACGGCAGGTCGCGGCCGCCACCGACCTGTCGCGGCTGTGGAAGCGCATGTCGGAGATCGTGCTCGCGCTGACCGCGCTGCTCGTGCTCTGCGTCCTCTATTTCGTCTTCAAGCAGCGCGTGCTGCATCCGGTCGTCAAACTGAGCGACGTCGTCAACCGCCTCGCCCGGCAGGATTTCGAGGCCGAACCGCCCGCGATCGACCAGATCGACGAGATCGGCGACATGGCGCAGGCGATCCGCATCTTCCGCGAGAACGGCCTCGAACGCCTGCGGCTGGAGGCCGAGCGCGACGCCGACCGGGCGATGCGCGACCTCTTGTCGCGGATGACGCAGCGGCTGCAGGGCTGCGACACGATGGACGATCTGAAAGAGGTCGTCGGCCGCTTCATGCCCGAGATCGCACCGGGACTCGCCGGATGCCTCTACCTGCTCGACCGGCGGCGCAATAGGGTGGTCGAGGCGACCAACTGGCTCGATCCCCTTCATTCGAGGCCCGAATTTTCGGCGCTTGCCTGCTGGGCGCTGCGGCGCGGCGTTCCGCATCGGCCCGCGGGCGCCAGCATCGATGTGCCGTGCGATCATGTCGAGCGCGCCGGCGACGCGCCGCTCGACACGCTGTGCCTGCCGCTGATCGCACAGCGCGAGACGCTGGGGCTGCTCTATCTCGAACCCAGGGATGCGCAGGGCGACGGCCTGACCGGCCCCGAAATCTATCTCGACATATTGGCAGAGAATATCGGGCTCGCCGTCGCCAACCTCCAGCTCCGCGAAACGCTGCGCGAAATGGCGCTCGCCGATCCGCTCACCGGCCTGCCGAACCGGCGGCAGCTCGATCAGCTTCTGGAGGTGCAACTCGCAGAGGCCGGGCGGCTCGGCCGCGATCTCGGCTGCCTGATGGTCGACGTCGATCATTTCAAGCGCTTCAACGACGTCCACGGCCACGATGCCGGCGACATGATCCTGCGCGAAGTCGGGCGCGTGCTGGCGAATGCAACGCGCGAAGCGGGGCTCGCCTTCCGCTATGGCGGCGAGGAGTTCATGGTCCTGCTGCCGGGCTTTTCCGCCGACCAGGCAAGCGCGCGCGCCGAGGAAATCCGGCAGCGGATTGCCGGCCTGCAGCTCGGCAGCGAAGCGGGCAATCTTGGCCCCGTCACCGTCTCGATCGGGGTCGCGATCACGCCGCTCCATTGTCCGCCCGACCGGTTGGTGCGCACCGCCGACGCCGCGCTGCTGCGCGCGAAGGCGATGGGGCGCGACCGCGTCGAAATGGCGCAGCAGCGCGACGCGTTCGCCGCCACCTGACGCTAGGCGGGCTGCGTCGCTTTCTTCCGCTGCACGATCGTCTGCGCATTGGTATATTCGAGCAGGCCTTCGACCCCGCCCTCGACCCCGACGCCCGACTGCTTCATCCCGCCGAACGCCGCGGTGGGCGACAGATGCTGGACCTCATTCACCCAGACCGTCCCGCTCGCGATACGCTGCGCAATCTCGAACGCCTTGTCCTCATCCGAGCCCCAGACCGAACCGCCGAGGCCGTAATCGGTCGCATTGGCGCGCGCGACGACCTCATCCAAGTCGTCGAACTTGAGGAGCGGCAGCACGGGGCCGAACTGTTCCTCCTGCACGATGCGGCTGTCCTCGGGCGGGTTGTCGAGGATGGTGACGGGGATGAAATAACCCGGCACCTCCGCCGCCTCGCCGCCGACGAGAAATGTATAGCCCTTGTCCTTGGCATCCTGAATCAGGTCGAGCACGCGGCGGTATTGCGCCTCGTTGTTGATCGGGCCGATTTGCGTGCCTTGCTCCGACCCGTCGCCGACCTTCACCGTCTTCGCATAGGCGACGAGCGCTTCCTTCAGCGGCTCGTAGATGTCCTTGTGGACATACATACGCTTGGTCGCGATGCAGATCTGGCCGTTGTTGCGGAAGGCGGCCCAGAAGAGCTCCTCGGCGACCTTTTCGACATCGACGTCGGGCATGACGATCGCGGCGTCGTTGCCGCCGAGTTCGAGCGTGACGCGCTTCAGCGTCGGCGCCGCCGATTCCATCACCCGGCGTCCCGTGGCGGTCGAGCCGGTGAAGCTGATCTTGTCGAAGCCCTTATGACTCGTCATCCACGGGCCGAGCGCATCGCCGCCGGTGACGATGTTGAGCACGCCCGGCGGCAGCAGATCCTTGACCAGTTCGCCGAACTTGAGCGTCGCCAGCGGCGTGAAGGGCGAGGGTTTCAGCACCATCGCATTCCCCGCCAGCAGCGCCGGGCCGACCTTGAACATCGCGAGGATCATCGGGAAATTCCACGGCGCGATGGCGCCGACGACGCCGAGTGGGACGTGGCGCGTCTCGCTATAGCGTTCGTCGCTGTCCTCGTTGACCGTGACCGGCAGATCGAGGCTCGCCGCGCCCATCAGCCAATAGCCCGCGCCCATGATCTCGCCCTCAGCCTCGGCGTGCGGCTTGCCCTGTTCGGCGGTCAGCAGGCGCTTGAAGGCATCGGCGTTGGCGAGCACCGCCTGCCCCATCGCGTTCAGCGCGGCCTTGCGTTCGGCGATCGGGGTCGCGGCCCAGCCGGGAAAAGCGGCGCGCGCCGCGGCGACGGCGCGGTCGAGGTCGTCGCGGTCCGCATCGGGCACGCTGGCGATCACGGCCTCGGTCGCGGGGTTGAGCACGTCGAAGCGGGCGCTGCCGGCCTCCAGCTTGCCGCCGATCAGCATCGCATAGTCGCGGTCGAAATTCATGGTATCTCTCCTCAGGGTATCAGCACGACCTTGATGCACTCGCCGCGCGCCTGCGCGGCAACGGCCTCGTTGATCCGGGCAAGCGGAAAGGTCTGGATCAGCGTGTCGAAGGGGAAGCGCCCCGCGGCGTGATGCGCGATCAGCTCGGGGATGAAGCGCTGCGGGTCGCTGTCGCCCTCGATGATCCCGATGATGCGGTGCCCCGGGGTCATCAGCGCGGCGATGTTGACGCTGATCGCGGCGTCGCGTTGCGCGGGCACGCCGACGAGCCCGATCGCGCCATGGCTGCCGAGCGCGGCAAGCCCGGCCTCGATGACGGGAATGACGCCGCTGGTGTCGAACGCGAAATCGAGCCCGGCCGGAACGATCGCGCGCAGCGCTTCGGCCAGATCGCCAGCCTCGGCCGGATCGACGACATGCGTCGCGCCGAGCCTCCCGGCGATGTCGCGCCGCGCTGCGATCGGTTCGACGAGGATGATCGTCGAGCATCCCCGGATCACCGCGCCCATCACCGCCGCCAGCCCGACCGGGCCGCCGCCGAAGATCGCGATGCTCGACCCCGCGGGGCAGGCGAGCGAGTTCATCACGCCGCCCGCGCCGGTCTGGAAGCCGCAGCCGAGCGGCCCGAGCAGTTCGAGCGCGACCTTCGACGTATCGACCTTCACCACATTGCGCGCGCGCGTGACGGTCAGCGCCGAGAAAGAAGACTGACCGAAGAAATGCGACGTGATCCGCTCATCGCTCTTGGCATAGGCGGTCGAGCCGTCGTCGAGCCGCATCCCGGCATAGTTCAGCGGCACGAAGCTCTGGCAATAGCTCGGCAGATGCTCGTCGCAGCGCGGGCAGGCGCCGCAACTCGAAAAGCCGACGACGACCGCGTCGCCGACGGCGAGGCCTTCGACGCCCTCGCCCACCGCCTCGATCACCCCGGCGCCTTCATGGCCGAGCACCCCGGGCAGCGCAAAGGGCGCGAACTGGTCGCGGAAGATCAGATCGGTGTGGCAGAGCCCGACCCCCGCGATCCGCACCCGCACCTCACCCGCGCGCGGCGCCTCGACCGCAATCGTCTCGATCGTGAAATCGCCGCCGGGCTGTCGCACCACGGCGGCCGTCGCTTCGGTCATATCCTTCTCCGTTCAATGAAGCCCGCGCCGTTCCTGCTGGCGATAGTCGCTCGGCGCCATGCCGAACCAGGCGCGGAAGGCGCGGCTGAAATGGCTCTGGCTGGTGAAACCCGTCGCCTCGGACAGCGCCGCGAGGCTGAGGTCGGTCTGGACGAGCATCTGCTGTGCGCGGTCGAGCCGCGCCTTCATCACATATTGGTGCGGCGAAATGCCCGTCGCCTTCTTGAACAGGCGGCAGAAATGCGACGGCGTCACCCCCGCGACCGCCGCCATCGCTTCGAGGCTATGCTCTTCCGCCGGGTTGGCGAGCACCGCGTTCATGATCTTGTGGAGGCGGTAGGCCGAAAAATCCGACACCGGGATTTCGGTGGGATTGCCATGCGCGGGCGGTCCCGAGAGGATATGCGCCTTGAGCGCATTGACCATCGCCGAGACATAGGCGGTGCGCTCCTCGGCCTGCGGCGCGTAAAGCTCGGCGAGGATCTGGCGGGTCAGCGCGACCCCCAGCGGATCGGCGAAGGCGAAGCGCATCCTGCTGAACTGATCGGCGTGCGGCTGCCCCGCGAGCACGTCCGACGACATCGACAGCGTCACGACGTCGAGCTCGCCATCGACGAGCCAGCCGGTCGGCATCCCCGCTGGGACGATCGTCGCGCAGCCGGGGATCGAGCTCGTCTCGGTCCAGCCGTCCCTGTCCCAGGTCTTTACCTGCGGCTTGCCCGCGACATGGACGGTGAAGATCGGCTGCGGCAGCGCGGGCAAGGTATAGCTGCCGACGAACTGGCGCCAGCGGCAGAGCGACCAGCCGTCGCCGAACGACCCCATCTCGACATCGGGCGCGCGGCCGAGGACGTCGCAGATGATCTCCTTATTATCCCAGACGCTGTCCTGTTTCACGCCACCAGCCTGACCTCGAGCCGCTTGAAGCCGTTGATGAAGTTCGACCGCACGCGGCGCGGCTCTTCCACGACCTCGAAGCGCCGAACATGCCGCGCCATCCAGGCAAAGGCGAGTCGCAATTGCATCTCGGCCAGCCGCGATCCGACGCAGACATGCACCCCCGCGCCGAAAGCGAGATGCTGGCGGATCAGGCGCGTCACGTCGAAGCGATCAGGGTCGGCGAAGATCGCCGGATCGCGGTTGCCGGCGGGGTAGAAGACGACGACCTTGTCGCCCTTGCGGATCGCCTGTCCGCCGAGTTCGGTGTCGCGCGTCGCGGTGCGGCGCATGTGGATGACGGGGCTGGCATAGCGGACCATTTCCTTGACCGCATTCGGGAGCAGGCCGGGATCGGCGCGGATCGCATCCCACTGGTCGGGGTTGGCCGCGAAGGCGATCAGGCTGTGGTTGATCGAATTGCGCGTCGTCTCGTTGCCGCCGACGAGCGCGAGGATCAGATTGCCGATGAAATCGCCCAGCGGCACCGGCTCCCCGTGGATTTCGGTGTTCGCGAGCAGCGAGGCGATGTCGGGACCGGGCCGCGCGCGGCGTTCGTCGAACAGCGCGGCGGCAAAGCCCATGAATTCCTGCATGATCGCCGCCATCGCTTCGGGCGACTGGCGGAAATCGGGATCGTCCTCGCCGACGAAGGCATCGGTCCAGCGGTGGAGATCGTGCCACATTTCGGCCGGAACGCCGAGCAGTTCGGCGAGCGTCAGCAGCGGCAGCGGGACGGTGAGCAGCGGCAGGATGTCGACCGTCTCGTTCAAGGGCACGTCGGCGAACAGCCGCTCGACCCGCTCGGCGATCCGTGCCTCGATCCCCTCCAGCCGCGCGGGCGACAGCGCAGGCATGACGAAGCGGCGATATTGCGTGTGCGTCGGCGGGTCGCGCGAGATGAACGGGATACCGATCGCCGCTTCGCCCGCCCCGGTCAGCCCGACCTCATTCTCGTTGAAGATGCGGTGCCCGCCATTTTCATGCGCCGAGGAGAAAAGATCGGCCTGCCGCGACACCGCGACGATGTCGTCGAACCCCAACACCGCCCAGAAGCCCGCGCCGTCCGCCTCGGGGTTCCAATGGACCGAGCCCGCGGCGCGCAGCGCCGCAAGTTCGGCATAGGGCATGGCGCCGACGTAGAGATCGGGGTCCTTGAGGTCGACCGCCGCCATGGTCAGAAACCGTAGCGCAGGCTGACGCCATAGGTGCGCGGCGCGGCGGGGACGAGGAAATTGAACGGAAAACCCGCACCGCGCAGGTCGAGCCCATAGCCATAGGTCTTGCGATCGAAGAGGTTGTTGGCGAACAGCCGGACGGTCAGCGCGTCGTTAGACCAGCTCAGCGAGGCGTTGACCTTGGCGTTCGCGCCCTGCTGCAACTCGCTGTTCACCTGCGGCGTGCCGGGCGCGTCGACCGCGTTGAAGGGCGAGAAATATTGGCGGCTCGAATAGGCCATGTTCGGCGCGAAGGTCAGCGTGCCACCCGCGATATCGACCATGTCCCACTCGAAACCGAGCTGCGCGGTGAGCTTGGGCGCGAAGGGGAGCGAATTGCCCGACAGGTCGGCGCCTTGCAGCGTCAGCTCCTTATATTTGGAATGCAGCCAGCCGAGCGACGCATCGATGCGGAAGCCGGCGGCGGGACGCAGCGTCGTTTCGACCTCGAGGCCATAGACCTCCGACGCCGGGGCGTTGACGAGGAAGGAAACGGGACCTGCTCGCGTGTCCTGCAACTGCTGGTTCGCATAGTCGTAATAGAAAGCGGAGGCGGCATAGGTCAGCAGCCGCCCGCCCGCGCGGCCCTTGATCCCGACTTCATAGGCGTTGACCCGCTCGGGCTCGATGTAGGAAATTCCGCTCGACGAGGTGTAGCCGCCGCCGTTGACCGCCCCGGCGCGATAGCCGCGGTTATAGCTGGCGTAGAGCAGCATCCCGCTGTCGAAAGTATAGCTCAGGGCCACGCGCCCGGTCAGCGCGTGATTGGTGTCGGCGAGCGCGAAGCGCGCATCGGGATCATAGGGACAGGTGCCCGCGACGCCCGCGCACGGCACCGTCGTCGCGATCGGCGTGTCGGGATCGTCGACCCCGCCGACGAACAGATAGGCGAAGGCGTCGTCGTAGCGCGACTTGTCGGTGGTATAGCGCGCGCCCAGGGTCAGCACGAGCCGCTCGGCAAGGTCGATGTCGGCCTGGCCGAACACCGCATAGCTTTTGCGCACCTGCCGGTAATGCTGGAAGAAGCCGCCCGCCGGGGGCAGCGGCAGGTTGAACCGATTGTCGGTGATGTTACGGTCCCAACCATAGAAGAGTCCACCGACGAAGGTGATGCCGTCGCCATCGTAATTGGCGCGCAATTCCTGGCTGAACTGGCGGTAACGCGACCGCCAGTTGATATCGAGCAGGTCGAGCGGCGAGCCGTCGGCCGCCTGCTGCAAATCCTGCTTGCCGCCGTCGTAGCTGGTGATCGAGGTCAGGCTGAGCCGGTCGTTCAGTTCGAGCGCGATATTGGCCGAAAAGCCCCAGGCGTCGGTACGGTTCTCGCCAATGCGATTCTCGTCGGTTTCGAAGAAGCCGAGCCCGGTGCGGAAGGCGCCGAGGCCGTGGACCGCCGCCTGCGTCCCGCGATCGCGCCCGCCATAGGCGCGCAGCACGACGTCGAGCGTCTCGGTCGGCTTGATCCGCAGCGACGCGCGCCCTTGCAGCGTGTCGACCGACGCCGCATCGCGCCCGCCGGGGAAGATGTTTTTGATCTGCCCGTCGCCCTTGGCATAATTCACCGCGAGACGAAGCCCCGCGACATCCTCTGCGAGCGTCGCCTCGGCGGCGCCTTGCGCGGTGATCGTGTCGAAATTGGCGTAACCGATCTGGACGTAGCCGTTCGTGCCCGACAGGCCCGGCTTCTTCGTGATGAAGTTGATCGCGCCGCCGGTGGTGTTGCGCCCAAACAGTGTCCCTTGCGGCCCGCGCAGCACCTCGATGCGGTCGAGGTCGAACAGCCCCATGCCATGGCTGGTGCGCGGCGCCAGATAGACGTCGTCGAGATAGACCCCTACGGGCGACGCCTGATTGCTGTTATATTCGTTCGCGACCCCGATGCCGCGCAGCGAGAAGTTCGGCTGCGTATCGCCATAAGGGCTGTTGATCTGAAGATTGGGAACCGCGTCGCCGAGCTGCGCCGAATTGGTGATGCCGCGTTCGGCGAGCGTGTCGCCGCCGAGCGCGGTGACCGCGAGCGGCACGTCGAGCAGCGACTGTTCGCGGCGCTGCGCGGTGACGACGATGTCGCCGTCGGCGGCGTCGGTCCCGGCGGGCGCGCCGCCCGTCTCCTGCGCCAGCGCGGCGGTCGATGTCGAAATTGCGAGCGCGGCGAGAAGCGCGCGCGAAAAGGCCATGCTTGCCATATCATCTCTCCCGATCGAGGCCTCTGCGAACCTCATGGGAAAGAATTAGATCGGCGCCCCCCGCGTGGCTTTAGCCTCGCTTGCAACGAGATTTGACATTTCTTGCGCGCCGGGCGACCGGCCTGTCACCTCCCAATCAGGGGACGATGACGCCCGTTTCGGCCTTCACGCGGTCGAGGGCGATCAGCGAGCGGAAGCTTTCGATAGCGGGATTTTCGACGAACAGGCGCCGCGTCAGCGCCTCATAGGCGGGCATGTCGATCGTGACGATCACCAGCGCAAAGCTGATCCCGCCGGTGACATAATAGCATTGCTGGATTTCGGGCGTGGCCCGGAACAGCGCCTTCGCGGCCTCGACCGTCGCCACATGTTCGTCGATCAGCCGCACCTCGACGATCGAGGTGATCGTCAGCGCCGCTGCCGCAGGATCGATCAGCGCGACATTCGCCCGGATGATCCCCGCCGCCTCCATCGCCGCGATCCGCCGCTGCACCGCCGCCGCGGAGAGGTTGACCGCTTCGCCGATCGCGCGCTGCGGCATCTTGTTGTCGCGCTGGACGAGGCGAAGGATCGCCTTGTCGAACGAATCGAGCGCGCGCGCGGAACGGTTGGCGGGACGGGACATGGACGCACTTTTGTTGCATTTGCCGGTGCGATCAAGAGCGCTTCGCTCGCTGCGGCGATGCTATCACCGCGCCGTTGGGCAGCAAGGGAATCGGGACCATGGCGCAAGGCGGAAAGGCAACCCTCGCCGGGGTGGCATATGGCATGGGAGCCGGCGCGCTCTGGGGTCTCGTCTTCCTGGCGCCGCAACTCGCCGCGGCCTTCGGGCCGCTGCAACTGACGATCGGGCGCTATCTCGCCTATGGTCTGTTGTCGCTCGTCCTGATCGCGCCGCGCCGCCGGATGCTCGCATCGCATCTCGCTCGGCGCGACGGACGCGAACTCGCCCTGCTCGCGCTGCTCGGCAACACGCTTTACTATGTGCTCTTGTCGGCGGCGGTGCAGGCGGGCGGCATCGCGATGACCTCGCTCGTCATCGGCTTCCTGCCGGTCGCGGTGACAATCATCGGCCGACGCGACGCCGATGCCGTGCCGCTCCGACGGCTGCTTCCCTCCCTCCTCCTCTGCGGCGCCGGCGCGATCTGCGTCGGATGGCAGGCGTTCGCGCTGCTCGGCAGCGCATCGATCGAGCCGTTGATCGGCCTTGTCTGCGCGATCGGCGCGCTCGCCTCATGGACCGCCTATGCGGTCCGCAACAGCCGCGCCCTCGCCCGCCTCGACGCGATTTCCGCCCACGACTGGAGTCTGCTCATCGGGATCGCCACCGGCGCCCAATGCCTGCTGCTGCTTCCGCTCGCGCTCTTCCTCGAAAATTGGGGTCATGGTGCCCCCGACTGGCTGCTGTTCACGGGCGTGTCGGTCGGCGTCGCTCTGCTGGCGTCGATCGCCGGCAACGCGCTCTGGAACCGGATGAGCCGATTGCTGCCGCTGGCGCTCACCGGCCAGATGATCCTGTTCGAGACGTTGTTCGCGCTCCTCTATGCCTTCTGGTGGGAACAGCGCGGACCGACCGCGCTCGAAGCGGCGGCGTTCGGCTTCGTCGTCGCGAGCGTTCTCGCCTGTGTTGCGGCGCACAGCGGGGCTGGCGCACGGCGGGCGAAGCTGGCAATGGAGGCGCCTGAGTAATTAGCTTACTAAGGAGTTTCCGCATGACGCACAGCCGCCCGATCGCCACCATCTCCGCCGCCGCCGCACGCGAATTGACCGACGCGGCCGCCGCGGCCGCCGCCGAAATCGGCGTGCCGATGTGCATCGCGGTCACCTGCGCCGCGGGCAATCTCATTTATTTCCAGCGCATGGACGGCGCGCCGCTGCTCAGCACCGACATCGCGATCAACAAGGCCTATACCGCCGCCGGATTCGGCATGGCGACGCACGCGTGGCACGAGTTCATCAAGAACGACCCGCCGCTTCTCCACGGCATCGTCCACACCGACCGCCTCGTCACCTTCGGCGGCGGCTATCCGGTCAAAGAGGAAGGCGCAGTGATCGGCGGCTTCGGCATCAGCGGCGGCCATTATCATCAGGACATGGAGGTCGCGACGAAAGCGCTCGCCGCGGTCGGCCTCGCCGCCGAATAACGCCGCAACCTCCTTGCTTTGCCGCCGCGTCAGGATATCCGGCCGAACGGCAATAGTTGCTCGGCGAGGCGGGAGGCCCCCTTGTTGTCGCCAGCACGGATCAGCGCGACGACGCGCTTCGCGGCCGCCTGTGTGATCCGGTCGACTTCGGCCGGCGCCGGCGCGCGCACCGCCTTGTCGAGCAGCAGCTTTGCCGCCGACGCGTCCTTCGCGTCGAGCGCGATGCGCGCCAGCCCGGCATAAGCGGGAAAGAAGGCGCGGTTGCCGCCAAGGCTCACCGCCTTGTTCAGCGCCGCCAGCCCCTTGCTCTTGCTGGCACCGAGCGCCGAGCCGCCGACGAACCCGCCGACCTCGTTGATCACGGTCAGATGCCATCCGCCGAGCGCGATCTGCGCCTCGGGATCGCTCGGATGGCGGTTCGCGAAAGTCGTCAGCAAATCGCGCCCGCGCCGGGCATCGCCCAGCGACCGCGTCAGCTTGCCGCGATAGCCATAGGCGATTCCCTGCTGAAGCTGGGCGTCGCGATTCCCGGGCTCTTTCGCCAGCGTGGCGTCGAGCGACCGGATCGCCTGGTTCACCAGCGCCAGCGCCTGCGTCTTGCCGCCGGTCTGAAACGCGGCGGTGACGAGCGTGGCGCGCGGGCTCGCGGCCGAGGCGGCGGGCGCGGCGAGGACGATGGCGGCGGCGCCCAGAAAGGCGGTCGATTTATGCATGTGTCGAAAACTCCCGTCGGTTGCCCTGTTCGAGATTCGATTGCCCAAATTTGACATTGATGTCAATTATAAATAGTGACCACGCCGCCATTCCGTTGAATGGAGCCTAATTTTTGGCGATCTGCTCCGTTCTGATGGGTATGAATATAATTCAATGTCAAATTAATGAGGTGAGCCTATGGTGAGCGAAGAGGACATCCGGGCGCAGCGACGACGGAACCACCTGCTTCGCTGGGCGCCGCGGCTGAAGGTGACCGGCGGCGCACGGCTGTGGCTCACGCGGCGGCTTCTGCAAGCGGCAACGACCGGATCGGCGACACGGGTCGGCCGCCGCGGCATCGCCCTGACTCTGGAGCGTCTCCCGACGCCCGACCGCACGCCCGTCCGCATCCTCCGGCCCGACGGTCCGCCCAGGGGCGTGCTGATCGATTTCCACGGCGGCGCCTGGGCGGTCGGCCTCGCCGCGATGGACGACAAGCTCAACGCCGGTTTTGCGGAAGCATGCGGCCTGCTGGTCTTTTCGGTCGACTATCGGCTCGCGATGCCGCGTTCGATCGCCGCGATCCAGACCGAATGCGCCGCGGCGGCGCTGGCGATCGCCGAACGGCCGGACGCCGCGCACTTGCCGATCTTCCTCACCGGCGAGTCCGCCGGCGGCCACCTCGCGCTGTCGGCCGCGTTGAGGCTCAAAGATCAGCCGGAGTGGCAAAGCCGCTTTCGCGGCATGGTCCTGCATTATGGCGTCTACGACCTCGGCGGCACGCCCAGCGCCATGGCCGCGGGCAAGGACAGCCTCGTCCTCCACGGCCCGACGCTCGAGCGCCAGATCGCGCGGCTGTGTCCCGGCCTGACCCGCGAGGAAAGGCGCCGGCCCGACCTCTCACCGCTTTACGACGACCTGACCGGCTTGCCGCCCGCGCTGATCGTCGTCGGCGACATCGATCCGCTGCGCGACGACAGCGTCCAGCTCGCCGAGCGCTTGCAAGCCGCAGGGGGCGAGGCCGAGCTGGCGCTGCTGCCCGAGGCGCCGCACGGGATCATCCACTTTCCCGGCGCCTATGCCGCGAAGGTCCGCGCGCGCGGCCATCGCTGGCTTCGGCAGAGGCTGGCCGCCATCCCCGCCTGATCCTCCCTCTTCCGGTCCGGCGCCGCCTTCGTGCGCGCTGTCATATTGACGAACGCGCAGCGGCGGTTCAGGAGTCACGGCATTGCGCCGTCGGCGGCCACCCCGCCGCGCCGACGCGCCGCCGTCCCACGCACCGGGGGAATAGAGGGACCATCATTGACCGAAGTGGCGAAAGTTCCAAAGGAGCCCCGGGTCCGGCGGCGCAAGTGGATGGGCGACAAGGCGCGCGAGGAAGGGCTGATCGCCGCGCGCAAGCTGCTCCTCGAAGGCGGGCCGGCCGCGGTGACGCTCGCCAATGTCGGCGAAGCGATCGGCATGTCGCACGCCAACGTCCTCTATCATTTCGGCTCGGCCGCCGATCTGCAGTCGGCGCTGATGGGATCGATGATCCGCGACCTGACCGACGCACTCGACAGCGCGGTCGAGCGTATCAAGACCGATGGCGCGGCGCCGCGGGTGATCGTCGATCAGGTGTTCGACGCCTTTGGCGAAGGCGGCGCGGGCCAGCTCGCCGCCTGGATCGCCCTGTCGCGCGACTTTTCGCATCTGGAGCCGGTGCGCGAGGCGGTGAACAGCCTGGTCGTCGCCTTTCGCGACAAGTTCCTCGACGAGGACGCCGACCCGCGCGTTCGGTCGGCGGTGCTGATGGTCGCGACGTGCGCGTTTGGGGATGCGGTCATCGGCCCGCACCTGCGCGACATGCTGGGCCAGGACGAGGACGCGATGCGCAGCCTCGCCGCCAAACTGCTGCCGATGTTCGTGATCGCGCCGCTTTAGCCTCCATCTCCTTCCAAAAAAGCGGGGCGGGCCAAGACCCGCCCCCCAGTGGACGCTTCCCGGAGTGCGGGTGGGAGAGCGGTTGGATCAGTTCCCGAAACCGATGCTCAGCTTGATGTAGGGACCGTGGATCGTGCGGTCATATTTCCCCGGACCATCCGCCCCGCCGCCATCGATGGCGTTGAAATAGCGATCCCAGCGATACCCCGCCTTCACCCCCACGCGCCCGATGCTGTAGGACAGGCCGGCCGCAGCGCCGAGCGTCGGGACGGTGACGCTGTTGCGGCGGGCGATGCTGACTTGGGTGGTGGTTTCCGTATCCGGCGACCTCATATATCCCACTGCAATATTGATGCGCCGCACGACATCTGCAGGTGACGTGCTCTCAGCCCAGAATTCGTCGGTTTCCTCTGCCGTGATGTTGGATTTCTGACGGCCGAAGAGCAAACCTCCCGTCAGCGCCCAGTCGAAACCGATGACTCCGGTTTCGGGAGTCCCGAAGAGGTCGGCAGTGCCATCCCAGCGGACAATCGGACCAACACCGTGGAATTCGCGCTTGATATCGGCATAGCTTTGATAGCGATGGAAGGCCGCCATCCGCAGGAGAATGTTATTTTCTTGCACGTTATCCGGGATGCCAAATATGTCGAGTGATGTATCATCCTGTAAATCGGTGTAACGCGCGCCAATCCCAATGAAGCTGTGTACACGCGGCGACAGATCGATGGCGTGACTGAAAATAAGATCGCCGATCAAATGCTTCTGGCTATCGACGGCTCCAACGTCAGACCAATTGGTGAAGACTGGCCGTATACTGGTACAGTCATCGATATTGGAAGGGTTGCTGAAAGCGCAGATGGGATCGCCGACCTTTTCCGCACGACCGCGCCGATTTTGTCCATCCTTGCCATAGCGAAGCTCGGCGGTCAGTTTCCAGGGACTGTCGTTCGGCTGGACAATCACCGCGAGGTCGGTGCTGTCCCGCCAGGCCTGCGGACGATGCGCCTGAATCGGAGTAAACGCGTCGATGTCCGCCGGATAGGCGTCGGCGAAGGTTGGGCGATAGGGAGCATTACCGCCACCATGCCGCAGCAGCTCGACCCCACCCTCGATCGTCACGTCCCACGGCGTTCCGGGCTTATGGGGGTGATTGGCACCGCCGAAGCCGAAAGGAAGCCCCGAAAATTCCTTGGTCACGCGCAGACCATAACGGCGCGGTTCGGTGAGGAACATATTGGTGACGAGCTGGGTGTCGTCACTGAGAAGGAAGGCGCCGGTGATCGCGGTCCGGTTAAAGATATTCTTGACGTAGGCCATGATATTCCAGCCTGCCTCCGCATTGTGCAGTAGCAGCGCTGCGTTGACCGTGGTGTAGGGCTTGATGCGGTCATAGTCGGGACGGTTGAAGACGCGCGCCCAGCTTTTGCCCTGATAATAATAGTCGCCGTGCAGCGTCGCCAGCCAGCTCTTTCCGAGGGGAATGGTATAGTCTGCATTGATCGACACGGTGACGTGCGGCGCATTGGGAAGTTCGTTGCCCGATATGTCCGTGTAGAAGCCTTCGCCATTGTTCGGCGCGGTCGAGGGATCCCATCCACCATAACCCGGCTTCCACGCCAGCATCGAAAGCGGCCCACCCGTGGTCGGATTGGGGACATAGGGAGCTGCAGTCACGGGATCGTAGCCCAGTTGATAGGCCAGTTCGCATGGACCGGGATTGCCCCCGCTCATGCCACCGAGATTGATCAGTGCCGGGTCACCTGGCGTTCCGAAGTTAATGACGCCTGCCGGAACGACGCCTTGAAACAGGGCGGCCGGCAGGACGCAGTTTGACGGATAGGCAGGAAACGGCCGCACGACCACCCAGTCTGGATTGCCCGCTGTACGATCCATCAGGTCGACGGCCTGCGACCCCTTCCTCAGTTTGCTCCCCTGATAACCCATTTTCAGGCCAAGCTGAAAATTCTCCGTCGGGCTCCACAGCGATTCCAGTTCGGCTCCCCAGACCAACGTGTCGAAGTTCAGATTGACTGCCGACCGATCGACGATCTGCGAAATCTGATAGCCTTTGTAGTCATAGAAGAAGCCTGCCAAATTGACCGTCAGCGTGCGATTCAACAATTCGTTTTTAATGCCGATCTCGAACGCATTGACATACTCGGGGGCAAACGTTTCGGGGCGGGTCGCAGATCGCCTGACGATCGCGTCGACCACGTCCGTCTTTCCGCCAAGTGGCAAAGCGTATGCCACCGTGCCAGTCGACGGCGGATTGGCGCCGCCCGCCTTGTAGCCTCGGGATATCGAAGCATAGATCAAGGTGCTGTCGGTGAAGGACAGTTCGGGCTTCCAATCGAGACTGACCTTGCCCGTCGGCTTGACCCATTTTTGCTCGATCACTTTCGCGACCGAGGAACCGGCAGACTGCCCCGCAACAACCCAACTCGGAATGCGCGGCGCCTCCTTCTCATCGACAGTAAGACGTCCGCCGATCGTGAATTTCAGCGTATCCGTAATGTCATAATAGGCTTCGCCAAAGGCAGCATAGGATGTCAGGTCATAAGGGTTGTTGCTAAGGAAATAATTGTGACCAAGATCGTTGAGGCTGCCGACGGGATTGGGGTCCATATAAACGCAGGTTGAAACTTCATAGGCCCGATTGGGATCGGGCGGCTGCAACCCGTTAGGCATACATTCCCGATTATCGCTGACACCGCCGACATAGGGCTTGTAGTCGATGCCAGGCCAACCTCTAGCTGTAGCCAGACTGAGTGAATTGAAGAAAACATAGAATTTCTCCCGCGTATCATAACGCAGGAAATTGGCGCCGATATTAAAATTGAACGGCCCGTCATTATTGGATGCCAGACGGAATTCCTGCGCGAATTGTGTCGATTTGGCGGTGGAGAGGTCCATACCGACAAGCCGGTCCGCACAGCCCAATTGTGGATCACAGAAGATACCGGTTTTGAATCGGCCATTGCCCGACGCTTCCTCCGGCGTCAGCACAACCGGCCCCTCTTCGAGAACGCCGGGGCGTCGATCATCGTAGAAGAAGGCACCGGAACGAGTATTGAAACGATTGAAATCCTGCGTCGAAAAGATCTTGTCGGTTGAATAGGCAGTTTCGGAACTCAGCTTCAAATTGTCAGCCACATCCCAACCGAGCTGTAATTCAAAGATGTTCGAACGCGCACGATAATGTGGCTCGATCGTTGACTCGATCTCGCGCAAATTTTGCGACTGGACACGACTGACATAAGGGTCCTTCAGCGCCACCGGTAAACCGATCGCGCCCAATGGGCCATAGTATGGAGCGGACAAGCCGTTTGGTGTCTGATAACTTTCTTCGGAATAGAAGCTCGACGGCAAACACCCCTGGCTGAAAGTCGATTGGACCCCGCCAATATAGGTCCCCCCAGACTGCCCTCTATCGGGCAACGCCTGAAAATGCGTCACCGGAAACCCAGCGACCTCGGTCCGTTCATCGGTCTTGCACAATTGCTTGCCCGAGCGCAGGCGGTCGTCGTTTTCGTTGAAATGTTCCCAGACGAAATTGGCCTCGAAATTATCGGTCGGGCGGAACAGCAGGCTGGCGCGCGTCGACCAGAGGTCGCGGCCATCGATCTGCTTGTCGGTGATGCTGTTGTGCACATAGCCGTCGCGCTTCGTCCACGCGCCCGCCAGGCGAAGCGCAACCTTGTCGTCGACGATCGGGATGTTGATCATCCCTTCGGTGCGGATCTGGTTGTAACTGCCGACGTCGACCGACAGCTTCGCCCCCGGTTCGAACTTCGGTTTCGCGGTCACCAGGTTGACGACGCCCGCGGTCGCGTTGCGGCCATAGAGCGTGCCCTGCGGGCCACGCAGGATCTCGACCCGTTCGAGGTCGAAGAATTCCTGTTCGAAAAAGCGGTTGCGAATGAAGGGGGTGTTGTTGAGCGCGACACCGACCGCCGGGTCGGTGGTGACCGAGATCGCCTGCGTTCCGATGCCGCGGATCTGGATCGAATAGCCCGAAAAATTGGTCTTGGTGAAGGTCATGTTGGGAACCTGCGTCATAAGGTCGGGCCCGCCCGTCACCTGACGCGTCGTCAGTTCCTCCATCGTCACCGCGGTTACCGCAGCAGGCACGTCCTGGATCGATTCGGCGCGCTTGCGCGCGGTGACGACGATCTCGTTGCTGCGCCCCTGCCCCTCCTCGGCTGCCGGCTTCTGTTCCGCCGCCTCCTCGGCGTGCGCCGGCATCGCCAGACACATCGAAACCGCGATCAGACTGACGGCCGCACCGGCCCGCGAGACGCTTCTCGACCCCATATCATCCTCCCCTGAAGACGGCGGAATCTGGTCCGCCTGTTCTTGTTGCCCGATCATGGTTTCGCAAATTGACTTTGATGTCAATATCAAAATCCGGCGAGCCGCGCAGTTTGCGGGAATCCACCGATTTCCTCTCCTTCGTCATGCTGAACTCGTTTCGGCATCCATGGTCCACCTTCTCAGTTTAGGCTGCCTTTTCTGCATGATTCGGCCATGGATGCTGAAACGAGTTCAGCATGACGGAAAGGGCGAGGCAGGAGATTCCCGCACGCCCCTTGGGCGCCCCTGGCACTTTTATATTGACATCGATGTATAACTCTTCCTATTTTGACATCATTGTCAAAACGGAGTCGAACCCATGACCCTCGAAAAACGCCTTTCATCCAAGAGCCCCGACGACCTGTCGATCACCATCCGCAACCTCCGCTTCCGGTTCGATGGCAACGCGCGAAGCCGGCGCTGGTGGCATGGCGGCGATCCGGTCGCGACCGCCTTTTTCAACGCGCTGTCGGCGACCTTCCCCGATGGCGAGAAATTCTTCATGGACAGCGTGCGCGAATATCGCCACCTGACCAGCGAGCCGCTGCGCTCGCAGATCAAGGATTTCGTCGGCCAGGAAGCGGTGCACAGCCGCGAGCATCGCGAATTCAACGCGCTCGCCACCGACGCCGGTTACGACATCGCCAGGCTCGAGGCGCGGACGCAGCGCGTCATCGCGCTCGGCAAGCGCAATGCAAAGATACGGCAGCTCGCGGCGACCTGCGCGCTCGAACATTTCACCGCGATCCTCGCCCACGCGCTGCTCGAAGCGGACAGCACCGACCTCGCCGGCGCGCCCGACGAGGCGAAGCGCATGTGGAGCTGGCACGCGATGGAGGAGCTCGAGCACAAGGCGGTCGCCTTCGACACGATGATGGTCGCGACGCGAAACTGGTCGTCGCCGCGGCGCTACCTTCTGCGCACCGTCACGATGGTCGCGAGCACGCTGCTCTTTTTCTGGACGATCGGCGCCAATATGGCCTCGCTCTATCGCGAGGACCGCATCAACACGCCCGCGACCTGGTGGCGGACCGCCAAATATCTGCTGGGCAAGCCCGGCGTGCTCCGCCGCTGCTTCTTTCCCTATCTGCAATATTACCGGCCGGGCTTTCATCCCTGGGACCATGACGACCGCGACCTGCTGACCGCGACCGAGGCGAAATACGGGCTGGCCGCCGCCTGATGCGTTACGATCTTGCGGGGCGCACCGTCGTCCTGACCGGCGCCGCGAGCGGCATCGGCGCCGCGCTGGCGAGCCATCTCGCCGCGCGCGGATGCCGGTTAGTGCTGGTGGACCGCGACCGGACGATGCTCGAACTGGTTGCGGCGCCGCTGGGAACGGCGGTGTCGAGCCTCCACGGAGTCGACGTGACCGACCGCGCGGCCGTCGCGGGGCTGCCCGCCGAGATATTGGGCAGCGACGGCATCGCGCATGTCGACATCCTCATCAACAACGCCGGCATCGCCGCCATGGGGCGCTTCGACCAGCTCAGCCTCGACGAGTTCGACCGGGTGATGGCGGTCAATTTCGGCGGCGTGCTGGCGATGACCAAAGCCTTTCTGCCGCACCTCGGCCCCGATGCCCGGATCGCCAACCTCTCCAGCCTGTTCGGCCTGATCGCGCCGCCCGGCCAGCTTCCCTATGTGACCAGCAAGTTCGCGGTGCGCGGTTTCACCGAAGCGCTGCGGCACGAGCTTGCCGGGATCGGGATCAAGGTCACCGCGATCCATCCGGGCGGCGTCCGCACCGCGATCGCGCGCAATGCGGAGATCGCGGGCGCGATCGACCCCGGCCGCGCCCAGGCGGCAACGGCGGCGTTCGGAAAGCTGCTGCGGATGGAGCCCGATCGCGCCGCTGCCCTGATCGTCCGCGCCGTCGAAAAAGGAAAACCGCGCCTGCTGATCGGCGGCGACGCCGTTTTCGGCGACCTGCTCGCGCGCATCGTCCCCGCCCGATACGGGCATGTGCTGCGCGCCCTGATGGGCGGCATGCGCGAGCATGTCGGGTCGATGGTGCGCGGGGGGCAAGCCTCGTGACTCCCATCGAACCCGAAGACCGCGTCGAGGTGCTGATCGTCGGTGCGGGGTTCAGCGGACTTTGCCTCGGCGCGCGGCTCGTTCGCGAGGGGCAGCGGGATTTCGTCATCCTTGAAAAGGGCGACAGCGTCGGCGGCACCTGGCGCGACAATCGCTATCCGGGGTGCGCCTGCGACATTCCCTCGCATCTCTATTCGCTCTCGTTCGGGCCGCGGCCCGACTGGTCGCGCTATTATCCGACCCAGCCCGAACTGTTCGCCTATCTGGAGGAGGTCGCGCGCCACTTCGATCTCGGCCCGCACCTGCGGCTGAATACCGCCTTCGCCGACGCCGAATGGGACGCCGGCGAATCGCTTTGGCGGGTGCGGACGCGCGACGGACGACTGTTCAAGGCCGCGGTGCTCGTCTCGGCGATCGGGGCGCTGCATGTGCCCGAGAAGCCCGCCATCGCAGGGATCGAAACCTTCCCCGGGGCGGTCTTTCACTCCGCCGAATGGCCGGCCGATTTCGATGCGGCCGGGCGGCGCATCGCAGTCGTCGGAACCGGCGCCAGCGCGATCCAGTTCGTGCCCGAGCTGGCGAAACGGGCGCGGTCGCTTACTCTATTCCAGCGCACCGCCCCGTGGGTGCTGCCGAAATTCGACCGGCCGATCGGGGCGCTGCAACGCGCCGCGCTCCGCCATCTGCCCGGCTACCGGCGACTGCTGCGTGCGAGCCTCTATTGGCTGCACGAAGCGCAGCTGCTGGTCTTTACCGGCGGGAAGCGGCTGCGCCGTCTCGCGCGCCGGCACGGCGAACGGATCATCGCCCGCGCGATCCCCGATGAGGCGCTTCGCACCGCCGTGACGCCGGCCTATGATCTCGGCTGCAAGCGCACATTGCTCTCCAACGACTATTATCCGGCGCTCGCCGCCCCGAATGTTTCGGTCAACACCGGCGGCATCGCGCGGGTCGAGCATAATCAGGTCGTGACCGCGAGCGGCGAGCGCGTCACGGCCGATACGATCATCTTCGGAACCGGCTTTCAGGTCGTCGAGTCGCTGAAACGGCTCGATATTCGGGGAGTGGGGGGCGCGCGGCTCGCCGAGGCTTGGCGGGACGGCCCCGCCGCCTATCTGGGCCTGTCGGTTCCGGCTTTCCCGAACTTCTTCCTGATGCTCGGTCCCAACACCGGGCTCGGGCATAATTCGCAGATCCTGATGATCGAGGCGCAGGCCGAGCATATCATCCGGGCGCTGCGCTGGATGCGACGCTCGGGCGCAGCCGCGATCGAGGTGTCCGCCGCGCGCGCCGCCGCCTTCGACCGCGACACCCAGCGCCGGCTGCGCACCAGTGTCTGGGCGCGGGGCGGCTGCCAAAGCTGGTATCAGGATCTCACCGGCCGCGTCGTCGCACTGTGGCCGCGCTCGACGTTTCTTTACATCCTGCTCTGCCGGCGGCGCAAAGCCGGGGAATATGGCATCGTTGCCCGCGCCTCGTCGCAAGCGCGGGTGGCCGCGCCGTGAGCCGGCCCTAGCCGCTCTCGCCGAACAGCTCGCGCTGCGAGGTTTCGAGTTCCTCGAAGTAGCGGCGGCGGGCATGTCGCTCGGTCACCACGCCGATCACCTGCTCGTCGTCGTCGATCACGACGAGTTCGTCCGCCGATGCCTCATCGAACAGCTTCAGCACCGACCGGATGTCCATCGCCCGGCGCAAAACGATGCCCGACCGGGTCGCCAGCCCCGCGACCGCCGACGCGCCGTCGAGGTCGGGATGAAAGGCCGCGGCGGTCGGCACGATTCCGCGATAATGGCCATCGGCGTCGATCAGGATGACCTTGGCGGTCTTGCCCAGGGGCACGCGGTCCCGGAATTCGGCGACGGTCATATCCTGGCTCACCGCGGTCCAGTCGGTCCGCATGATACGCCCGGCGGTCAGCGTCATCAGCCGTCCGATGTCGCGCGGGCTGCGGATGGTCGAGCCGCGCAGGTGAAGCCGCCAGGTCGAGAAGGAATAGCCGAACATCTCGCGCGTGAAGGCGCTGGACACCAGCGTCGCGGTGAGCACAACGCCCATCAGAGCGAAGTCGTGCGTCGTCTCGAGCATCAGCACCGCCAGCGTCATCGGCCCGCCGACGATCGAGACCGAAAGCGCCGCCATGCCGACGAGCGCGGCGTCGTTCGGATCGATGAAGGCTCCCAGCGGGCTTAGATTGACGAGGCCCGCGAAAATCTGTCCGATCAGCGACCCCAGGAAAAGCGAGGCGAAGAACAGCCCGCCGCGAAAGCCGAAGCTGAGCGAAATGACCGACGCCGCGATCTTGAGCAGCAGGACGATCGCCAGAAAGCTCAGCGCCGGGCGCAGCACCAGATCGAGATGGAGCGCGCCATGCCCCGCCGACAGCGTCTGCGGCGACAGCATCGCCAGCGGAATGAGGAGCAGCCCGCCGACGACCGGCTTCCATCCGGCGATGCGCCGCCAGCCATGGACGCGCAGCTCGGTGAAGGCGACAAGGCGCATGATCAGCATACCGAACAGCGCGCAGAGCAGGCCGAGCAGCGCATAGAGCAGATAATCGGACACCGAAAAGGCTCGCCCCGCCGTCGTCGCGATCAGATAGGGATCGGCCCCCAGCGCGCGGCTCACGAATACCGCGGACAAAGCCGCGGCCATCACCGGCGCGATCGCGGCCGGGGTGTAATTGCCGATCACGATCTCGAAGGCATAGAAAGCGCCGGTCAGCGGCGCGCCGAAGGCGGCGCCGATCGCCCCGCCCGCGCCTGCGCCGACCAATGTGCGCAGGTCGCCCCGGCGCAGCGTGAACCATTGCCCGATCTGCGATGCGACGCCGCCGCCCATCTGGGCATAAGCGGCCTCCAGCCCCACCGAGGCGCCCACTCCGTTCGAGATGATCGTTTGCGACGCGATGACCAAATTGTCGGCGAACGGAATCCGCCCGCCATGCAGCGCATTGGCCTCGACCACGTCGACGGGAAGGCGCCGCCGGTTGCGCAGCCCGCGCGCAAGGAGCATCAGCATCGCCCCGCCGATTGGCAGCGCCAGCAGCTTCCACGGATGATGGATCATGCCGAGCGCGCTCAGCCGGTTGATCGTCACGCCATAGAGCAGGCTCTGGATTCCGTGCGCGATGAGCTGCTGGACATTGGTCAGCACGCCCGCCGCCAGCCCCGCGACCGCCGCGAGCAGGATGAAGGCCGCTTCGCTTTCGCGCAGCCGCCGCCGCTGGCGGGCAGCGGCGATCACGAGAGCGGATTTGCGCAGGCGGACCATGGCCAGCGCTCCAACCGCGTCCGTCGCGGCGGGTCAAGCGCTTTCGGGAAAAGCTCAGCCGATCACGCGCATCAGGCGCAGCCAGAGCTGCTGATCGAAATCGGCGTCGGGCGCATCGGCGCCGGTGCGGACGACGACCAGATCGAGGCTCGGCACCACATAGAGCCGCCGGTCGAGAAAGCCGAAGGCGCCGACCAGATCGGCGGGCGCCGCGGCGATCAGCGGCCCGGCCCGGCGTCCCTCGGTCGCGCGAACCGCATAGGCGCCGCCGTTGAGCCACCAGAGCCGCCCATAGGCGGGATTGGTCGGCGAGCGCTCGAACATCGCGCTCAGCCCGGCCTTCGACACGATGCGCATGCCGTTTTTGGCGACGCCGCCGTTCAGGATCATTTGCCCGAAGCGCGCGGTATCGCGCGGCGAGGTGACGAGTCCGGTGGCATTGCCGACGTTGGCGAGCGCTGCCGGCCGCTCTCGCCACGCCGTCTCGGTCATGCCGGCGGGCACGGTCAGCCAGTCGCGCGTCAACTGGTCGAGCGGCAGCTTGCTCGCCGCGGTCAGGATGCGCTTGGAGACCGCATACACCGCGGTGTTGTAGAAGAATTGCGTTCCGGGTGGCGCGACATAGCCGAATTTCTCGTCGAGTCCCGAATTCATCTGCAGGATGTTGATCACCCGGATCTGCTTTTCCTGCGCGGGCGAGGCTTTCGACCAGCCAGCGCCGAGATAATCGCCGACCGGCCGGTCGACGTCGATCAGGCCCTTGTCGACCGCGACGCCGACGAGCACCGCGATGAAGCTCTTCTGCTGCGATGCGACATCCTCTAGCAGCGCGCCGCTCGCGGTCTTGCCGTAAAGGAAGATCGAAAAGGTCCGGTCGTCGGGCGCCGGCCAATTCTCCTCGACCAGTGTCCGCCCGCCGCGCACGACGAGGAAGCCGGTGCTGCGCTGACCGCGCACATAATCGAGCAGTTCCTGCATCGCGGCGTCCTGATCGGGCGCCGCGCGTGGTGCGGGCGGCGAAGACGCCTCGGCCGCGACGGGCGCGCAGCCCGCGAGCAGGCCGGCCATGATCCCCGTCGCCAGTCGCGCCATCCGCCGCACTTTCTTCTCCCCTGTTCTGCTGGTGCCGTTACCGTCGCATGGCGGGTTGACCAATGCAAATCGATCGCGCCATGCTGGCCCCGAAGGGGCGAGAGGCAGGATGATGATCGACAGCAGCAGGCGAAGATTTCTGGGCGCGGGCGCGCTGCTGCCGCTGGCAGGCGCCGGGGTTCGGGCCGCCGCCTCCCCCGCAAGCGGCGCGATCGAGGCGGACCTGCTGCGCTATGTCGGTTTCGGCAACAAGCGCGCCGGCGGCCCCGGCGACATGGCGTGCGGCGCCTGGCTGGCGGATGAGCTCAAGCGCGCGGGCTATGCCGTCGAGCGACAGGATTTCGCGGCCCCCTGGTTCGACGCCGCGACCGCCGAACTGGCGTGCGAGCGGCGAACGGCCGCGATCCATCCGCAGCCCGTCGTCATCCCGACCGGCCCCGTCGGCGTTTCGGGGCCGCTGGTGCGCGTCGATCCGCGCGGCCGCGCCGCCGCCTCGCTGCAAGGCGCGATCGCGCTCGTCGATCTGCCGCACGCACGCTGGTCGTCGATGCTCGCCAAGGCGGCGCGCGGACCGATCGAAGCGGCCTTCGCCGGTGGCGCGAAAGCCGCGGTGGCGATCACCAACGGCCCGACGGGCAAGCTGATCGCGCTCAACGCCGACGGCCGCAAGCCGATGTTCGCGGGGCCGGTGGCGCTGATCGCTCCCGAGGACGCCGATCCCTTCCTCGCGGCCGCGATGCAGGGCAGCGAGGCGAGGCTGACGATCGACGGCCGGGGCGGCACGCGCCCGGCCTTCAACTTCGTCGGCCGGATCGATCGCGGCAAGGGCCGCTGGCTGGCGATCTCAACGCCGCGGTCGGGCTGGTTCGGCTGCGCCGCCGAACGCGGGCCGGGCGTCGCCGCGTGGCTCGACCTCGCGCGCTGGGCGCCGCAAGCGCTGCCCGATCACGACCTCGCCCTCATTTGCAACACCGGCCATGAATATGAATATCTCGGCGCCGCCGAGGCCATGAAGCAAATCGCGCCGCCGCCCGCCGCGACGCGTTTCTGGCTGCATATCGGCGCCAATGTCGCGGCACGCGACTGGCACGACCTCGGGGGCCATCTGACCCCGCTGCCCAGCGTCGACAGCCAGCGCTTCCTGTCGATCTCGCCGGCGCTGCTCCCACTGGCGCGCGCCGTTTTCGCGGGCCAGCTCGGCTATGAAGCCCCGGTTTCGAGCAAACTTCTGTCGGCGGGCGAGCTCGATGAGGTCATCAAGGCCGGCTATGCCCCGGCGGCCGGGGTTTTCGGAATCCACCGCTATCACCATGTCGCCGACGATGACGAACGCTGTCTCGACGTTCCCGCCACCATTGCCGCGGCGCAGGGATTTCGCCGGCTGCTCGAAGCGGTCGCCGGCACGCCGGGCTGAGGCGAGACGCGCCGTCGCACGCCTCGCCCGCCGGGCTTGAACTATCAGGGCAGCGCAGCAGTCACGATGATCTCGACCTTGTACGCATCGGTCGCGAGGCGCAATTCGCCGGTGGCGCGGGTCGGCGCATTGGCGCCGCCAAGCCATTCCTCCCAGACGGCGTTCATCGCCGCGAAGTCACCCATGTCGGCGAGCCAGATCGTGGCGGTGAGCAGGCGGTCGCGGCTGGTTCCCGCTTCGGCGAGCAGCGTGTCGATCGACGCGAGCACGGCGCGCGTTTGCGCCGTCGCATCCTCGCCGGGCGCGCCGATCTGGCCCGCAAGATGGACGATGCCGTTGTGGATCACGGCCTGGCTCATGCGCGGGCCGCTATGCAGGCGTTCGATGGTCACTCTTCCTTCTCCTTCGTTTGAAACGGTCAGCGCGCATAGCGCGAAAGGGCCAGGTCCGCATGGTCGATCGGCGGCGGCGTTCCGCCGATCAGGCTGGCGATCAGGCGCCCGGAGCCGCATGCCATCGTCCAGCCCAATGTGCCATGGCCGACATTCAGAAAAAGATTGGGCACCCGGGTCGCGCCGATGATCGGCGTGCTGTCGGGGGTCATCGGCCGCAGCCCGCTCCAGAAATTCGTCTCCGCGCCCGGGACGGCGGCGCCCGGAAACAGGTCGTTCAGCGAGTGCAGCAGCGTCTCTTCGCGGCGCGGCGAAAGCGCGCGGTTGAACCCCGACAGTTCGGCCATGCCGCCGACGCGGATGCGGTCGCCCAGCCGGGTGATCGCGATCTTGTAGCTTTCGTCGAGCAGCGTCGACACCGGCGCGCGGCTGTCGTCGGCGATCGGGACAGTGACTGAATAGCCCTTGACCGGATAGATCGGCACGTCGAGCCCGAGCGGACGCAGCAGCCCCGGCGAAAAGCTCGCCAGCGCCGCCAGATAGGCGTCGCCGCGGATCGTCCCGCGGTCGGTCCGCACCCCGGCGATCCGCCCACCCTCGCTTTCGAGCGCTTCGATCGCGGTGTCGTAGAGGATTTCGACGCCCATCGCCGGCAGGCGATCCGCGAGCGCGCGGGTGAAGAGGTGGCAGTCGCCCGTCTCGTCGCCGGGCAGCCGCAGGCCGCCGACGAAGCGGTCCTGCGTCGCCGCGAGCCCCGGCTCCGCGCCGACGCAGCCGTCGCGCTCCAGCAGCTCATAGGCGACCCCATAATCCTTCAGGACCGCGATATCGCTCGCGCTGTCGTCGAACTGCTTTTGGGTGCGGAAAAGCTGAAGCGTCCCCTGCGAGCGATGGTCATAGGCGATCCCCAGCCTCGTCCGCAGCGCGACAAGCTCGTCGCGGCTATACTCTGCAAGGCGGACCATGCGGCTCTTGTTGAGGGCATAGCGCCCGGCCGTGCAGTTGCGCAGCATCGCGAAGATCCAGCGCAGCATCGCGGGATCGAAACGCAGCTTCAGGATCAGCGGCGCATGATGCATGAACAGCCAGCGCAGCGCCTTGACCGGAATGCCCGGCGCCGCCCAGGGCGAGGCATAGCCGGGCGAGATCTCGCCCGCATTGGCAAAGCTGGTTTCGAGCCCCGGCCCCGGCTGGCGGTCGATCAGCACGACCTCGTGTCCGGCCTCGGCCAGATAATAGGCCGATGTGACGCCGATGACTCCGGCGCCGAGAACCACGACCTTCATGCCCTGTCTCCTACATCGAGCGATGGACCGTCCTCGACGAAAATCCGCGCATGGCGCGATCCAAGACGGGTCAAAATTTCATAGGGGATCGTCCCCGCGTCGCGGGCGACGTCGGCGAGCGACTGCGACGGTCCGATCAGTTCGACGAGATCGCCTTCGGCAAGCGTCGCGGCGCGCGGGTCACTGATGTCGATCGTCAGGCTGTCCATCGACACGCGCCCCACGATCGGCAGCGGCACGCCGTTCCACCAGGCGCGGCCGACGCAGCCGAGGTTGCGCGGCCAGCCGTCGGCATAGCCGATGCCGATCGTCGCCAGCCGCTGCCGGTCGCGCGCGACATGGTCGAGCCCATAGCCGACGCCGGTGCCCGCCTCGATCTCGCGGATTTGCAGGACGCGGGCGTGCAATGTCGCGACGGGCCGCAGGCCTGTCGCCGCTGGCCCGGGATCGACGCCGAACAGCGCCACGCCGGGGCGGACGATATCGCCATGAAAATCCTCGGGCAGGAACGATCCGCCGCTGTTGGCGAGCGAGGCCGGGACGCCCGGAAACAGTGCGCGTCCCGCGGCGAAGGCCGCAAGCTGGGCCGTATTGCCGGGATGATCGGGCTCGTCGCCGCACGCGAGATGGCTCATCACGAGGCGCAGGTCGATCTCGTCCGCGAAAGCGGCATCGCGCGCCAGCCGCTCGGCATCGGCGAGCGGAAGGCCGAGGCGCGACATGCCGCTGTCAAGTTGCAGCGCCGCCGGAAGCGCCACCCCCCGCGCCGCCGCGAGCCCGCGCCACGCCGCAACCTGCGAAGATGAATTGAGAACCGGAATATGGCCCACGTCGGCGCAGCGCGGTTCGGCGCCGGGGTCGAGGCCATTCAGCACGAAGATACCGGCATCGGCGTCCAGCACCGCGCGCAAGGCGTCGGCCTCGACGAGCCGCGCGACGAAGAAGGTCCGGCATCCCTCGAGATACAGCGCCGCCGCCACGCGTTCGGCGCCGAGGCCATAGCCGTTGGCCTTGACCACCGCGCCGGCGCGCGCCGGCGCGACGCGCTCTGCGATCGTTCGATAATTGGCGCGGATCGCGTCGAGGTCGATCCGAAGGATGCTCGACGACAGGATTTGCGACATGATCCCTATCTCCCGGAACCGGAGATAGGCAAAGACTCTTCCAATTTGTCGTCTATCCGGAGTAGAAACCGGCATAATCGGTGTATCGATTCGAATAATATGCGAAAGTATCGCAAAATATGCAGTCTCTCGACGCCATCGACCGGCGCATCCTCAACCGCCTGCGGCTCGACGCGCGGATCACCAACCAGGCGCTCGCGAGCGAGGTCGGGCTGTCGCCCTCGGCCTGCCTGCGCCGCGTGCGCCTGCTCGAACAGTCGGGAGTGATCCGCGGCTATGCCGCGATCGTCTCGCACGCCGCCCCGCACGAAGGGACGACCGCGATCGTCCAGATCGAGCTGGAGCGGCAGACCGAGGAATATCTCGTCCGCTTCGAAAAGGCGGTGCGCGACCATGCCGAGATCCAGGAATGGTATCTGATGTCGGGAAGCGGCGATTATGTCCTGCGGGTGCAGATCGAAGGCATCGACGCCTATGGCGCCTTCCACCGCGACGTGCTTTCGCGCCTGCCCGGCGTCTCGCGGATCATGTCGAGCTTCGCGATGCGCAGCAACCGGCGGATGTAGGACCCTATCGGCCGCTCGCCATATCGAGCGCGACATCTGTGATCATATCCTCCTGCCCGCCGACCATTTTGCGGCGGCCGAGTTCGACGAGGATGGCGCGGGTGTCGAGGCCGTGCTCGGCGGCAGCTTTCTCCGCGTGGCGAAGGAAGCTGGAATAGACCCCGGCATAGCCGAGCGTCAGCGTCTCGCGGTCGACGCGGACGGGCCGGTCCTGAAGCGGGCGCACGAGGTCCTCGGCGGCGTCCATCAGCGCGAACAGATCGCAGCCATGGTTCCAGCCGTGAACGTCGGCGGCGGCGATGAACACCTCCAGCGGTGCATTGCCCGCCCCCGCGCCCATCCCGGCGAGGCTGGCGTCGACGCGGACCGCGCCATTCTGCACCGCGACGATGCTGTTCGCGACGCCGAGGCTGAGGTTGTGGTGCGCGTGGACGCCGCGCTCTGTCTCGGGCTTCAGCACCCGGTCGTACGCCTGGAGGCGCGCCGCATAGCCGTCCATCGTCAGCGCACCGCCGCTGTCGGTGACATAGACGCAGCGTGCGCCATAATCTTCCATCAGCTTCGCTTGGCTCGCAAGGGCCTCGGGCTCCGACATATGGCTCATCATCAAAAAGCCCGCGACGTCCATGCCCAGCCCGCGCGCGAACTCGATATGCTGCTTCGCGACATCGGCCTCGGTGCAATGCGTCGCGATGCGGACCGAGCGGACGCCCATCTCATAGGCATGTCTAAGGTCGTGGATCGTCCCGATCCCGGGGAGAAGCAGCGTGGTCAGGACGCTATGTTCCAGCACCTCGGCGACCGCGCCGATCCAGTCCCAGTCGGTGTGCGCGCCGAAGCCGTAGTTGAAGCTCGACCCTTGCAGGCCGTCGCCATGCGACACCTCGATCGCATCGACCTTCGCGGCGTCGAGCGCCCTGGCGATCGCCTTCACATGATCGAGGCCGTACTGGTGACGGATCGCGTGCATCCCGTCGCGCAGCGTCACGTCCTGAATATAAAGCTTGGTCGTGGTCGGATCGAAGCTCATGCGGCCATCCTTTCGGCGATCTTCTCGGCGGTCTTGAGCGCGGCGGAGGTCATGATGTCGAGATTGCCCGCGTAAGCCGGCAGATAATGCGCCGCGCCCTCGACCTCGAGGAAGACGCTGACCTTGAGCCCCGTGAAGCTCCCGCCCATCTCGGGAATGCGCAAGGGGGCGTTGCCGCCGATGCTCTCGAACTGCACCGCCTGCTTGAGGCGGTAGCCGGGAACGTAGCTCTGCACCTCGGCGACCATATCCGCGACGCTCCGCGCGATCGCCGCGCGGTCGCCGTCCTCGCACAGGCAATAGACGGTGTCGCGCATGATCAGCGGCGGCTCGGCGGGGTTAAGGACGATGATCGCCTTGCCGCGCGTCGCGCCGCCGACCTCGGTGATCGCGCGGCTCGTCGTCTCGGTGAACTCGTCGATATTGGCGCGCGTGCCGGGGCCCGCGCTCTTCGAGGCGATCGACGCGACGATCTCGCCATAATGCACCTTCGCGATCCGGTTCACCGCCGCGACGATCGGGATCGTCGCCTGCCCGCCGCAGGTCACCATGTTGACGTTCGCCGCATCGAGGTGCGCATCGCCGTTGACCGGCGGGATCGTGTAGGGACCGATCGCCGCCGGGGTCAGATCGACGACGCGCTTGCCGTGCGCGATCAACACCTCGCTGTGCCGTTTGTGTGCGCCCGCCGAGGTCGCGTCGAAGACGATGGCAATGTCGGCAAAGCCGGGCATAGTGATCAGCCCGTCCAGCCCTTCGGCGGTGATCGGCACGCCGAGCCGCGCAGCGCGCTTGAGGCCGTCGCTCTCGGGATCGATGCCGACGAAGGCGGCCATCTCAAGGACATCGGATAAGCGCATGATCTTGATCATCAGGTCGGTGCCGATATTGCCCGATCCGATGATCGCCACTTTGGTCTTCGCCATCGCTCTATGCCTTGTATGTGAAGCTGCACGCGCCGATGCCGACGATACGCGCCTCGACATGATCGCCGGACGTCAGTGCGACCATCGGCCCGAGCGCGCCTGCCAGCAGGATGTCGCCCGCCTTCAGCGGCTCGCCGCGCGCCGCCAGCGTCCGCGCCAGCCAGGCGGCGGCGTTGAGCGGATTGCCGAGCGCCGCGGCGCCGACCCCGGTCGAGGCGACCGCATCGTTCACGCGCATCTCCATCGCCGCGCCTTCGAGGTCGAGCCCGGCGAGCGGCAGCCCCGCATCGGCGAGCAGGAAGAAGGCCGACGAGCCGTTGTCCGCCACCGTGTCGGCGAAGGTGATTTTCCAGTCCGCAATGCGGCTGTCGACGATCTCGATCGCGGCGTGGACCGACGCCACCGCCGCCGCGACCTGTTCGGCGCTCGTATCGGCGTCGGGCAGATCGGCGCCGAGGATGAAGGCGATCTCGGCCTCCGCCTTGGGCTGGATTGCCCGCGCCGGGTCCAGCCGCCCGCCATCGGCGACGCGCATATCGTCGAACAGCACGCCGAAGTCGGGCTGATCGACCCCGAGTTGCGCCTGCACCGCCTTCGCGGTCAGCCCCGCCTTGCGCCCGACGATGCGGCGGCCCTGTGCTTCCCAGAACCGCGTGTTGATCGTCTGAACCGCATAGGCGCCCGCAACATCGGTCGGCGCCAGTCCGTCGCGCAGCGGCTCGACCGCCCCCCCCGAATAGGCGTCGCGCAAACGGCGCGCGAGGGCTTCGTGGGTCGCGGTCATCGCTGCTTTCCCGGATGGACCGTGCCGCACTCGCCGCAGGTGCGCAGCTCCTCGCTCGCGTAAAAGGCCTCGAACAAAGGCGGCAGGTCGCGGACGATGCTCTGGAGCTGGACCTCGACGCGGTGGACGATATGGCCGCAATCGTCGCAATACCATTGGAAGGCGTCGGTCACGCCCTCGGGCCGCTTGCGCTCGATGACGAGGCCGACGCTGCCCGCGACGGGGCGCTGCGGCGAGTGCGGGACGTTCGGCGGCAGCAGGAAGATGTCGCCGGCGCGGATCGGCATGTCCTTCGGCCCGTCCTCGGTCCACAGGCGCAGGTTCATATCGCCCTCGATCTGGTAGAAGAACTCCTCGAGCGGATCGACATGATAGTCGGTGCGCTGGTTGGGCCCGCCGACGACGGTGACGATGAAATCGGCATCCTCCCATATCTGCGCATTGCCGACCGGGGGTTGCAGCACGTCGCGATGATCCTCGATCCATTCGCGGAAGTTGAAGGGCAGTCCATAGGTCAGCATGGCATCATCCTTTCGGCGCGCGCGGGATGAAGGCGGTCGCCTTGATCTCGATCAGCAGATGCGGGTGGGGAAGCTGGTGGACCGCGACGGTGGTGCGCGCGGGCCCGGCTTCGTCGAAATATTCGGCATAGACGGCGTTGTAGCCGCCGAAATCGTTCATGTTGACGAGGAAGCTCGTCACGTCGACGACGTCCGCAAGCGAGCCGCCCGCATCGGCGAGGATCGCGCCGATATTCTCGATCACCGCGCGCGTCTGCTGCGCGATGTCGAGCGTCACGGTGCCGAACTGGTCGGCCGAGGCGCCCGCGAAGCTGTTGTCGGCGCGGCGCGAGCTGGTGCCCGAGACGAAGACGAAATCGCCCGCACGGCGATAGTGCGGAAAGCGGCCGCGCGGGCGCGCCTTGCCGGGGATTACCCGGCCATCGCTATCGCCGCTCATGCCACGCCTCCCTCGATCGTGAAGCCGACGCGGCCGAGATGCCCCGCGTCGAGCGAGACGCTGCGCGCATCGCCGATCGCCGCCGCCGCGGTCGCGCCGCCGAGCATCACCGTCCAGCCCGGCTGAAGCGTGAGGCCCGCCGCGCCCGCAAGCCGCGCCGCGGCGACGAGCGAGCGGATCGGATCGCCGAGGATCGCGGCGCTCGTTCCCGTCTCGACCACCTCGCCATCGACGCGCATCGTCATCGCGACGTCCGATACGTCGGTGCCGGCGGCAAGCCAGGGCCCGGTGACGAAGGCCGACGATGAGGCATTGTCGGCGATCACGTCGCCGAGCGCGAAGCGGAAATTCTCGTAGCGGCTGTCGATGACCTCGAGCGCCGCGGCGACCGCATCGACCGCCGCGAGTGCTTCGTCGCGCGTCACCTCGCCCGCCAGCGGCGCCTTCAGCCGCACCGCGACCTCGGGCTCGACGCGCGGATGGATGAAGCGCGCGCGGTCGATCGCGCCGCCGTTGACGACGACCATGTCGGAGGTGAGCCGCCCCCATATCTGGTCCTTGAGGCCCATCTGCGCCATCTTCGCTTCGCTGGTGAAGCCCATCTTCACGCCGACGAGCGAAGCGCCGCGCGCAAGGCGATGGTCGATCGCCGCGCGCTGGATCTCATAGGCGTCGGCCAGCGGCAGGTCGCCCGCCTCGCCGGTGATCTGCGGGATCGCCCGGGCCTCGCGGGCGGCAGTGTCGAGCCTTGCGGCGATGGCGGCAATGTCGGCCATGATGTCCTCTTACAGTTTCACGCAGATATTGGTCGGTTCGGAATAGAAATTCAGCGAATGCTCGCCGCCCTCGCGCCCGATCCCCGACAGTTTCATGCCGCCGAAGGGCGTGCGGAGGTCGCGCAGGAACCATTCATTGACCCAGACGATGCCCACCTCCATCTGCGCCGCGACGCGGTGCGCGCGTCCCACGTCGCGCGTCCAGATCGCAGCGGCAAGGCCATAGTCGGTATCGTTGGCAAGCTCGACCGCCTCCTCTTCGCTGTCGAAGGGCGCGATGTGGCAGACGGGGCCGAATATCTCCTCGCGCACGCAGCGGGCGTCCTGCCCGAGCCCGGTGAGGATCGTCGGCTGGACGAACGCCCCGCCCGCCAGCGCGCCGCCCAATTCGGGTACCCCGCCGCCCGTCACCACCGTCGCGCCCTCGTCGCGCGCGAGCGCATAATAGGACAGCACCTTCTCGCGGTGCCCGTGCGAGATCAGCGGCCCCATATCGGCGCCCGACCACGGGTCGCCCACCGTCAACGCCTCGGCGCGTTCGGCCAGCGCTTTCACGAAACGATCGAAGATCGGCCGCTCGACATAAACGCGCTCGGTGCAGAGGCACACCTGCCCGCAATTGGAGAAGACCGAGCGCACCGTGCCCGCGACCGCCTCGTCGAAATCGCAGTCGGCGAAGACGAGCGCGGCATTCTTGCCGCCGAGCTCGAAGGAGACGGGTTTCACGCCTGCTGCCGCGACGCGCATGATCGCGCCGCCGGTCGCCGATTCCCCGGTGAAGGTGATCGCGTCGATATCGGGATTGGCGGTCAGCCATTCGCCGGTCGATGCAGCGCCGAAACCGTGGACGAGGTTGAACACCCCCGGCGGCACCCCCGCCGCATCCATCACCTCGGCGAGCAGGGTCGCGGTCGAAGGGGTTTCCTCGCTCGGCTTGACGACGACGACATTGCCGCAGGCGAGCGCGGGCGCGACCTTCCACGTCATCAGCAGCAGCGGCAGGTTCCACGGCGACACGATCGCGACGACGCCCAGGGGCCGCGCGACCGCATAGTTGATCGCGCTGCGCCCGTCGGGGAGGTCGGTGCGGAAGCTCGGCATCGCGCGCGCCTCGGCGAGCGCGGCGAAGGCGCGAAAATTGGCGGCGCCGCGCGGAATGTCGATCGTCCGCGCCTGATGCAGCGACTTGCCGGTATCGGCGATCTCGGCCGCCGCGAATTCGTCGAAGCGCGCTTCGATCCCCTCGGCGATGCGGACGAGCAGCTTGCAGCGCTCGGCCTGCGACATCCTGCCCCACGGCCCCTTGAGCGCGGCGCGGCCCGCCGCGACGGCGCGATCGACAAGATCGCGGCTCGCCAGCGATACGCGGCCCGCGACGCTGCCGTCGACCGGGTTCACATTGTCGAACCAGCCGTCGCCCTCGACGAAGGTGCCGCCCACATAGTTCAGCACCGGGCGTTCAGCGAAGGGATAGGCGCTCATGCCGCCCCTCCGACCGCGACATAGCCCGCGGCATTGCTGTGCGCGGGGCCGGCCTTGCCGACATGGCCCGCCATCTGTAGCAGCGACAAGATGGTGTCGTTGAACTGGGTGGGCGCTTCGAGGAAGGCCGAATGGCCCGCGTCGTTGACCTCGACGAGGAAGGAGCCCGCGACGTCGGCCTGCGCGAGGCGCACCGCCTCGATCGGGAAAAGCGCGTCCTCGACCCCGCAGAGGAAGAGGATCGGGAACCCCTTGCCGCCGAGCTCGGCCGCCGGGCGCGCCTCGAAACGGCCCGCCAGGCTGTGACGATCGGCGGCGTTGAAGCTCGCGATCTGGCTATAGAGCGCCGCCAGTTCGCGCGGCGCGCCCGCGCCGAGCACGCGCTCGATCTGCGACAGGCCGGCGGTCTTCGCGCGCGCGGCGTCCATGATCGCTTTTATCTCGGCGCTTTCGGCGATGCCGTGCAGGCTGTCGCAGATCGCAAGCGCCGCGACACGCTCCGGCGCGCGACGCGCGAAGCCGATGCAGGTGCCCGCGCCCATCGACTGGCCGACGAGCGCCGCCTTCTCCACGCCCAGATGATCGAGCAGCGCGGCCAGATCGTCGACGAAGGCATCGCGCCCTCGCCCGTCATGGTCGCGCGACAGGCCGAAACCGCGATGGTCGAAGGTGATGACGCGGTTCGACCGCGCCAGCGCATCGATCTGCCGATACCAGATCGCATGATTGCCGCCGATGCCGTGCGCCAGCACGACCGCCGGCCCCTCGCCTTGCGCCTGCCACCAGATTTCGGCGCCCGCCGTCGCCAGAACCCCGCTGTCCATCACGATACTCCCATCAATTTGCTGAGCCGCACGACATAGTCGCCAAACGCCGGGTCCTCGCGCGTCGCGCTGGGATCGCGCGGGCGCGGCAGGTCGATGCGGACATCCTCGATAATCGTCCCCGGCCGCTCCGACATCACGAGCACGCGGTCGGAGAGCAGCACCGCTTCCGAAATGCTGTGGGTGACGAGCAGCACGGTCTTGCGGTCGCGCTGCCATATGCGGAGCAGTTCCATGTTGAGCCGGTCGCGGGTCAGCGCGTCGAGCGCGCCGAACGGCTCGTCCATCAGCAGCACCCGCGGCCCGCGCGCGAGCGCCTGGCCGATCGCAACGCGGTGGCGCATCCCGCCCGACAGCTCGCCGGGATAGCTCGCCTCGAAGCCGGTGAGGCCGAGCGTCTCGACCAGCGCCGCGATCGCCGCCTCGTCGGGGCGCCGCGCCGCCGGGTCGAGGTCGACCCCGAGCAGCAGATTGTCGCGGACATTGCGCCACGGCAACAGGTTCGAGGTCTGGAAGACGAAGCCCATGTCGGCGGTCGGCGCGGTGACCTCGGCGCCGCCGAAGCGGATGCTGCCCTCCTCGAACGGGACGAGCCCGGCGATCAGGCGGAGGAGCGTGCTCTTGCCGCAGCCCGAGGGGCCGAGGATCGAGACGAATTCGGCGTCGCCGATCTCGGCGCTGACGCCCTGCAGCACCTGACGGCCGCCGAACAGCTTGCCGGCGTTCGAGAGAGAAATCACCGCGCTCATGCGGCCCGCCACCAGATGAAGCGCTCCCAATAGGCGACGCCATAGAAGAGCAGCAGCGACAGGATCGTCACCGCGATCAACGCCGCGAAGGTCAGCGTCGTGTGCCCCGAGCCCGACGCGGTGAGGATGAGGTTGCCGAGCCCGTCGTTCGAGCCGACGAACTCGCCGACCACCGCGCCGATCACCGCGAGCGGCATCGCGACCTTGCAACCGTCGAGGAAGCTCGGCAGCGCGGCGGGGAGGCGGAGACGCCAGAAGGCCTGCATCGGGGTGGCGCGCAGCGCGCGGAAATGCTCTTCGAGATGCGCGGGCGTGCTCGCGAGCCCGCCGAGCGTCGCGATGATGATCGGGAAGAAGGCGAAGAGGAACGCCATGATCAGCTTCGACGCGAGGCCATAGCCGAACCAGACGACGATCAGCGGCGCGAGCCCGATCTTGGGGATCGACTGGAGTGCGACGAACAGCGGATAGACGGTGCTTTTCGCAGTGCGCGAGAAATGGATCAGCGCCGCGATCGGCACCCCGAGCGCGACCGCGATCAGAAAGCCCCAGAACACCTCGGTCAGCGTGACGAGGCTCTGCGACAGGATCGGCCCGCGCGATTGCCACAGCTCGCCGAGGATCGCGCTCGGCGGCGGCAACAGATAGGACGCGATGCCCGACGCGCGGACGCCATATTCCCACGCCAGTCCGAGCAGCAGAAAGAAGCCCGCGCTGATCGCGGTATCGCGGTTGACGATCCTGCTCACGCGCCGCCGTCCTTGTCGAGCAGCGCCTGAATGCGTGCGGGCGGCGGCACAAGGAAGCGGTCCAAATGCCAGCGGTCGAAGGTTTCGAGGTCCTTCCCGTCCCACACCGACGGCGCATAGGGGCTGTCGGCGGTGATCTGCGTCATGTCGGTGTAGAATTCGACATTATTGCCGTCGGGATCGCGGAAAACGAGGAAGCTGTTCGCCCCCGGCCCATGCTTGCCGATGCCGCGATCGATCGGGATGCCGCGCGCGATCAGCATCGCCGCGACCGCCTCCATCTCCTCGATCGTCTCGAGGCGGTAGGAGAAATGCTCGACCGCGGGATAATGGCCCTCGGGGATGCCGGTATGGCCGGGCGGAAGCTGGAGCAGCGCAAGGTCGTGGTGATCCTCGCCCGCGCGCAGGAAGACCATATGATGGTCGATCCAGTCGGACACGGTGAGCCCGATCACCTCGGTATAGAAGGCGAGGCTGCGGTCGATGTCGCGCACCTTGAGCACAAGGTGGCCGAGCCGCGTCGGGCGCGGGCGATAGGCGGCGGGATCGGTCATGGCTGATTCCCCATCGGAACGAAGGCGTTGGTGAAGAGCTGCGGCGTCTGGTCGAAGCCCCGAAGCTGGCCGCTCGCCTGCAGCGTGGTGACGGTGCGCTCGACCTTCTCGGGCGCGAGGCGGTGCGAGCCGCCCTCGACCGCCATCAGGTCGGCGGTTTCGCGAATCTGACGTTCGGTCACCGCCTCGTCGAGCAACGGATAGGCCTTGCGGATGACCCTGAGCGCGCCCTTGGGATCGCGCGCCGCGTCGGCATAGCCGCGATAGGCGGCCTTCAGGAAAGCGCGCACCAGATCGGGCTGCTTCTCGATCAGCGCATCCTGCGTCGCGAAACCGCTGCCGTAAACGTCGAGGCCGAAATCGGCATAGGCGATGCGCCCGATCGTCACCCCCTTCGCCTTCGCCGCCTTGTCGAACAGCGCCAGCGAATTGCCGAGCCAGCATTCGGCGGCGTCGATCCGCCCCTCGACGAGCGAGGAGACGACAATCGCCGGGTCGAGCTGAATCTGCTCGACGCGCGCGGGGTCGACGCCATTATCCTTGAGCCATGCCGGGAGCAGCGCCTGGATCATCGAACTTTGCCCGGCGCCGAAGCGCAGGCCCGCGAGGTCGGCGGGCCTGGTAACACGATGCCGTTCCTTGACGAAGCAGGCGCCGGCGGGAAGCCGCATGTTGATGCCGCCGATCATCCGCACCTTGCCGCCCTTGGCGCGGGCCAGCGCGACCGACAGCGGATCGATATAGGCGAATTCGAACATGCCCTGGTCGAGCTCGTTCGCGGTGCGCATCCCGCCGAAGCCGCGCACCGGCTCGACGTTCAGCCCCGCATCGGCGAAATAGCCTTTGTCGATCGCGACGAAGAGGCCCGCCATACTGCCCTGCGGCAGCCACGCCATGTTGAAACGGACGGTTCGAGCGCCCTCCGCCTGCTTCGCGGCCTGCGGCGCATTGCCGCCGAACGCGCTCCACAGCGTCAGCGCGGCGATCGCCGCGACGACGAGCAGGGGCACGATCAGCGCGCGGCGCGAAAAGGCGGTCTTCGGCGTCATGCGCGCGGCAGGTGCGGCGCCGAGACGGGATTGCGAAGCTCGCCGATGCCTTCGACCCAGGCATCCATCACGTCGCCGTCCTTCAGGAAGACGCCGCGCCCCATGCCGACCCCGGCGGGGGTGCCCGAAGCGATCAGGTCGCCCGCCCTGAGTTCGAGGATCGTCGAGAGATAGGCGATCTGCTCATAGATGTTGAAGATCATCTCCGACGTATTGCCGTCCTGCATCGCCTCGCCATTGACCTTGAGGCCGAGGCGGATGTCATGCGGATCGCCGAGGCAGTCGCGCGGCACGAACACCGGGCCGAGCGGCGTGAAGCTGTCGAAGCTCTTGCCGCGGAACCAGTCGTGCGAGAAGGGAAAGTCGCTGCGCCGCGTGCGGTCGCGCGCCGACACGTCGTTGACGATCGTATAGCCCGCGATCAGGTCGTGCGCGTCGGCGGCGGCGACATGCTTGCCCGCGCGGCCGAGGACGACGCCGAGTTCGACCTCCCAGTCGGGGCGCGAGACCTGCGGGGGCACCACGACCGTCTCGTTCGGCCCCACGACGCTCTCGACCGTTTTCAGGAAGATATAAGGTTCGCTCTCGGCCTTGGCGGCGAGCTTGGTCTTCATCTCGTCGGCATGTTCGATGAAGTTCGACGCGGCGGCGAAGATGCGGCGCGGCTCGAAGGGCGCCGCGAGCGCGGGCGCCTCGATTCCGCCGGCCGTTCCGTCGAGCGCGCGGGCGAGCGCGAACAGCCCCTCGCGCCGCGCGTCCCAGTCGCGGATGATCGCGCTGACGTCGCCCGCCACCGCCGCGAAGCCATGCGCATCGGCGGCGGCGTGCAGGTCGTGGAAGGCATCGCCGACCCGGATCGTCGGGCGCGCGCCCTCGGGCGTCGCGCGGGTGGCAAGGGCAAAGCGGGTCATGCGTCGATCTTCCTTCTCAAAATGGCGTGCGAAGCCGGGCGCGGCGCAGCCGAATGCGAGACCGGCGCCGAGCGCCGCCAGCGCGGCGCGACGATCGAGGGAGGCACCGGCCATCGCATCTCACCCGCAGGCCCGGATCGGCATCCACACCGCCGCGACTGGTTCCCGTTCCGGTTTCAAAAGCGCCTGCATGGCTCCCCCAAAAATGCTGTCCTGCTTGTGCGGGGCGGACGATATGCAGTCAAAGATAGAAAATGCGGCCGCCTATAACCAAAAATACATAGCTGGCCGATCGGCGCCCCTATATCCGTTCGGAGATAGCGGGCCGGACAATCGATATTATCGCATATAACAGCGACGCCGTAGCGCGGCGAATATGAAGAGCATTGGCATCGCCGGGTTCGGCACCATCGGTCGCGTCGTCGCGCGCCATATCGAAGCAAGCGACCTGCCGCTGACTCTGGCGGCGGTGTCGGCGGGCGACCGCGCGCGCGCAGAAGCGGCAATGGCAAAGCTGAAGCGTCCCGTCCCGATCGTCGACACCGATGAGCTGGTCGCCCTGTCCGACGTGATCGTCGACAGCGCGCCGACCGCCGCGTTCCGCGAGATTGCGGAGGCGACGCTACGCGCGGGCAAGACGCTGGTGACGGTCAGCGGCGCGGCGCTGATGCAATGGCCCGAAGCGGCCGACCTCGCCCGCGCGCACGGTGGTCGCCTGATCCTCGCGACCGGCGCGCTGCTCGGGCTCGACGCGGTGCGCGCGGCGGCGATCGGCACGATCCATTCGGTGACGATGGTGACGCGCAAGCCGGTCAAGTCGCTGATCAAGGCCGAGCATGTCGTGCGCAACGCCATCGACCTGACCGCGATCACCGAGCCGCTCAAGATTTTCGAGGGCAATGCGCGCGAAGGCGCGATCGCCTTTCCCGCCAACGTCAATGTCGCGGCGGCGCTGGGCCTCGCGGGCGTCGGCCCCGAACGCACCCGGCTCGAAATCTGGGCCGACCCGGCGCTGACGCGCAACACCCACCGCATCCTCGTCGATTCGGACAGCGCGCGGCTCGAACTCGGGATTCAAAATATCCCGACCGACGAGAATCCCGGCACCGGCCGCATCACCGCGCAAAGCATCGTCGCGGTGCTGAACGACCTCGTCAGCCCCATTCGTATCGGAACATAGAAAGGCTCCTCGATGACCACCCGCCTCCGCCATGTGGCGATCGCCTCCGCCGACCCCGACAATTCGGTCGGCTTCTTCACCGACGTCCTCGGCTGGACCGTCGCCGGCAAGATCGACAGCCGCAACGCGCGCGGCTATTACGTCACCGACGGCCACATCAACATCGCCCTGCTCTGCTTCAAGAACCGCCCCGCCGCGGGGATGGAGTTCCCCGAGGGCTATACCGGCCTCCACCACATCGGCTTCCAGTGCGACGACATTGCCGACGTCGTCGAGCGCTTCGAAAATTCGGGCTACGCCCCGCGCCACGACGTCAACCTGGCGCAGGGTCTCGGCAAGAATCCGGCGAAGGACAATGCCGAGTACAAGATGGCAGGGCCGGAGAATGTCATGGTCGACGTCTCCGAACGCGGCTGGGCGGGCACCGAGAGCTTCAAGGGCGCGCCGCCGCCAGCGTGAGATTGCAGCCGGTCTGACAAACGAAAGCCGCCGAAGCCCATCGCTTCGGCGGCTTTTCCATATCCTCCGTCATTGCGAGCGAAGC
>NZ_JAOZVW010000072.1 GCF_025869345.1 Sphingopyxis sp.
ATCGGCGCAGCGCAAGGCAGATGGGTGTCTCGACTTCGCTCGACACGAACGGACTAGAAGTCGCGCGCTGGCCTAGCGGCGGGAAAGGCGCCAGACAAGGCGGCTGGGGACAAGATGGCTGGACAAGCGCGGGCGGCTCCGGTCAAAGGACGCGCATGGCCGAGGTCAAATTGCATCCCGACTGGCTCGCACGCATCGGCGGCGAGTTCGAGCAGCCCTATATGGCGGCGCTCAAGACCTTCCTTGCCGGCGAGCGCGCAAAGGGAAAGGCGATCTATCCGCGCCCGCGCGACTGGTTCGCGGCGCTCGACGCGACGCCGCCGCAGGACGTGCGCGTCGTCATATTGGGGCAGGACCCCTATCACGGGCCGGGGCAGGCGCACGGGCTCTGCTTCTCGGTCCAGCCGGGCGTGCGGACGCCGCCGAGCCTCGTCAACATCTACAAGGAGATGCAGAGCGACCTCGGCATCCCGCCCGCGCGGCACGGTTATCTGAAGCATTGGGCCGAACAGGGCGTGCTGCTGCTCAACAATTGCCTGACGGTCGAGGCGGGAATGGCGGCGTCGCATCAGGGCAAGGGGTGGGAGAAATTCACCGACGCCGCGGTCGCGGCGGTCGCGGCCGATCCGGCGCCCAAGGTCTTCATCCTCTGGGGCAGCCATGCGCAGCGCAAGGCGGCGAACGTGCCGGGACTGGGGCCGGGAAGTCCGCACCTGATCCTGCGCGCGCCGCATCCCTCGCCGCTGTCGGCGCACAATGGTTTCTTCGGATCGAAGCCGTTCAGCCAGGCGAACGCCTTTCTGGAGGCGCATGGCCGCGGGACGATCGACTGGCGGTTGCCCGAGACGCCCGACATCGCCGCAGCATGAGCCTGCTGTCCGACCCGCTGACGCTGGCGGTGCTGATCGTCGCGGTGATCCTGCTCGGCATGGCGAAGGGCGGGCTCGCCGGGGTCGGTTCGCTCGCGACGCCGCTCGCCGCGCTGGTGCTGCCGCCCGCGACCGCCGCGGCGCTGCTGCTGCCGGTCCTGATCGTGCAGGACGTGATCAGCGTCTGGTCGTTCCGCCATACATGGGATGGCTGGATCATCGGCTGGATGCTCCCCGGCGCCGCGATCGGCGTCGCGGCGGGCTGGTTTTATGCCGAGCGGGTGGACGAGGCGCAGCTGATGGCGGCGCTCGGCGCGATCACGCTGGCGTTCGGTCTCTATCGCCTGTGGGTCGAGCGCGGCGGGCGCGTCGTCGCGGCCTCGACCTCGCCGGGCTGGGTGGGTACGATCTTCGGCGGCGTGATGGGCTTCACCAGCCAGATCGCGCACGCGGGCGGGCCGCCGTTCCAGATGTGGGTGACGCCGCGCAAGCTGCCGCATCTGAGCTTCATCGGGACGAGCGCGATCCTGTTCGGACTTGTCAACTGGATGAAGGTGCCCGCCTATCTGGCGCTCGGCGCCTTTCCGCACGAGGTGGTCGTCGCTGCGCTGCTGCTGATGCCGCTCGCGATCGTTTCGACGCTGGTTACGGTGCGCTGGCTGAAGCGGATGGACCCCGCGCGCTTCTATGTCATCGTCTATGTCCTGATGGTGCTGCTCGGCGCCAAGCTGCTGTGGGACGGAGTGCGCGGATGAGCGTCACGATCCTCGTCGATGCCGATGCCTGTCCGGTGAAGGACGAGGTCTATCGCGTTGCCTGGCGGCACGCGGTGCCGGTGAAGATCGTCAGCAACAGCCGGCTGCGCGTTCCCGATCATCCCTTGATCGAGCGCGTGGTCGTGTCGGACGGATTCGACGCGGCCGACGACTGGATCGCCGAGGCGGCGAATGCGCACAGTATCGTCGTCACCGCCGACATATTGCTTGCCGATCGCGCGTTGAAGGCCGGCGCGGTGGTGCTGGCGCCGACGGGCAAGCCCTTCACCGCGGCGTCGATCGGCCCCGCGATCGCGACGCGCGCGATCATGGCCGACCTGCGCGCCGGGATGAGCGACGGAATCGGCGGGCCGCCGCCCTTTTCCAAGGCCGACCGGTCGCAGTTCCTGCAGGCGCTCGATGCGGCGCTGGTGCGGCTGAAGCGCGAGGCCTGAAAATGTCGCGCCAGTGACACGGATCACGGCGCCACGGGCAGCGGCGGCTTAGGGACGGTATCGAAGACGAACCGTTCTGCGCCGGCCCACCACGCCAGTGCGGAGCCAGCCCTCCCGCCTGACGCGACCCCCGGCGGGAGGGCACTAATTGCGGGTGTTGGCGACAGGTCGGTTTTGGGGTGGGGAGCGGACGTAAAGCCCTCTCCCCTTCAGGGGAGAGGGTTGGGAGAGGGGGGAGGCGTCCACGCCCCTCTCAACTCCGGCTAGCCGGTAAACCGGCAAGCCTTCGTATCTCTCCCCTGAAGGGGAGAGAGCAAGCTCCGCCAACGGCCGACTTCAGCCGAAACCCGCCACCGCCTCCCGTCAAAGAAAAGACCCGCCCTCTTTCGGAGGGCGGGTCCTTATGTGCGTTGGACGTCGGATCAGCCCTTTTCGGGCGGCGCCACGGTGATGCGGACGCGTTCGCCCGAATTGCCGGGGAAGCCGGTGAACATCGCCTCGACGAGGTTCGGGACCAGCGCCTGCAGATTATTGTCGCGCGACTGCGCCTCGGCATGGCCCTCGAACAGGCGATAGCCGTCGGCGGCGCGGTTGATCTGCAGATTGAGGCCGCTCGTGTAGACGGTATAGCTCGACACGTCGTTATAGCCCCACCCGGGACCGAAGCCGCCCCACAGGAAGGGGTCGCGATACCCATAGACATAGCGGCGCCCGCGCGGCCCGCGGACGATCACCGGGCGGTAATAGGAGGGGCCGAAGCCGCCGTACCAGGGATCGCCGAAGCCGGGTGACGACACGACGCGTTCGCGGCCCTTGTCGACGCCATAATCCATGCGGACGACCATGTCGGGATGCTCGCCGTTCGCGGCGGGGCGATAGCCGTAGCGCGTCAGCTCGCCGGCGACGAGATTGGCATATTGGCCGAACTCGATGCCGCCCTGCAGCGCGGGGTTGCTCGCCTCGATCGCGAAGCTCTGGCCCTGCGGCGCCGGAAGCTGCGTCTGGAAACGCGCGACATCGGCCTTGAACGGGGTCGCGCAGCCAGCCAGTGCCAGCGCCGCGCCCGCGATGGCGGCCAGACCGAGCCGCCGGGAAATAGTCTTGCTCATGCTCTTGCTCCGTGATTCGGACGGGCGCGCATAATGCGCCGTTTATAACATGACTACGCCGATGCGACTTAACCTTGGTTGAACTCGCTTCGCCGCAGGGCGGCACCCTCCGCCCAATATGGGGAAGCGGCGCCGATAAACAAGAATTTCCTTGGTGCCGAATGGCTTGCTCAGCGGCAGAGCCCCAGCGCGGCATAAGCGGCGTCGAGCGTCGGCTTCGCGAGAAGCCGCGCCTTTTCCGCGCCCTTTTCGAGAATGGCGTCGAGCGCCGCCGTATCGTCCTTTAGCGCGACGAAGCGCGCATTGATCGGACCCAGCGTTTCGATCAGCAGCGTGCCGAGCGCGGGCTTGAACGCCCCGAACCCCTGTCCCGCATAGTCGCGCAGCACCGCATCGACGCTGGTGTCGGCGAGCGCGGCGTAAATGCCGACGAGGTTGCGCGCCTCGGGGCGGTTTTCCAGCCCGGCGGCCTCGGACGGCAGCACCTCGGGATCGGTCTTTGCCTTCTTGACCTTCTGCATCATCGTGTCGGCGTCGTCGGTCAGGTTGATGCGGCTCATGTCCGACGGATCGGACTTGGACATTTTCGCCGCGCCATCGCGCAGGCTCATGATGCGCGCCATCCCCGCCGGGATGATCGGCTCGGGGAGGGTGAAAATGGGCGCCGCTTCGCTGGCATAGTCGTTGTTGAACTTCTGCGCGACGTCGCGCGCGAGTTCGAGATGCTGCTTCTGGTCCTCGCCTACGGGCACGTGCGTCGTCTGATAGAGCAGCACGTCGGCTGCCTGCAGCACCGGATAGGTATAGAGCGCCGCCGACGCGCTTTCGCGATTCTTGCCCGACTTGTCCTTGAATTGCGTCATCCGGTTGAGCCAGCCGAGCCGCGCGGTGCCGTTGAGGAGCCATTGCAGTTCGGCGTGCGCGGGGACGCGCGCCTGATTGAAAAGCAGCGAGCGGTCGGTGTCGATCCCGCAGGCGACGAGCGCGGCGGTCATCGCGCGAGTGTTGGCGGTCAGTTCGGCCGGAACGTGCGGCATCGAAATCGCATGGAGGTCGGCGAGGAAATAGAGTTTGTCGCCCTCCATCTCGTCCTGCATCCGCACCCAGTTGCGGATCGCGCCCAGATAATTGCCGAGGTGCAAATTTCCGGTGGGCTGGATGCCCGATAGCGTCCGCATGTCTTACTCCTGAGGTTTTGCCGCACCGTTGCGGCGGCGCCGCGTCAGCATGGCGAGCAGATCCTTGTCAAGCGCGCCGGTGACGAAGGCCGCGGCAAAGAAGACCGCGCCCCCCGTGCCGCACAGCGCGGCGAGCGCGCCGACGCGCTGCGCGACATTGCCGCCATACCAGGGCTGCATCAGCGGCATCATCCACCACAGCAGCGCCGCCATCGCGGCAACCGCGACGAGCTGGCGCGCGATCCGTCCCGCGAGCTTCGCGGTGAAGTGGAACCAGCCGCGGCGGTGTAATATGCCATAGAGCAGCAGGCAATTGAGGCTCGCCGAAACCGCGGTCGCGCCCGCGAGCCCGACGATCCCGAAGCGTTCGACGACATAGAGGTTGATCGCGATATTGACGATCAGCGACGCGAGCGCGGTCCACACCGGGGTGCGCGTATCCTCGCGCGCAAAGAAGCCGGGGTTCAATATCTTGACGATGACATAGGCGGGCAGGCCCGCGACCAGCGCGACGACGATATGCGCCATCGTCGCGCCGTCGGCGCCGGTGAACTTGCCGCCGACGAAGAAGGCGGTGACGAAGGCGGGGGCGCAGATTGCGAGCGCGGCGGCGGCGGGCAGCGTCAGCAGCGTCGCCATCTCGAACGCATTCGCCTGCAGCCGCTGCGCCTCGGCGGCGTCGCCGCTGTGGATATGGCGCGACAGCATCGGCAGGATCGCGGTGCCGAGCGCGATGCCGACGATGCCGAGTGGAAGCTGGTTCAGCCGGTCGGCGAGCTTGAGCAGGGTCAGCGATCCCTGCGGCAGCGAGGTCGCGAAGAAGGTGTCGACGAACTGGCTGACCTGATAGATGCCAGCGCCGAAGGTCGCGGGCAGGATCAGCATCCCCAGCCGCTTCACCTCCGGGGTGAATTTGGGGAAACGGAAGCGCAAGGTCAGGCCTGCACGGCGCACCGACCACCAGAGATAGGCGAGCTGGGCGATGCCGGCGAGGCTGACCGAAACGGCGAGTGCTTCGGCGACGATCCGGTCGTCGCCGCCGGGCCCGCGCAGCCACCAGCCGGTGATGATGCCGCCGATCAGCAGGATGTTGAGCAGCACCGGCGCGAACGCCCCCGGCGCGAAGCGCGAGCGCGCGTTGAGCAGCCCCGACAGCATCGCGACGAGGCTGATCAGCGCGAGATAGGGAAAGGTCATCCGGCTCAGGAACACCGCGAAGTCGAACTTGCCCGGCACGTTCTGGAAATCGCGCGCGAGAATCCACACGATCCCCGGCATCGCGATCATCATCACCGCCGAAAAGGCGAGCAGGACCCAGAGGAAGACCGAGAGCACGTCGTCGGCGAATCGCGCCGCGGCCTCCTCACCCCCTTCGCCATGCAGCGCACGGCTGTACATTGGCACGAAAGCGACCGAGAAGGCGCCCTCGGCGAACAGGCGGCGGAAGGTGTTGGGCAGGGTGAAGGCGAGCTGGAAGGCGTCGGCCGCGAGCCCGGCGCCGAGCACGCGGGCGAGCAGCATGTCGCGCACGAAGCCGAACAGGCGGCTGACCATCGTCAGCCCGCCGATCGTCCCGACGCTCCTGACGAGGCTGGTCATGCGGCCCCGCCTTCAATGACCATCGTCATTGCGAGCGCAGCGAAGCAATCCAGAGTGGCGTAAACCGCCCTGGATTGCTTCGCTTCGCTCGCAATGACGAGGTTTTCAAGTCAGATCAGGCCTGACCGACCGGCGTCATCTCGCCCGCGTCGGCCTGTGCCTGCGCCTGCTGCATGAACAGACCGTGGAAATCGATCGGCTCGAGCAGCAGCGGCGGGAAGCCGCCGTCGCGGACGACGTCGGCGACGACACGGCGCGCGAAGGGAAAGAGGATGCGCGGCGCTTCGGCGAGGAAGAAGGGCTGAAGCTGGTCGTCGGGGACGTTGCGGACCCCGAACAGCCCGGCATATTTCAGGTCGACGACGAACATCGTGCCTTCGTCGGCCTTCGAGCTGATGTCGATCTTCAGCGACACTTCATAGATATTCTCGCCGACATTGTCGGCGCCGATGTTGAACTGGACATCGATCTGCGGCGCCGATTGCCACTGATAGGCGGCGGGAGCGTTCGGATTCTCGAACGACAGATCCTTCACATATTGCGAGATCAGGCCGATCGCGGGCGCGGTGTCTTCGCCATTCGCCTGCGGAGCGGGATTGATGTCGGTGCCGGTCTCGTCAGCCATGATCGTAACGCTTTCGTTGGAAATAAAGGATAGGGTCCGCCCGGAGACGGAAGGTTGCGGCGGCGCTTAGCAGCGGCGGCGGACCAGCACAATGGGCGGCGCGCGTCGCCCGTAGCGGCCCGAATCGTTGACCCGCCGCGCTGCCGGGGCCATGGTGGTTTGAAACATGGCCATGGATCGCCTATGTAATGGCCGGATAGACTTTCCCGTTATAATCGGATTTTGCCTGTGACTGCTTTTTCGATCGTCTTGCTCGCCATGATCGCTGCCTTTCTGGGCATGCGGCTCTATTCGGTGCTCGGCAAGCGGACCGGGCATGAGCAGGAACCCGTCCTGCCGCGCCGCGATGAACGCGCGGCAGCCTCGCCCGCGCCGGTTCGCCTCGACGAGGGCGAGGCGCCCGCGGGGCTTCCCGCCGCCGGTGCGAGCGGCACCGGGCTCGTCTATGAACCCGCGGCCGAGGCCGGGCTTCGCCAGTTGCTCGCCGCCGACCGCCATTTCGACGCCGGCCGCTTCATGGAAGGCGCCGAGGCGGCGTATCGCATGATATTGGAGGCTTTCTGGGCGGGCGACCGCGACACGCTGCGCGACCTGTGCGACGACGACAGCTATGAAGGCTTCGTCGAAGCGATCGAGGCGCGCACCGCGCGCGGCGAGACGCTCGACAACCGCCTCATCGGTATCGATTCGGCGAAGATCACCGCGGTCGAGCTCAGCCGCCGCGAAGCGCGGATCACGGTGCGTTATCAGGCCGACATCAGCGCGGTGACCCGCGATGCCGAGGGCAAGATGATCGCGGGGTCGATGAGCGACGCGGCGCAGGCCGACGATTTGTGGACCTTCCGCCGCCAGATCGGCAGCAGCGATCCCAACTGGCTGCTCGACGAAGCCGAAGCCGCCTGATTTTCGTGCGCGAGGCACGGGTGGCGCGGGGAGCTGGTGTCGTGCGATTCTGGTTCACGCGAAGCCGCGAAGACGCGAAGAGGTCGCGCTCGGTCGTTGGAGGCGGTTTGCCGCCGCAGGTGGATATAATAAGCGCAGCGCGCAACGGGCAGGCGAGCAGGGCGTCGATTATCGACTGCTTCGCGTCTTCGCGTCTTCGCGTGAACCCCGAAAATCCGGCGCGAAAAGGCGTTCGCCCGGCCCTCGGGCTGGCGCTGATCCTGCCGTTATTGTCGGGCTGTGCCTCGGTAATTCCCGAGGCGGGAAGCCGTCCGGTCGCGACCCGGCCCGCGCCGACTCCTGCGCCATCGCCGGGCACGCCCGCCTATACGCCGCGCCCCTCGGCACCCGCGAGCGCGGCGGCGAAGCCGGTTCCCGCGACCCCCAATCCGCCGCTGCCCGCGCCGGCACCGTCCGCCACCGCGACCACCGCCATCGAGGCCGGGGTCCTGGCCGGTCCCGAATATAACGAACTCGGCATCGCGGCCGATCGGGCGACCGCCGCGCTCAAGGCGTTCCGGCTGAGCTGCCCTTCGCTGCTGCGCCGCACCGATGCGAGCGGCCTCACGCAGAGCGGCGAATGGGCCGAAAGCTGCAACGCCGCGCCGGGCTGGGCCGATCGCGATGCGAGCAATTTCTTCAGCCGCTATTTCGGCACGGTGCAGGTCGGCGCGGGCACGGCGTTCGTCACCGGCTATTACGAGCCCGAGATCGCGGCCTCGCGCGACAAGCGCCCGGGCTATGACGTCCCCATCTATCGCCGCCCCGCCGATCTGGTCGACGTCGACCTCGGGCTGTTCTCGAAGGATCTGCAGGGCAAGAAGATCCGCGGCCGCGTCGACGGCCGCAATTTCGTGCCCTATTACGACCGCGCGACGATCGAGCGCGGCGCGCTCGCGGGGCGCGGGCTCGAAATCGCCTGGGCGGCCGACGCGGCCGAATTCTTCTTCCTTCAGGTGCAGGGATCGGGACGGCTGCGCCTGCCCGACGGCAGCGTCATGCGCATCGGCTACGACTCGCAGAACGGCCGCGACTATGTCGGCATCGGCAAGCTGCTGCTCGACCGCGGCGAGCTTCAGCCGGGTCAGGCGTCGATGCAGGGTATCCTCGACTATCTGCGCGCCGATCCGGTGCGCGGCGCGGCGGTGATGAACGAAAATCCGAGCTGGGTCTTCTTCCGCGAACTGACCGGCGCCGGCCCGCTCGGCGCGCTCGGCGTTCCCGTCACCGGCCGCGCGAGCGTCGCCGCCGACCCCAAATATGTTCCGCTCGGCGCCCCGGTCTTCCTCTCGCTCGACCGCGCCGAACCGAATGGTCTCTGGATCGCGCAGGACACCGGCGGCGCGATCAAGGGCGCGAACCGCTTCGACAGCTTCTGGGGCGCGGGAGAGGCGGCGCGCGCCATCGCCGGCGGCATGGCGGCGCGCGGTTCGGCGCTGCTGCTGCTGCCGCGCGCAAGCGTCGCGCGGCTCACGGCGCGCCCCTGACATGGCGCGGCGGCTCGCCCCCGAGGAAAGCGCGCTGTGGAAGAAGGTGGCGGCAACCGTCGCGCCGCTGGCGAAGCGGCCGGCGCCGCTCGAACCCAAGGTGCCGCCGACGATCAAGCCGCCCAAGACGGTCGTGCGCGCGGCCGCCCCCGCCGCCGCATCGCGTCCTTCGTCACCGCTGCCGCCCCCGCGCCGGACCTGGGCGAGCAGCACGCTCGACGGCCATTGGGACCGGCGGCTGCGCAAGGGACTCGTGCGCCCCGAGATGAGCATCGACCTTCACGGCCATACGCTGGCGTCGGCGCAAGCGCTGCTCGACGAAGCGATCGGCCGCGCCCTGCTGCGCGGCGCGCGGGTGCTACTGGTGGTCGCGGGGCGGCTGCGGCCGGGCGCCGACCGCCTGCCGCAGATGCATGGCGATCCCCGCCCGCGCGGCGCGATCCGCGCCTCGCTGCCCGACTGGCTGTCGGTGTCGCCCTATGCCGACCGCATCGTCGCGCTGCGCCCGGCGCATATCAGCCATGGCGGCGGCGGCGCGGTCTATGTCATCCTGCGCCGGGGGCGCGAGGAATAATCTCACGCGAAGGCGCTCAGGACAGGCTTTGCGCCTTTGCGTGAGATAAATTCAATCGAGCAGCGCGCGCATCAATATCCCGCGATAGATGGCGGTCAGCTTGTGCAGATCGTCGACCGCGACCGCCTCGTCGAGCTTGTGCATCGTCGCATTGATCAGGCCGAACTCGACCACCGGGCAGAGCGCGTGAAGAAAGCGCGCGTCGGAGGTGCCGCCGGTCGTCGACAGTTCGGGGCGAAGGTCGGTCTCGGCATGGATCGCCTCGGCGACCAGCTCCGACAGCTCGCCTGGCGGGGTGAGGAAGGCTTCGCCTGAAATCTTGCCGAGCACTTTCGCTTGCGGTTCGACGTCGTGCGCCAACCGCTCGACCATCGCGACGAGGTCGGCGCCGCGGTGCCGGTCGTTGAAGCGGATCGACAGCCGCGCGCGCGCCGAGGCGGGGATGACGTTGGTCGCGCCGTTGCCGACCTCGATATCGGTGAATTCGATGTTCGACGGCTGGAACCAGTCGGTCCCGGCGTCGAGGCTGACCGCGTCGATCGCGGCCAATATCTCAACCAGCTTGGGGATCGGATTGTCGGCAAGGTGCGGATAGGCGACATGGCCCTGCGTCCCCGGCACGTCGATCCAGATGTTGACCGATCCGCGCCGCCCGATCTTCACCATGTCGCCGAGCCGGTTCACCGAGGTGGGTTCGCCGACGAGGATCATGTCGGGCTTCACCCCGCGCGCGTCCATATGCTCCATGAGCGCGCGGGTGCCGAAGATCGCGGGGCCTTCCTCGTCGCCGGTGATGATCAGGCTGATCGTTCCGGCTTCGACCGGCGTCGCGGCGGCGGCCGCGACGAAAGCGGCGATCGCGCCCTTCATGTCGACCGCGCCGCGGCCGTAGAGGAGGTCGCCGCGAACCTCGGGCGCGAAGGCGTCGCTCGTCCAGCCGACGCCCGGCGGCACGACGTCGAGATGCCCGGCAAAGCCGAAATGCACCGGCCCCTTGCCCGTCCGCACCGCGAGCAGATTCTCGACCGGCCCGTCGGGTTCGATCCCGTCGATGAAGCGCTCGACCGTGAAGCCGAGCGGGATCAGCGCTGCCTCCAGCACGTCGAACACGGCGCCGGTGGCGGGCGAGATGCTCGGCGCGGCGATCAGCGCCTGAGCGAGGGCGACGGGGTCGATCGGGCTTGTCATGAACGCCCTTTATCCGTTCGTGTCGAGCGAAGTCGAGACACCAATCGTCATGGCGCAAGATCGACGGGCATCTCGACTTCGCTCGATGCGAACGGCAAGAGGGCGAGAGGAGGATTGCCATGCCCAAACTCGATCTCGACGCCATTCCGCAGACCAACGCCACCGGCTATCCCGCGCCGCACGACGCGCCCGTGCAGGGCCGCTGGTATCGCCGCCTCGCGCCGCCTGCGGGTCTCAGCGATTTCGCGGCGAGCCATGTCGTGCTGAAACCCGGCGCCTGGTCGTCGCAGCGCCACTGGCACGACGGCGAGGACGAGATGCTGGTGATGATCGCGGGCGAGGCGGTGCTGATCGAGGACGGCGGCCGCTGGCCGATGCGCCCCGGCGATATCGCGGTCTGGCCCAAGGGCAGCACCAACGGCCACCATCTGGTCAACGAATCGGACGCCGACTGCGTGTTCGTGGCGCTGGGCGGCGGCAAGAAATACGACACCGGCGGCGGTTATTCGGACATCGACATGCTGTTCACGCCCGACGGCTATTTCCACAAGGACGGCACGCCCTATCCGACGACGCGGATTCCCTAGCGTTCGATCCGCCCGACCCTAGCGGATATCGAAGCCGAGCAGCGTGAAGCGGGCGGGGGCGGTCGCATAGACGCCGTGGCCGCGCGCCGCCGCCGACCCGAACACCAGCCCGATGCGGTCGACGTCGGCCAGCGCCGCGGCGATGGCCTCCGGAGTCGCGCCCGATGTCTTGCCCAGCACCGAAATCCAGCTGGGATCGTCGAGCCGCACGCTGATCTCCTGCTCGCCCGTCGCCAGTGGGCGGACCGTCGCGGCGGGGGCGTACCAGCGATAGTGTTCGAACCGGCCTTTCGCGCTCCAATTGTCGCCGCGCCGCTGGAAATAGAGCGATACGGTGGCCGGGCGGCCCGGGCTTTCCTGCGGCACGAAGCGTGTTCCGGGCGGCGCATCGATGCGGTAGCGCACGCTGATCCGCGCATCCGGCGCGATCGGGCCGGACCGGAAGGTGACATAATGGACATGCCCCGCGACGGCGCTTCCCGCCGGGAAATCGAACTGCCAGCCGCCGCGCGCCGGCCGGGGATGCAAGGGCATGCCTTGCGAATAATTCTTGCCGCGGATGATCGGGCCGATTTCCCAGCGATACGCTTCGGGCGCGGCCATCGCCGCCGTCGCGCACAGGGTGGCGACGGCAAGCGGAACGGAGAGGAGACGGTGCATGGGCGCATGATAGCAGCGCTTGACCGATCCCGGCCTGAACGATCGGTTCATCGGCGCGATAGCCGCCGTGTCAGTCGGCGGACGGACCCTCGAACGCCTCGATCACCCAATCCTCGGCCTGCGCGCCGCCGATCCATTCCTGCATGTGCGGGTGGCTGATCACCGCCTGGCAATAGGGGATGGCGAAGCGCGGCAGCGCGATCGAGTAGGTGATGAAGCGGGTGACGACGGGCGCGAACATCATGTCGGCGGCCGACCAGTCGCCGAACAGATAATCGCCCTCGCCGCCGAAGCGCGCGCGCGCCTCGGCCCAGATCTGCATGATGCGGATGACGTCGGCCTGTACGTCGGGCGCGAGCTCGGCGGCGGGATAGATGCGGCGGATGTTCATGCTGCAATCGCGGCGGAGTGCCGCAAAGCTCGAATGCATTTCGGCGGCCATCGACCGCGCCATCGCCCGCGCCGCCATATCCTCGGGCCAATAGCCGCGGGTGCCGCCGGTTTTTTCGTTGAGATAGTCGATGATCGCCAGACTGTCCCAGACGACGGTGTCGGCGCCGTCCCACAGAATCGGCACCTTGCCGCCCGACGGCGCGAACTCGTCGCCCTCGCGCCGGTTCGACCAGTCCTCGTCATAGAGCGGGACGGCGACTTCCTCGAAGGGCAGGGCGCTGTGCCGCGCCGCGAGCCAGCCGCGCAGGCTCCAGCTCGAATAGGCCTTGTTGCCGATGAACAGTTTCATCCAAATTCTCCTCCCTCCCCCTGAACGGGGGAGGGTTGCGTAGACTTGCCAGCTTGCTGGCTAGTCGAAGCTGGGAGGGGGTGATGCGAGCCTTCGGCTCGCGCGGCCCCGCGGGCCGCTCCCCCTCACCAAGTTTCGGTAGCGGACAAGTCCGCAACCTGCACTATCCTCTCCCGCAAGGGGAGAGGATAAACCAGTCCTAACTCTCCACCGCCTCCAGCACCGCGGCACGCAGCTCGGCGATTCCCAGGCCCTTTTCGCTGCTCGTCGCGATCACCTCGGGGTGCGCGGCGGGGTGTTTGCGCGCTTCGGCCTCGGTCGCGGCCTGGACGGCGGCAAGGTCGCTCGCCTTGATCTTGTCGGCCTTGGTGAGCACGAGGCGATAGCTGACCGCCGCGGTGTCGAGCATGTCGAGCACCTCGCGGTCGACGTCCTTGATGCCGTGGCGGCTGTCGATCAGCACCAGCGTGCGCTTCAGCACCTGCCGCCCGCGCAGATAGTCGTTGACCAGGAAGCGCCATTTTTTGACGACATCCTTGGGCGCCTTGGCGAAGCCATAGCCGGGCATATCGACGAGCCGGAACACCAGCGGCGCGCCGACGTCGAAATAGTTGAGTTCCTGCGTCCGCCCCGGCGTGACCGAGGTGCGCGCGAGGCCGTTCCGGTTGGTCAGCGCGTTGAGCAGCGACGATTTGCCGACGTTCGAGCGGCCCGCGAAGGCGATTTCGGGCACCGAAGGCGCGGGCAGGTGCTGGAGCGCGGGGGCCGATTTCAGGAAGGCGATCGGGCCCGCGAACAGCTTGCGCGCGCGTTCGGGGAGCGTGGGGTCTACGTCGTTTTCACTCATGGCCGTGTTCCCCCGCGAAGGCGGGGGTCCATCTCCTGTTGTTTCATTCCGCGCCTGCCGGAGATGGGTCCCCGCCTTCGCGGGGACACACGCCGATTATTTTACCGGCGCCGCGCGAAGCTGCGGGAACTTGCGATACATGAACTGCTGCTGCGCGATCGACAGGCAGTTGTTGGTGATCCAGTAGAGCAGCAGGCCCGCCGCGAAGGGCGCCATGATGAACATGAACAGCCACGGCATGATCTTGAACACCTGCTGCTGCACCGGGTCGGTCGCCTGCGGGTTGAGGCGGAACTGCAGGAACATGGTGACGCCGAGGAGCAGCGCGAGCGGCCCGAGGGCGAGCAGCGACGGCGGCGTGAAGTTCAAGAGGCCGAACAGGTTGAGGAAATGCGCCGGGTCGGGCGCCGACAGATCCTTGATCCACAGCACGAAGGGCTGGTGGCGCATTTCGATCGTCAGCATCAGCACCTTGTAGAGCGCATAGAAGATCGGAATCTGGAGGACAATCGGCAGGCAGCCCGCAAGCGGATTGATCTTCTCGTCCTTGTAGAGCTTCATCAATTCCTGCTGCTGGCGCGGCTTGTCGTCCTTGTAGCGCTCCTGCAGCGCCTTCATCTTCGGCTGGACGAGGCGCATCTGCGCCATCGAATGGAACTGGCGCTGTGCGACCGGGAACATCAGCGCGCGGATGATCACCGTCAGCACCATGATCGCAACGCCGAAATTGCCGACCTGCTGGAACAGCCAGTCGAGCAGCCTGAAGATCGGCTTTTCGAAGAATTCGAACCAGCCCCAGTCGATCGCGTTCGACAGGCGCGGGATGCCCGCGTCCTGATAGGCCGACAGGGTGCTGACTTCCTTGGCGCCGGCGAAGATGCGGCTGGTCGTCGTGACCTGCTTGCCGGGCGCGACCGCCGCGAAGGGACGCGCGAAGAGCGTCTGATACGTGTCCGCCGCAGGCGCGGTGATCGACGCGGTGACGCGCTCGTCCTTCGCCGGGATGACCGCGGCGAGCCAATATTTGTCGGTGAAGCCGAGCCAGCCCGCCGCGCCATATTTGAACGCTTCGCCCTTATCGAGATGCTTGTAATCGACGTCGAACACCGACTTGCCGTCGAGGTAGCCGGTCGGCCCGATGTGATTCGTCCAGCTGCTCTGCTCGTGCGGGTCGGTCGGCTTGCCGAGGCGGTCGATCAGCGCGAAGCTGCTGGCGTTGACCGGCGCGGCGCCGGTGTTGGCGATCGTCTGCTTCGCGGTGATCAGATAATCGGCGTCGATGCTGTAATCGATGCGAAAGCTCTGGCCGGTGCCGTTCGCCCAGCTCAGCGTCACCGGGGTCGCCGGGGTCAGCTTCGCGCCGCTCGCGGCCCACACGGTCGCCGGGCCCGGAACCTCGACGCCTTGCTGCGCGGCCCAGCCGACGCTCGCATAATAAGCGGCCTTGGTGTTGCCGGGGGCGAAGAGCCGGACGGGGGGCGAATCCTTCTTGATCGTCTGGCGATATTTGGTGAGCGTGATGTCGTCGATGCGCGCGCCGACAAGGTTGATCGAGCCCGACAGCGCCGGGGTTTCGATCGCGACGCGATTGCCCGCGGTGAGCGCGGTTTCGAGCGGCACGACCGTCGGGGCGGCCGGGGCGGCGGCGTGCGGGGCCGCCGGGGTGCCGGGCTGCGCGGGTGCGGCCGGGTTCGCCGCCCCGTTCGCGCCCACGACGGTTTTCGTCACATCGGGCTTCGGCGGGGTGGGCAGGAATTTCTGCGCGACGAAGTTCCAGCCGAGCAGGATGGCCGCCGACAGCAGGATTGCCGTGATCCAGTTACGCTTGTCATCCACGCTGCTTGGTCTCTCTTCGTCTCAAAATGTCGGGAAAGGGCGCCTTACGGCACCGGGTCGTAACCATGGCCCCCCCAAGGGTGGCAGCGCAATAGCCGCTTTGTCGCCAGCCAGCCACCCTTGATCGCACCATGGCGTTTCAGCGCGATGATCGCATATTCGCTGCACGACGGCGCATAGCGGCACGTCGGCGGCAGGATGCGCGACGGGCCGAGCTGCCAGCCGCGCGCGATCAGGATGAGCAGGCGGGCGATCATGGAAGAAGCCCTGAAAACTGCCGAACTTCATTCGCGATTCGGGTTTTTGCGGGGACTCTCCATCCGTCGTCACCCCGGACTTGATCCGGGGTCCCGCTCGGCAACGGTGATAAGCGGGACCCCGGATCAAGTCCGGGGTGACGATGGGAAGGTAAGAGAAAAGCCCCGCAAAACTGGGCAACTTCACTCGCAATTCGCATGTTCGATACAGGCAGGAATAGGCTCATGCCGAAATCTTATGCCAGCGAAGCATTGTAGGACAGCCGGTCATTTCGCGAGCTTCTTCGCCGCGCGCTTCAGCGCCGATTCGAGATGCCCGGCCAGTTCGGCAAAGGCGATGGCGTTGCCGCCCGGGCGGCCGATCAGCACATGGTCGGCGCCGGCGATACCCGATTCGGGCAGCGCGGCGCGCGCCAGTTCGCGGAAGCGCCGCTTCATCCGGTTGCGGGTGACCGCATTGCCGACCTTCTTGCTGACGGTAAAGCCGATGCCCGGCACAGCGTCATCGTCGCCGCGCGGGCGGACGAGGAGGACGAAGCCGGGCATGGGAAAGCGAAGGCCGCGGTTCGCGGCCAGAAATTCGCTGCGTCTGGAAAGCGTTCGCACCAGCCCAGATCCTTCCAGGCTCGGCGGCGAAGCGCCGGCGCTTAGGCCGACAGCTTCTTGCGGCCCTGCGCGCGGCGGTTGGCCAGAACCTTGCGGCCGCCGACGGTCGCCTTGCGGGCGCGGAAGCCGTGACGGCGCTTGCGCACAAGGCGGCTCGGTTGATAGGTGCGCTTCATCGCGGTTTTCCCTAGATCTCGTCAAATGCTGCAACAGAAAAGGGCCGCCAAGCGTGGGCGGCCACTGTCGGGGGCGCGGATAAGCGGGATTCGGGACAAAGTCAATCGTCATCGAGGATATCCCCGATCCGGTCGCGGGCGCGGCGGCGCGCGGCGCTGACGCGGCGCATCACCCGGTCGGTCCACTCGCCATAGCGCGGATGACGCCGCTTGAAGCGGACGTAGCGGCGTTTCGCCCAGGCGCTGTTCTGCAAGGCCAGCATCAGCCCGAGCGGGGACAGGATGACGAAGCCGGGGCCGGGCAGCGGGGCGATGATTACCCCGGCTATGATCAGCAGCACGCCGACGCAGAACAGCGTGGTGCGGACCTGCGCGTTCGATCGCAATCGCTGGTAGAGGCTGCGCCCTGTCATGGCAGGCGATGTGGGAAAGGACTAGGTGAGTTGCAACCCTAAAACACGTCGCCTTCGCGGGGGTGACGGTCGTAAATCAGTTCAGCGTCACGAAGCGGGCCATGTCGGCGCGGGTCAGATAGCGGACATCGTCGAACGGCGTCGCGTTGGTGAGCGCATAGAAGGCGCGGGCCTTCGCCTCGTCCATGCCCATTTCGCGGTAATAGGCCAGATATTCGGCGTGGACCGGATCGTCGGCGGGATAATCGTTCGCTTCGCGGCCATATTCGTCGGCCCAGCTATGGACGCCGAATTCGGCGTCGGGCGCGGCGCGGCGAACGGCGCCCGCGAGCCACAGCTCGACCGCGCCCGACCGCACCGAGCCGCCGCTCGGAACGATGGTTTCGAGCCCGGCGCGGCGGATCGCGCGGGCGAGGATCAGATTGGCCTCCTCGTCTAGGCTGCCGGGGCAGTCGATCATCTCGAGCCGCTTGAGGCCGGGAAAGGCCGCGAGCATCGCCGCGAACTGGCGCGGCGTCGCCGAAGTGACGTCGCCCGCCATGCGGATCGTGGCGCCGTCGACAACCGCGAAGGGGCCGAAGCGCGCCTTGGCCTGGCCGAGCGTCGCGAGCGTCGCCGAGGGCGCATAGCGGCGCGTCGCGCCGAGGTCGGCATCTTCGGCAAGTCCCCCGCCGGCAAGCTCTTCATCGGCGAGGAGGGCGGCGCTTTCGTCGATGACGCCCGCATCGTCCGCGTCGGCGCCCGTATCATAAGTCCACGTCACCGTCGTGGTGACGGTCACGACCTGCTGGGCGCTGGCCGGGGCGAACGCCAGCAGCGCCGCGAAGGCGGCAATGATGAGGGTGCGGACGACGGCGGCTGGTGAAACCATGGACCCGCCTTCGCGCGCGCGCGGTTTCCAAAGGACGAAGCGGCAGCGTCAGTGCGGCGTTAACCGCGATATGGGACGGGTTGATCTTCCCCCCGATCCCGTTCGCATCGAGCGAAGTCGAGATGCCCATCGGGGTAGCGCCATATCGCCCGGTGTCTCGACTTCGCTCGACACGAACGGAATTTGAACGCCAGCTATTCTACCTCGCACAAGGCCTTCAACTGCTCGGCGACCGCGCCCCAGCCGGGGGTGAAGCCCATCTCCTCGTGGCTTTTCACCGCCTCGTCGGTCCAGTGGCGCGCCCAGCCGGTGAAGCGGGTGCCGCCCGCTTCGGCTTCGATCTCCCAGCCGCCGATCATGAAGGGCCCCGCGGGAGCGAGGCGGCCGCTCGCGTCGCGGACGACCGCGTCGGTGGTGACGAAGCGCTTGCCCGGCACGACCTCCAGGAACATTCCGTCACTGGGCATCGTCTCGCCCTCCGGCCCGTGCATCGTCATCGCGCAGCGGCCGCCGGTGCGCAGGTCGATCGCGTCGAGGGTGACGGTCCAGGGTTTCGGGCACCACCATTCGGCCATGCGGTCGGTCATGACCTGCCACACCTTGTCCGGCGAGGCGGCGATGAAGGTCGATACCGAGAGTTCGCGGGGGTCGCTCATGGTTTCTTCTCCTGACGTCAGTCGCGATCGGGGGCGCCGAGCGGGAAATAGGGGCGATAGGGGCGGGCGTCCTCGACGCAGCGCGCGACCGATGGATGCGCGAGCAGGCGGGCGCGATAGGCGCGCAGGTTGGCGTGGGTCCCGGCGATTGGATGGACCCAGTCGGCGTAGAAGAGCGACGGCGCTGCGGCGCAATCGGCGAGGCTGAACCCGCCCGGCGCCGCCCAGCCGCCCGCCGCCAGCTCGCTGTCGAGCCAGCCATAGATGGTCTCGAGTCGCGCCTTCGCCTGCTCGACGATCATCGGCAGGTGATGTTCGGGGCCGCGCAGCGCGTCGTTCACCACTTCCTGCATCGGGGTCATGACATGATTGTCGAAGACGCGGTCGAGCAGGCGGACCTGCAGCGCCGCCTCGAAATCCTGCGGGATCAGCCGCGGCTGGGGCGCCAGATGGTCGAGATATTCGATGATGATCGACGCCTCGAACCAGGCGCGCCCATCGTCGCCGACGAGCAGCGGGAATTTGCCGATCGGCCAGTGCGATTTCAGCTCCTCGCCATGCTGCGGCCATTCGGCCTCGAGAATGCGATAGTCGAAGGCGACGTCCTTTTCGTAGAGCGCGATCAGCGCCTTCCAGGTGTAGCTCGAAAAGGGGTGGCCATAGAGGATCGGCATCAGGCGGCCTTTCGCGTCAACCATGCCAGCGGCAGGCCGACGAAGAAGATATGGGGAAAGAGCGCGACCGCGCCCTTGACGAGGTCGGCGGGCGGGAAGGGCGCGCCGAAGCGGAGCGGCAGGACGAGCGCGTTCATCACCAGATAGAGGGCGAAGCCATAGAGGGTGCCGGTGAGCCACCATGGTTCGCGCAGCGCCGGGGCGCGGCGGACGGCGGCGAACCAGAAGGCGACCATCGCGCCCATGATCGCAAAGTGGGTGCCAAGCCCCGCGAGCGCGCCGCCGAGGCCCCAGTTGGCGGCGCCGTCGCCGAACGGTCCCTTGGCGACGCCGCGCAGCATCGTGCCGGGATCGCTCCCCGCAAGCACGCTCCACACCGCCGCGTAGCAGATGTCGAGCGTGCCGCAGAGCAGCCAGGCGAAGAGGGCAGGGCTACGCCGCGCCAACGGCTTCGCCCCCGATCGCGGCCTCGATCCTGGCGATGTCGATCTTCTTCATCGACATCATCGCCTCGAAGGCGCGCTTGGCGGCCGCCTTGTCGCCGCTTGCCATCACGTCGGTCAGGACGCGCGGGGTGATCTGCCAGCTCACGCCCCATTTGTCCTTGCACCAGCCGCACATGCTTTCGGCGCCGCCGTTGCCGACGATCGCGTTCCACAGGCGATCGGTTTCCTCCTGCGTTTCGGTGTGGACCTGAAACGAGAAGGCTTCGCTCTGTTTGAAGGCGGGGCCGCCGTTGAGCCCGATGCACGGGAAGCCGAGCACGGTGAAATCGACGGTCAGCACGTCGCCTTCCTTACCGCTCGGATTATCGCCGGGCGCGCGATGAACGGCGCCGACCTTGCTGTCAGGGAAGGTCGCGGCATAGAAAGTCGCCGCTTCCTCGGCGTCCTTGTCATACCAGAGGCACAAAGTTGCTTTGTTGGACATCATTTCTCTCCTTTCACGGGGGTTCCGATCGACCAGGCATGGCCGAACGGATCGATCACTTGCGCGTAGCGGTCTCCCCAGAACATATCCTCGGGCGGCATGCGCGGGGTCGCCCCCGCCGCGATCGCGCGGTCGTACCAGGCGTCGGTATCATCGACCTGCAGATGCAGCGTGACGCCCGACGGCGGTGCCATCGCGCCGCCGGTATATTCGGGAAAATCGTCGTGCATCATCAGCGACGCGCCGTTGACCGTCAGATGCGCGTGCATCAACCGCACGCCGTCGTCGGCGAGCATACGCGCCTGTTCGGTCGCGCCGAACGCCTTTCCATAAAAGTCGATGGCCTCGGCGCCGCGCTTGTCGGGAATCGCCAGATGCGGGGTCAGGCCGGTTGTCGGTCCCTGGTTTTCCATGATGCTTCTCCTCTTCCTTTATAGCTCAGTCGTCGTAGCGCAGGCTGGGATACCAGTCGGTGCCGCGCCCCTCGGGGGTCAGGTCGAGCAGGTTCCACAGCGAATTGGGATCGGGGGCGCCGTGCGGGTCCTGTCCCGGATCGGCGATTTCCGGTCCGCCCTCGACGCTCCAGAAATGGCGGATCTTTCCGTCCCGGCGCGTGAAGACGCTATAGCCTGCCGTGTCCTCGTCGGGCGTCTCGCCGATATAATCCTGCCAGAAATCGCCGGTCGGGTCCGAATAGAGCTTGAGGTGATCCCAACCCTGTTCGCGCGCGAAGGCGGCGATACGGGGATAGGGCGAGCGCGCGACGATCGCGAAGCCGAGGCGCCGTTCGAGATGCGGAACCTCCGGGTCCCAATTCGCGACCGTCGCGGTGCACATCGGGCACGCCTGCTTGCGTTCGGGGCCGTACATCATGCCATAGACGAACAAAGTGTCATGATCGCCGAACAGATCGGCGAAGCCGACCTCGCCCGCCGCGCCGATGAAGCGATAGTCCCGCGTCACCTCGCCGCCGGGGGGGAGCGCGCGCCGCTGCGCCGCGACGTCGGCGAGATGGCGGCGCAGCTTGATCTCCTCGACCAGCAGCGCGTCGCGCGCGGCGCGATAGTCGGCGCTCTCGTTCGGCCGCGGCCGGCGTTTGCTGTTCCGTACCAGTTCTTCGGCGGGAACCAGTTTGCGGTTATCGGTCATGTCGCTTTCCTTTCCTGCCCCCGATCGCCCATTCGCCTATTGGCGCGGGCCGACGAGTCCAAAGGCGGCGCCCTGCGGATCGACGCCGTTCATCGCGAACTCGCCGCCGGGAATCTCCATCGGCTCGCTGGTGATGGTGCCGCCGTTCGCGGTCACCGCGGCGTGCGCGCGGCCGATGTCGTCGACGCCGATATAGAAGCTCCACATCGGCGCGGGCATGCCGGGCATCAGCGGCATCACCGCGCCGATACCCACGTCGCCGCGCTGGAGGAAGCGATAGGCGCCCATCTCGCCCATATCCATCGCGCCTTCCTGCCCCCAGCCGAAATGCCGGGTGTAGAAGGCGATGGCGGCGTCGGGGTCGCTCGTCGACAACTCGTTCCAGCGGATGCGCTGCGGCTGGTCGACCGAGAAGACGTCGCTCTCCATCCCCTCCATGCCCGGAGGCGGAACCGGGTCCATGATATAGAAGGCCGCGCCCTGCGGGTCCGAGACCATGGCGATGCGCCCGACGGGCAGGTCGGTCGCGGGCATATGCACCGCGCCGCCGTCGGCGGTGATCGCGGCGATCGCGGCATCGACGTCGGGGGTGTGGATATAGCCGAGCCACGCCGGCCGCGCGCCGCCCGCGAGCATGTCGGCATTCAGCGCGAGGATGCCGCCGGCATTGCCGCCGTCGCTGCGGCCGATCATGCGATAGTCGACGTCGCCCGCGGCGGGGTCGCGTGTCGCGGCGATCGTCCAGCCGACGACGGCGCCATAGAAGCGCGCGGCGCCCGCCGGGTCGGGGGTCATCAGTTCGTACCAGATGAAGTTGGCGGCGTCGGTCATCGCTTGGTTCCTTCCACGGTCGGGAAATAGTCCCCGCGACCCTCGGGGGTCATGTCGAGCAGGCCCCACAGCGAATCGACGAGGTCGCCGGCGCGGTGATGCTGGCCGGGGTCCGACGGCGCGAACGCCATTTCGCTGCCCCAGTGGTGGCGGACGGTGCCGCCCTCCTTGCGGAAGACGTTGAAGATCGTCTCGTCCCACTCCTCGCCGTTCTTTAGGTTGCGCTCGGCGCGCATCGCGGGCGGGAATTTGCGCGTGTCGCCGAAATAATCGGCCGAATAGCGGGTGGTGACGTCCGACAGGAACGTCAGATGGTGCCAGCCGCGTAGCCGCGCCCATTCGACGAGCCGCGCGATCGGCGACTTGGCGACGATATAGAGCGGCGCGCGGTCGTCGATATAGCGCGCGCCGCCGTCGACCGAATCGAGCATATGCGTGCAGCCGGGGCAGGGGACATCGCGGTCGGGGCCGAACATGAAGCTGTAGAGGATGATGCTCGGCTTTTCGCCGAACAGTTCGGACAGCTTCACCGTCTCGGGCCGCTGGTGCGCGCCGATGCGCTCGAAGACATAATCCTCGGCGATCTCGCCGCCGGGCGGCAGGGCGCGGCGCTTTGCGGCGACCGCCTCGATCCGGCGGCGCAGCGCGATCTCCTCATCGAGCAGCGCATTGCGCGCGGCGCGATAGGCGGCGCTTTCATTGGGATAGGCGATATGGTCCATGACACTCTCCTGAGCCCCTCCCCTTCAGGGGAGGGGTTGGGGTGGGGCCCCGAGCCTTGCGCGAGGCCGACGGCCCCCACCCGCTGCGACTAGGGAGCAAAGCTCCCAAGTCTCGCTGCCCTCCCCTGAAGGGGAGGGCGAAACCGCGTCACGCCTCGACGATCGGCGCGAAGCCGCCGTAGATCATGCGCTTGCCGTCGAAGGTCTGGTCGTTCGGATCATGCTGCATCCGCTCGTCCTTCATCACCTTGTCCCAGCCGGCCATGCGCGTGTCCTTGTCGGGCCATTCGACCCAGCTGAAGACGACGGTCTCGCCATCCTGCCGGTGCGCGGCGCGGTTGTAATCAGTGACCTTGCCGTCGGGCACGTCGTCGCCCCACGCCTCGACGACGCGCGTCGCACCATGGTCGCGGAAGACTTCGGACGCCTTGGCGGCCATGGCGCGATAGGCGTCCTTGTTGCCGTCGGGAACGGGGACGAGATAGCCATCGACATAGCCCATCTTGCCGTCGGTGCGGTCGTCGACCATCGAATCGAAACCCGCGAAGATCATCCGCATTCCGTCGAAGGGCATGTTCGCGCCCATCGCCTCCATGCGCGGGTCGCTCATCATCTTTTCGTTCGCGGCGTCGCGGGTCGCCTTGTCGGGATATTCGAACCAGCTGAAGACGACGGTTTCGTCGGGCTTCGCCTGCACCGCGCTCTTGAAGTCATTGACCTTGCCGTCGGGGACGTCGTCGCCCCAGGTCTCGACCATCCGGGCCGCGCCATACTCCTTGAACAGCGGCGCGGCGCCCGCGGCGTGCTTGCGATAGGCTTCCTTGTTGGCGGTCGGCACCGCGAGCACAAATCCTTCTACATAGGTCATCTTGTCTCTCCTCGGGGGCTGGAGTTCGGGATCAGGCGGCGGGCGGTCCCGCTTCTTCGCTGAAGGCGGCAAGCTGCGCGGCGAGCGCGCGCTGGAAGGCGGGGCGGGCGAGGCAGCGGTCCAAATAGGCCTGCAGCCGCGGCTGCTCGGCGACCAGGCCTGCCTCGACGGCTTCGCGCAGCACGGTCGCCATCGCGATGTCGGCGACGGTGAAGTCGCCCGCCAGATAGGACTTGTCGCCGATGGCGTCGTTCAGGCGGCCGAGCCGGCCCTGGATGAACTCGATCAGGCTCGGACGGCGGAGCTTCGCCCATTCCTCGTCTTTCGCGAACAGGTCGACATTGCCGAGTTCGAACAACATCGGCTCGACGCTGTTATAGGCCGCGAACAGCCAGGCGAGCGTGTTGGCGCGTTGCTGCGGGTCGCGGGGCAGCAGCCGCGCGTCCTTCTCCGCGAGGTGGAGCAGGATCGCGCCGCTTTCGAACAGGCGGACGCCGCCGTCGTCGAGCACCGGCACCTGACCCCATGGCTGGAACAGGAAATGGTCGGCGGGCCGGTTGATCGCGCTGATCAGATGCTCGGCATAGTCGAGCCCGATCTCCTCGCACGCCCAGCGCGGGCGGAGATCGCGGACGAAGCCGCGCGCGAAATCGGGCACCCAGTCGAAAGCGGTGATTTCGAGGCGGCTGTCGGGGTTCACGGGCATGGCTCTATTTCCTCGCTTGAGTTTGGGGGTCAGGCAGGCAGCGGTTCGCCGACCGCGCAGTCGGCGAGATGCGCCGCCATCGCGCTTTGAAAGGCCGGGCGCGACGTGCCGCGCGCGACATAGGCGGTCAGATTGGGGTGCGGAGCGAGCAATTGCGGGTCGGCGTTGCGCAGCACGTCGATCATCACGATGTCGCCGATCGAAAAATCGGCCTCCAGCCAGTCGCGGTCCCCGAGCGCCTGCGACAAGCGGGCCAGCCGCTGCTCGGCAAAGGGTTTCGCCGCGGCCGTGGCGCCGGCAAGCCAGTCGGTGCCCTGTCCCTTGACGGTCAGCACGACGAGGGTCTGGATCATCGGTTCGACGCTGTTGAGCGCTGCGATCATCCAACTGATCGCGCGCCCGCGCCCTTTTGCGTCGCGCGGCAGCAGGCGCGCGTCGGCTTCGCCGATATGGATCAGGATCGACCCCGTTTCGAACAGGATCAGGCCGTCCTCCTTATAGACCGGAACCTGTCCGAACGGCTGGTCGGCCAGATAGGCGGGCGCCTTGTCCTCGAAAATGCCGCCGATCAGCCGCGTGCGATAGGGCCGGCCGATTTCGTCGAGCGCCCAGCGGACGCGGATGTCCTTGATGCGGCCGAAAGCGAAGTCCGGAACCGATCGGTAGGCGGTGATTTCTGGCACGGCGCTTCCTCCTCTTCCCCGGCGGGACCGTCAGGCGGCCGCTTCGGCGGGCTCGCCGGCCGGGATCGCCGCCGGGTCCATCCACATCACTTCCCAGATATGGCCGTCGGGGTCCTCGAAGCTGCGGCCGTACATGAAGCCATAGTCCTGCGTCGGGGTCGGATCGGCCTTGCCGCCCGCCGCGACCGCCTTGCCGACCTGTCCGTCGACCGCGTCGCGGCTGTCGGCCGAGACGCAGAGCAGCACCTGCGCGGCCGTATGCGCGTCGGGGATCGTCTTCGAGGTGAAGGTCGCCCATTTGGCGTGCGTCAGCAGCATGACGTGGATCGACCCTTCGGCGACCACCATGCAGGCGGCGGTGTCGTCGGTGAAGGCGGGGTTGTTGGCCGCGCCGACCGCTTCGTAAAAGGCTTTCGACTTTTCGAGGTCGGTGACGGGCAGGTTCACGAAGATCATTTGCGGGGCATCGGACATGGGGGAACTCCTCTCGTTTCCTGATAGTTTCGGCCTGGTCAGGTCCGCCCGAAGATCATGCGGACATAACGTGTCAGATGGGCGACGCTTTCCCTGGCAATCGCCGAATCGTTCGTCGTTTTCGCCAGGACGAAGCCGCCCTGCAGCACCGACTGGATATGGCGCGCGAGGTCGAGCGCGGTCATGCCGTCGGGCGCGCCATAAGCGTCCATCGCCGCCTCGATGTCGGGGGCCAGCGCCTCGCAATAGGCGGCGATGCTCGCCTCGCAGGCGAGGCGGATCGGCTCGCTCGTCGCATAGGCGTCCTGCACCATCGTGCCGATGAAGCAGGTGAAGCCGTCGACCGGACCGTGAAGCAGCGAAAAGCGGAAATCGATATGGCCGAGCAGGCGGTCGAGCGGGTCCTCGAGCCTGGTGTGCGGCAGCATGTCGAACATCGGTCGCGCCCGCTCGGTCCACGCCTCGGCGGCGGCGACCGCGAGCGCTTCCTTCGATTCGAAATGGTGGAAGAAGGCGCCCTTGGTGACCCCGGCGGCTGTGCAGATCTGATCGACCGTGGTCGCGGCATAGCCCTGCCGCCGCACCTCCTGATGTGCCGCGGCGATCAGCCGCGCGCGCGCGCTGCCACGCGGGGTGCGGGCGGGAGGGCCGGAGGAGGAGTGAGTCGTGGTCATGCGAATCTACATACCGACTGGTTGGTATGGTGTCAATGGAAGGTTGGGAGCGGTTCGATGAACCAGCGCCTGATCCGTCTTCAAGCGCCGGAAAATGCGCGCAGAGGCGCAGAGGTCGCAGAGATTTTGTTCACGCGGAGGCGCGGAGGCGCGGAGAAGAAAAGAGAAGAGGATTCGCGCAGAGGCGCAAAGATCGCAGAGAAGAGAAGAATAGGGCGGCAAAGCCGCCAATCTCTTTCCCCCTTCCTCCTTCTTTTCTCCGCGCCTCCGCGCCTCCGCGTGAACCTATTTCCGCCCCCGGAACTTTTCCCGCCACAACGGCCGCAAAAGGGACTCGACCTTCCCGCCTTCCATCCTATGAAGGGATGGGAACAAAGGGGGCACAGGGAAAATCTTGGTCGCGATCGTTGCAACCGCCGCCTATCTCGGCATCGAAGCGCGCGGGGTCGAGGTGCAGTGCCAGATCACGCCCGGCCTGCCGCGCTTCGTCGTCGTCGGCCTGCCCGACAAGGCGGTCGGCGAAAGCCGCGAGCGGGTGCGTGCGGCGATCGCGGCGATCGGGCTCGCGCTGCCGCCCAAGGTGATCACGGTCAACCTGTCGCCCGCCGACCTGCCCAAGGAAGGCTCGCACTACGATCTGCCGATCGCGCTCGCGCTGCTCGGCGCTATGGGGGTGATCGATGCCGAAACGCTCGCTTCCTATGTCGTCGTCGGCGAGCTCGGCCTCGACGGGCGCGTCGCGCCGTCGCCGGGCGTGCTGCTCGCCGCGATCCACGCGGGGAGCGTCCAGCGCGGGCTGATCTGCCCGGCGGCGCAGGGCTCCGAAGCGGCGTGGGCGGGGCATGTCGAAGTGATCGGCGCGCCCGACCTGCTGGCGTTGCTCGGCCATTTCAAGGGGCAGGCGATCCTGCCGCCGCCGCAGCCGGGCGCGGTCGAAGCGCCGATGCGCGCCGCCGACCTCGCGCAGGTGAAGGGGCAGGAGACCGCGAAGCGCGCACTCGAAATCGCCGCGGCGGGCGCGCATAATCTGCTGATGTCGGGGCCGCCGGGGTCGGGCAAGTCGCTGATGGCGGCGTGCATGCCGGGCATATTGCCCGATCTGACGCCGGCCGAAGCGCTGGAGGTGTCGATGATCGCGTCGGTGGCGGGCGGGCTCGAGGGCGGACGGCTCGTCCGCGCGCGGCCGTTCCGGGCGCCCCATCATTCGGCGTCGATGCCCGCACTCGTCGGCGGCGGGCTGCGCGTGCGGCCCGGTGAGGTCAGCCTCGCGCATCTCGGCGTCTTGTTCCTCGACGAGCTTCCCGAATTTCAGCGCGGGGTGCTCGACAGCCTGCGCCAGCCGCTGGAGACCGGCGAGGTCAGCGTCGCGCGCGCCAATGCGCATGTCACCTTTCCAGCGCGTTTTCAGCTCGTCGCGGCGATGAACCCGTGCCGCTGCGGCCATCTCGGCGATCCGGCGCTCGCGTGCAGCCGCGCGCCGCGCTGCGCCGCCGATTACCAGGCGAAATTGTCGGGGCCTTTGCTCGACCGCATCGACCTGCATGTCGAGGTGGAGGCGGTGAGTGCCACCGACCTCGTCCTGCCGCCGCCCGCCGAGGGCAGCGCCGAGGTCGCGGCGCGCGTCGCGGCGGCGCGCAGGGTCCAGACCGAACGCTATGCCGGGCACAAGGCGCGCACCAATGCCGAGATCGACGGCGAGCTGATGGAGGCGGTCGCGACCCCCGACGAGGCGGGGCGGCAATTGCTGGCGCAGGCGGCCGCGGCAATGCGGCTGTCGGCGCGCGGCTATACGCGGATGCTGCGCGTCGCGCGCACCATCGCCGACCTTGCGGGGGCAGAGACGGTCGGCCGCATCCATATCGCCGAGGCGCTGAGCTATCGGCGGCAGGCGCCGCGGAACTGAGCGATGGACGGCGACGAAGCGATCCTGTTCGATGGGGCGATTTTCGAATGGCGAGGACCGGCGCCCTTTCTGTTCGTCGCGGTTCCCGACGCGCATATCGGCGCGATCCGCTATGCGGGGCTGTCGCTGAGCTATGGGTGGGGCGTCGTGCCGGTGGTCGCAGAGATCGGCAAAACGCGCTTCGCGACATCGCTCTTTCCAAAGGGCGGCGGCTATCTGTTGCCGGTCAAGGTCGCGGTTCAGAAGGCCGAACGGATCGGGGTCGGCGACCGGGTTGAGGTCGCGCTGAAAGTCGGCCGACCGTAAAGGCGCCAACGGCAGGCAGGGAGAGGTCGAATGTCGAAGCCAATCAGGGGATCGTGCCTTTGCGGGGCGGTGTCGTTCGCCATCGAGGGCAAGATCGGCCCGGCCGGACAATGCCATTGCTCGAAATGCCGGAAAGTGTCGGGGACCGACGGCAATGCCGTCTTCTATACGTCGGTGCGCAGCTTTCGCTGGCTGAGCGGCGAGGCGAATATCGCCCGCTTCGTGGTGCCGGAAAGCGATGGCTGGACGTCCAGCTTCTGCCGGACATGCGGATGCCCGACGCCGCATACCGACGCCGTCGGGAAAATCTATTTCGTGCCCGCGGGCCTGCTCGACGACGATCCGGGATTTAGGGGCTATGCCGCGCATATCTTCGTCGGGTCGAAGGCGCCGTGGGTCTGCATCACCGACGACGCGCCGCAATATGTCGAGGGGTTCGGGTCGGCGATGGTGGAGCGGGGGCGTTCGTGAGTCTCCGCGTCGATCCCCACCTGCTTCGTCATTCCCGCGAAAGCGGGAACCCAGCGCAACGAGGGAACAGCGCGGCAGCGCTGTATCCAAGCGTCGCAACTGGGTTCCTGCTTTCGCGGGAATGACGAAGGGGCGTGGTGTTGGCGCGGGCCGCTTTGCCGCGGTAAAGATTTCCCAAGATATTGGTGCGATAGGGGGCGCATGACTGCCGGGGGGCTCTTTTTGACGAACGTGTGCGGCCGGCTTGCGCTCGGCCTGGCGATGCTCGTCGCCGTGCTGCTGGGCGGCCCCGCGCAGGCCGAGACGCTGACGATCGATCGCCAGCTCTGCCATGCGCAAAGCGGTGTGAGTGCTCCCGACGCCAGCCTTGCCGCTCTCGATTTTTCCTGCACGGGCACCCCCGCCGGCTATCACGCCGCGAGCCTGTGGCTGCGAATCGATCCGGCGCGGTTTCCGATCGTGCGCGGCGACCTGGCGCTGCTGGTCCACCAGTCGCGTTTCGACCGGCTTGCGGTTGCGTTCACCTATGCCGACGGCGGGGTTCGCTGGCAGGCGGTGCGGCAGGGCGATTATGGATCGCACTGGCGCGCTGGCGGGCAGATCCTGTTCGAGGCGCCCGAGCGCGGCGTGCCGCTGACCGGGGTGACGATGCGCTTCGACCGGCTCGCGAGCCTCGGCCTGCTCCACGCGCGGCTGATTCCGAAAACCGATGCCGTCGTTCAGTCGACGGGGATGGCGGTTGCGGTCGGCGCCGCGCTGACCTTGCTGCTCGTGAGCGCGATCTACAGCCTGTCGCTCGCGGTCGCGGTGCGCCGCCAATATCTGGCGTGGCAGGCGGGGTGGTCGGCGGTGATGCTGCTCTGGGGCGCGGTCTGGTCGCAGGCGCATCTCGGCCTGTTTCCGGGGCTCGCGGGCACGGTGTCGGCGCAGCTCGGAACCTTTCTCGCCTGCCTCGCGATCGCCATTGCGACCGCAAGCGCGGTGCTGGCGGTCGCGCCCGAGCTCGTGTCGCGGCGCCTGCGCGCCGCCGCGCTGCTGCTCGGCGGCTTCCTCGGCCTCGCCGGGGTGCCGCTGGCGCTGATCCGCAGCGAAAGCCTGACCCTATGGGGCGATATGCTGGCGCTTGTCATTCTCGCCGACCTGATCGCGGTTGCCCTCTATCTGGGGCTGGCGTGGCGCCGCGGATCGGTCGAAGCGCGCGATTTCCTTGCCGCCTGGTGCCTCCCGATGGCGGTGCTCGCCTTTGTCCATATCGTCGATGTCGACGACGGGCTCTGGGGCGGCGGATCGAAGATCATGGTGCTGCTCGCGGCGACCTGGCAGGCGCTGTGGCTTTCGGCCTCGGCGACGCGGCGGCTCGCGCTGCTGCGGGTCGAGCGCGACCGCGCCCGTGCGGCCGAGGCTTTTGCCCAGCAACTGGCGGCGCGCGACCCGCTGACCGGGCTGCTCAACCGGCGCGGTTTCATCGAGAGCGTGACGCCGCTGCTCGACCGCGCCCATGCCGACGATCTGGCGGCGGCGCTGCTCGTCGTCGATATCGACCGCTTCAAGTCGATCAACGATGTCCACGGCCACGACATAGGCGATGCGGTATTGTGCGAGGTTGCGCGCCGTATCGAGCGATGGGAAGGGCCGATGTGCACCGTCGCGCGGTTGGGCGGCGAAGAGTTCGGCCTGCTCAGCGTCGGGATGGAAGGCTTGGTCCTTGCGCGCTTCGCCGAAAGCGTGCGGCGCGGCATCGCCGCCTGCGATCATAGCGCGGTGATCGGCGAGGGGACGGTGACCGCCAGCATCGGCGTCGCCGAGGTGCGGCCCGCGAGCGATTTCCAGAAACTCTACCGGCTGGCCGACGAAGCGCTTTACGATGCCAAGCGCGCCGGGCGCGACTGCGTCGTCGTGCAGCGCTATTTTACCGATGCCGCGGGCGAGGCGCAGGGCAGCGAGGCAGCGGCGCTGTCGAGCTGAGGGAATCGGAGGGGTTTTGCGAAACTGACCCTAAAGGCCGACCGATTTGTTCTCGACCACTTCGAGCGGCGGCGGGGCCTTTGCTGCACCGGCGCCGGCACGGCGGTGGCTGAGCTTGCCTTCGACCTTGCCGCCGTTCTCGATCGTGATGTTTTCGTAGAAGACGTCGCCGGTGATCCGCGCGCTCGCGTGGACGATCAGCGTCTTCGCCTCGATCGAGCCGTCGACGAGCCCCGCGAGTTTCGCGGTTTCGGCGATGACGGCGCCCTTGATCTCGCTTGCCTCGCCCTGGACGAGGTTCGCGCATTTGAGGTCGCCCTCGATCTTGCCATCGACGTGCAGATCGACGCTGGCCGCGACATTGCCGGTGATCGCGACGTCCGACCCGATGATCGAGAAGGTGGTATGGCGGGCGCCGGTCGCCATCTTAGCGGGCACCGCGGCCGGCGGGGGCGGCGGAAGCGAGAGCGCCGACTCGCTGTCGGGCGTCGGCTTTGACTTCAAGAACATCGGCTTTGGCCTCCAGGAAGCGGCGCGGATTGACCGCGACACCGTTCAGACGGACTTCGAAATGCAAATGGCTGCCGGTCGAGCGGCCGGTCGAGCCCATCTTGGCGATCTGCTGGCCGGCGGTAACCTGTTCGCCGACCCGCGCGGTGAATCCCGACAGATGGGCGTAGCGGGTCAGGATGCCCTGGCCGTGGTCGACCTCGACGACATTGCCGTATCCCGATTTCTGCCCGACGAAGGTGACGCGGCCGGGCGCGGCAGCGAGGATCGGGGTGCCGAGCGGGCCGGGGAAATCGAGCCCCGAATGCATCGCGCCCGCGCCGGTGAAGGGATCGCTGCGATAGCCATAGCTCGACGAGAGCATCAGCACATGCGCGGGCTGGCCCGAGGGAATGGCGACCAGCGTGCGTTCGAGCACTTCCATGCGGAACAGCGCGCCTTCGAGCGCCGCGAAGCTCTTGCCGAGCGCGCTCGCCTGGCCGGTGCGGCCGCGGAAGGGAATGAAGGGACCGCCGCGCCCGGCCGCGGCGTTGCGGACGAGGCCGGCCGGGTCGAGCCCGAGTTGCGCGACCGCGACCTCGGCCTTGGCGGCGCGCGCCTTGACCGCCGCGAGCAGATGCGCCGAAAAGGCTTCCTGGCGCGCTTCGAGGCGTGCGAGCGCCTGCGCCTCGGGGGGCAGGCGCGGGTCGATCGCGCTGGTTTCGAGCGGTTTGGCGGCGGGCTCGCCGGCGGCCGCGTCGCTCGCGGGCGCAGCGGGCAGCGGCTCGTCGCCGAAATAATCCTTCTTCCATTCTTCGAGCTGACCCTGCCGCTCGTCGAGGTCGGCGGCGATCTCGGCGACGCGGTCGCGATATTTGGCGATGCGGGCTTCGGACGCGGCGGCGGCGGCCTGCTTGGCGGCGACTTCGGCGCGCTCGCCCGAGGTCAGGAGCTGGTTGACGAACACCGCCAGCGTCACCCCCGCCCAGGCGAAGAGGACGAGCCCGGCGATCAGCGCGACGCGCTTTTGCCAGACCGCGCTGATACGCAGGAAACGCACATGGCCGTGCGTGCGGATGAAGATTTCATGGTCCTGGAACAGCGCCGAAAAGCGCTGGCGCCAATGGCGCAGACCCGTCGATTGCGAAGACAAGCTACGACCCCGTCTTGTTGTTTTTGTGGAGCCCTCCGCCCCGGCTTGGCGGCGCGTGTAACAGGGCGCGGGGGTGGGGGCGAATCTTTGGGGGGCGAGTCGCGCCGAATCGAAACCGACTCGCGGTGAACGGTGGCGGGGGAACGGAACGCTGCCATTTTGGCGGGAAATGGCGCCGCGACTCGGCCACTTTACGTGGGAGCGACAGTGCAGGAGATCGCCATTGCATTCCCCGCAATGACGCAAAGTGATGCCGCATTATTATTGACGGCTCGCTAACCATTTCCGCTTATGGGGGGTCTGTGACTCCTGTACCCGATATCGTGTCGCCCGAAGGGGCGCAGTCTGTCGAAGCCGCCGGCGCAGCGCCGGCGAAGCGGCCGCGTTCGGCGGTCAGCGCCGGGGTGGGGATCGTCGGTCTGATCGGCCTCTTCACCTATTTGTTCGCCGCGCGCCACGCGCCCGCCATCGCGGACTGGCTCGGGATCGACTGGGGACAGCGCGGCCCGATGAACGGGCCCAGTTCGGCGATCGCCAGCGTTCTCGCCTGCGGCATACCGATGGTGCTCTGGTCGGTCTTCGTCGACAAGGTGCACCGCAATCCGTCGACAGGAATCGACTGGTCGCTGCGCCGCCCGTGGCGCGAGACGATCGACATCAGCCTGACCAAGCTCGCCGGCCTGTGGGCGACCTGGGCGCTGATCGCGGGCTTCTATCTCACCATGCGCTATTATTGGGAGGGCAGCTATGCCTTCTCGATGGACCTGCTCGAACGGGTGGCGCCGTGGCTGCTGCTCGTGTCGATTCCCTATATGCTCTGGCTCGACCGCCGCCTGGTCGAGCCGCGCGACGGCTGCTATCAATTCGGCCGCTGGCTGACCGCGCCCAAAAATCGGAATGGCGGACAGCCGGTCGACGCCCGCGCGATCGCGCATCATTTCCGCGCCTGGGCGGTGAAGGGCTTCTTCACCGCCTTCATGCTGTCGATCGTGCCGGGCAATTTTTCGGCGCTCGTCTCGGTGTCGATGAGCGAGATGCTCGCCAATCCCTATATGACCAGCCTGTGGACGATCAATCTGCTCTACCTCGTCGACGTCCATATCGCGACCGTTGGCTATATATTGACGATGAAGCCGCTCGATTCGCACATCCGCACCGCGAATCCCTATTTCATGAGCTGGATCGCGGCGCTCGTCTGCTATCCGCCCTTCGTGATGATGGACGGCGGTCCGCTCGACTATCGGGTGAATGGCGCCGACTGGGGCTATTGGCTGCAGGGGCACGATCATCTGATGATGCTATGGGGCGCGGTGCTGGTTGCGCTGGTCGCGGTCTATGCCTGGGCGACGATGGCCTTCGGCATCCGCTTCTCCAACCTCACGCATCGCGGGGTGCTCACCCACGGTCCTTACCGGTTGACCCGCCACCCTGCCTATGTGTCGAAGAATCTGAGCTGGTGGGTCGGCTCGATGCCCTTCCTCGTCACCGCGGGCGGCTGGACCGAGGGACTACGCAACACGCTGCTGCTCGCGGCGGTCAGCGGCATCTATTACTGGCGCGCCAAGACCGAGGAGAAGCACCTCCTCGCCGATCCCGCCTATGTCGCTTATTGGAACTGGGCGCAGGGGAATGCGCTGGTGCCGCGACTGTTCGCGAAGCTTTCGGGGCGCCCGCGCCCGCTGATCCGGCTGGAACCCGACCCGCGCGTGGGGCCGGTGGCGTAACGCTTTTCTCCCCTCCCGCCTGCGGGAGGGGAGTGCGCGTTCAGAAGCTCAACTCGTCATAAATCTTCGACAGGTCGTGGCCCCACGGCCCCTCGTAGCGGTCGAGCAGGTCGTGTGCGGGCGATTTGCCGCTCGCGGCGATGCGGCGCAGCGGTTCGAGGAAGCCGACCTCGTTGTCGCCCATCGAATTGACCTCGCCGCGCGCCGCGAGGCCCGCTGCGGCGATGTCGAGGACGCGATGCGCGAGGTCGCCGACCGTGCCGCCGCCGGGCGCGGGCGCGCAGAGCCCGTCGCGCGGCACCGCGTCGCGCAGCGCCTGCTGCTCGGCGATGCTCCAGCCCTTGACGAGATCCCAGGCGGCGTCGAGCGCGCCCTGGTCGTAGAGCAGGCCCACCCACAGCGCGGGAAGCGCGCAGATGCGGTTCCACGGGCCGCCGTCGGCGCCGCGCATTTCGAGAAAGCTTTTGAGCCGCACTTCGGGGAAGGCGGTCGAAAGATGGTCGGTCCAGTCGGACATCCGCGGCAGCTCGCCGGGAAGCGCGGGCAGCTCGCCCTTCAGAAAGTCGCGGAAGCTCTGCCCCGCGGCGTCGATATATTGCCCGTCGCGAAAGACGAAATACATCGGCACGTCGAGCATATAATCGACATAGCGGTCGTAGCCGAAGCCGTCCTCGAACACGAAGGGCAGCATTCCGGTGCGCGCGGGGTCGGTGTCGGTCCAGATGTGGCTGCGGTAGGACATATAGCCGTTCGGTCTGCCGTCGGTGAACGGCGAGGCGGCGAACAGCGCGGTCGCGAGCGGCTGCAAGGCCAGGCTGACGCGGAATTTCTGCACCATGTCGGCCTCGCTCGCATAGTCGAGGTTGGTCTGGATGGTGCAGGTGCGCAGCATCATGTCGAGCCCCATCGTGCCGACGCGCGGCATATGTTCGAGCATGATCTTGTAGCGCCCCTTGGGCATGCGCGGCAGGTCGTCGCGGCTCTTGTCGGGCCACATGCCGAGCCCGAGGAAGCCGAGGCCGAGTTCGGCGCCGATTTCCTTGACCTGTTTCAGGTGGCGCCCGGTCTCGGCACAGGTCTGGTGCAGGTTTTCGAGCGGCGCCCCCGACAGTTCGAGCTGCCCCGCGGGTTCGAGGCTGATCGCGCCGTCGCTGCCGGAAAGAGCGATGACGTTCCCGCCCTCGTAGACGGGCTCCCAGCCGAAGCGGGTGAGCGCCATCAACAGGTCGCGGATGCCGCCGGGTTCGTCATAGGAGGGCGCGCGGTGATCGGCGGTGCGATAGACGAATTTCTCGTGCTCGGTGCCGATGCGCCAGCGCTCGCGGGGCTTTTCGCCCTTGGCCATGGGGCCCGCGAGCTGGTCGCGGCTTTCGATGATGGGATCGTTTTGATCTGAAACCGTCCGCGTGCTCATGGCCGAGCATTTAGGGAGCGCCGCGCCATCTGACCAGAGGGTGATTGCATCAGCCTTGCAGAGTGTTCGCGGCCCAGTCGCCATGCAGGCCCATCCACAGCCCGACCGCGGCGATCGCCGCGGTTTCGGCGCGCAGGATGCGCGGGCCGAGCGACATACGGCGCACGGCGGGAACGGCGAGCAGCGCCGCGCGCTCGCGGTCGGTGAAGCCGCCTTCGGGGCCGGTGAGGATCGCGGCGGGGGCGGGGGCGTCGAGGCCGGCCAGCGGCGCGCCGCCTTCCTCGTCGGCGAAGAGCAGCGCGCGGCCGGCGGGCCAGTCCTTCAGCAGGTGCGGCAGCTTTACCGGCTCGGCGAGTTCGGGGAGCGCGGTGCGGCCGCATTGCTCGCACGCCTCGACGATCTGCGCCTCGATCCGCTCGCGCTTGACCCGCTCGACGATCGTGCGTTCGGTGATCACCGGTTGCAGCCGCGCGATGCCGAGTTCGGTCGCTTTCTCGATGATCCAGTCGAGCCGCGCCTTCTTGACCGGCGCGAAGCAGAGCCAGAGATCGGGCACCGCCTCGCGCTCGCGCGTCCGGCGCTCGATCCGCACCGTCAGCGATTTTTTGCCCGTGCCGGCGATCGTTCCCAGCCACTCGCCGCTGCGATCGTCGAAGAGCAGCAGCGGATCGCCGGACTTCAGTCGCATGACGTTGAGCAGGTAATGCGCCGCCGCCCCCTCGATGACCGGAGCGGCGTCGGGGCCGAGCGGGAGGCCGGTGAACAGGCGGGGTGTGCTGGCGGGCGGCCAGGCGGGGATCGCGGGCATGGCCCGGCGATAGCAGACCACCCGCTGCTGCGCACCTGTTGGCGGACGGCGGCTCGCCTGTCCCGATTCGGGTCATAAGTCCCGAAACCGGACCCGCGCCGCGCGGGCGTTTAGCGATTTGGTAAGCAGTTTCCCCCTAGTGCGAGGATAGCAGTCGCGCATCTGGGTGGGTGGCGCCTCTGGCTAGAGGGGTTTTAGACCATGCGAGGGACCATTTTCGGCTGTCTCAGGACGGTGACCTCAAATAATCTTCGTCGCGATCGGTGCGGCAAGCCGCTGCGCCATCCGAAGGGGCAGGGGCTTACCGGCCGATCCGCCTCGCAAGCCTTGTCTGACCGAATCTGAACGCGAACCGTGGACACTAGCCGCAAGGAGGGGGCAATATGGCGATCTTGTGCAAAACCATTCATGCCCTGAGGGCGGTTGGAACATTTGGCAGGACGCTGCGGAAAAACCGCAAGGGCACGGCCGTCCTGGAGTTCGCCCTGATCGGACCCGCCTTCATCGCGCTCCTGCTGGCGATCCTGTACACGATGATGATCTATCTGGCGCAGCAAATGCTGGAGACCGCAGCCGAGAGTTCGGGGCGTCTGCTGCTGACCGGCATCGCGCAAACGACGACACAGGCCAACGGAACCGTCGGCATGTCGGCGAGCGACTTCAAGAATGCCATCTGCAACGGCGCCTCCGGCACCAATGCCAGCGGCCAGGCCGTCGCCATTCCTCCGCTGTTGCCGCCGATGCTGTCCTGCTCCCGGCTGACGGTGAATGTTTCCGTCGCGACCAGTTACAACGTGGCCAGCACCTCTGCGCCGACCTTTGCCTATGACAGCAACGGCGTTCTGGTTTCGACGGGTTCGGGCTATAATTACCAGTCGAGCGGCAGCGGCAAGAACCGCATCATCGTCCTGCAACTCATCTATCTGTGGCCGACGGGCAAGGGGCCGCTGGGGCTGAACCTGATCAACGAGCCCAACGCCAATCGCAAGCTGGTGGCGACGTCGGTTTTCACGACCGAGGATTACTCATGCAACGCATCGCAAACCTCATGCTGAGGCGCTTCGCACGAAATACGCGCGGCGCGGTTATCGTGGAATTCGCTTTCGCGCTGCCGGTGCTCATCCTCCTATACACGGGCGGAGTTTATCTGTCGGACATGGTCTCCTGCAAGCGCAAGGTGACCGTCGCGACCCGTTCGCTGGTCGACCTCGTCAGCCGGACCATGTCTCCCGCGATCATCTATAACGACCCGAAAAGCGCCAACGCGAAATCGCACCTCAGCGCCAGTGCCGTCGTCCTGACACCCTACAAGCTCGACAAGGCGATCGAGCAGATTTCGCTGATCCGGGTCTGCGACGCCACGCATGCCTATGTCGTCTGGACGCAGGCCCAGACGCAGAATGTCGACGGCAGCGTCGTCACGGCCACGACCTCCAGCCACTCGGCCGGCACGGTTCCCGCGAATGAGACGCAGTCGGTCGCCAACATCGTCGAGATTCCGAGCGAGATGGTCACCTCCGCGATGATCCCCGCTTCGCCGGACGGCTCGAACATATGCGGAAATCTCGCTCCGGGCACCAGCACCAAGACGCAGGTCGGAACGGCCGGCGGTTGGCTGTTCATGGGCAAGATCAGCTACAGCTACACGCCGTTCATCAGCTTCCTCCCGCTCGCGAACACGACGCTGACCGATACGATCTACATGGTTCCCCGTCTCTACTAGGTGGATATATTATGACCAGGATATTCCCCTCGCGCAGACCAGCGGCCGCCTTGGCCCGCTTCCTCGGCCGTCTGAAGGCCGATCAGAAGGGCGGGGTCTATATGATCCTTGGCTTTTCGCTCATTCCGCTGACCTTCATCGTCGGCTTCGGGGTCGACTACGCCCGCGCCATGAGCCTCCAGACCCGGCTGAACGCCGCGGCCGATGCGGCCGCGCTGGCGGCGGTCGCGCCCTCGATGATCCTCGAATCGAACAGTGTATCGACCGCCGCCGCGACGAAAATGTTCAATTCGCAGGCGGCCGAGTTGCGCGGTTACCGGGATTTGCAGATGACCCCCGTCGTTACCGAGGGCACGTCCGGCGGGAGCAGCGGCGCCCTGGGCTATCTCCGCCAGGCCACTGTCAGCTATTCGGCCAAGTCGATCAACATGTTCGCCGGCCTGCTGGGGGCCGATACGTTGACGGTGAGCGGAGCCGCCACGGCCAGCGCCGCGCAGCCCCCCAACGTCGATTTCTATCTGGCGATGGACAATTCGCCCTCGATGCTGCTGCCCGCGACGTCGGACGGGGTCAGCAAGATCATCAAGGCGACCCAGACAAGCGAAAATTCCAAAGGCTGCGCCTTTGCGTGCCATATGCAGATGTCGCATTCCGACAATATATATATCAAGGATGTGCAGGGGCGTCATGTGCTGCTCTCGACCGGATACTATACTTCGGGTTCGGGAAAGCAAAATGTCTGGTATCGTTGGGACGAAGAAGAAAAAAAGCTCTACGATAGCTCTGGAATTTTAATGAATAAGTCTTACACTTCAAATGGAAATACCGTCAAGATTACATATTCACTCCCGGATTGGGATAATAGAAGTGGCGCTATTGTCATAAAGAAGTCCACGAAGGTTGGAAATTCAAACCCAACAACAGAAACCTTCGATACGGGATATTGGGCCGATGGTTATTGGCTAACCCATAATTATGGGCTGATTTTCTCCAGCGGCCCGTCGAGCATCGTCCTGCGCAAGGACGAGGTCGTTTCGGCGGCATCGCAGCTTATCCCGTTCGCCGCCAATCAGGCGGCTCAATATCATGTCACCTATCAAGCGCAGATGTTCTCGTTCGACTGGGCGCGATCGAGCAAAGACACGCCCGTCAAACAGCTTAACAGCCTGACGAACGTCAATTCATACAGCAGCGGCTTTTCGGCAGCCTCCATATTCCCGGTAGACGATTACTGGTGGAAGAACTCCATGCCCAGCAGCTCCACAAACAACGACGACAAAGCTACGGATGTGGCCGGCATGCTCACCTATTTTAGTGATAAAACGAATCTCCCGGACGCGGGAACGGGCGCTCCCGGAGCGGTGCCGCAGAAGATCCTGTTCATCATCACCGACGGCATGCTCGACCAGCCGGACGGGGGCAGCCGTTATTTCGGGCCGATGCGCGCGGATAAAAGCGGTAAAAGCTATGAACTCGCCAAATGCACGGCGATCAAGGCCAGGGGCATCAAGATTGCGATCCTATATACCCAATATCTGCCCGAATCGCTTGCCGGTGATTCCTGGTCCCAATCGAATATTGCTCCATTCCTGCCCGCTCCTCCCTCGCCCTATCCGAATGGAAACGCCGGGAGTTCCGATCAGGTCCTCACCGCGCTGCAAAAGTGCGCGTCGGTCGGCACCAACGGCGCACCGCTGGTGCAGACCGTGACGGCCGATGACAATATCACCACGGCGCTTCAGCAGTTGTTCTCCACGGCCCTTCAGACGGCCAGGCTGGTGCAATAACGCGGGAAAGGACCAGGCGCCGCCGCAATGCCCCGCGCATTGCGGCGGCGCCTGCCGACCGAACCGCGCGCGGCGCGCCGATAAGCATTTATCCCGCGCGCGACTGCTGCTATCGCCCGCGGCACCGATGACCGCCGCGACGCATCCTCCCGACAGCCAGCATCAGGGCTTCCTCGGCCTGCTGCCCGCGCCGCTGCGCCCCTATGCGCTGCTCGCGCGCTTCGACCGGCCGATCGGCTGGTGGCTGCTCTATTGGCCGTGCGCCTGGGGGCTCGCGCTCGCGGGCGGGGTGCGGAGCCACTGGCCGCTGTTTCTGTGGATGCTGCTCGGCGCGATCGTCATGCGCGGCGCGGGATGCGTCTATAACGACATCGTCGACCGCGACCTCGACGCGAAGGTCGCACGCACCGCGGCGCGCCCGGTCGCGAGCGGCGCGGTGTCGGTGCGCGGCGCCTTGCTGTGGACCGCGCTGCTGTCGCTCGTCGGACTGATCGTGCTGCTGCAACTGCCGCTGCCGGCAGAGATCGTCGCGGTCGCGAGCCTGATCCTCGTCGCCGCCTATCCTTTCATGAAGCGCATCACCTGGTGGCCGCAGGCGTGGCTCGGCCTCGTTTTCAGCTGGGGGGCGCTCGTCGGCTGGATCGCGGTCGGCGGCGGCGACGGTCTCGCGCTGCCCCTGCTCTATGCCGGCTGCATCGCCTGGGTGATCGGCTACGACACCATCTATGCGCTGCAGGATATTGAGGACGACGCGCTGGTCGGCGTCAAATCGAGCGCGCGCGCGCTGGGGCGCCATGTGAAGGGCGGGGTCGCGCTCTGCTACGCCTTCGCGCTCGCGGGCTGGGCGGGGGCGCTGTGGAGCGTGCGGCCCGACCCGTTGGTGCTTGTGGCGCTGGTGCCCGCGGCGCTGCACCTGACGGGCCAGGTGGTGACGCTCGATCCCGCGAACGGCGCCGACGCGCTGGCGAAATTCCGCAGCAACCGCTTCGCGGGACTGCTGGTGTTCGCAGCGATGCTGGTGGTGGGCAGCGCGCCCTGAAAATAATAGGGACTGTCCCTATTTAATCATTCCGCCGCCAGCAGTTCCTCGGCGCCGCCGAGGTCGACCGACACCAGGCGGCTGACGCCCTTTTCGACCATCGTCACCCCGAACAGGCGGTGCATCCGCGCCATCGTTACCGCATTGTGGGTGACGATCAGATAGCGGGTTCTCGTCTCGCGGCTCATGCGGTCGAGCAGGTCGCAGAAACGTTCGATATTCGCATCGTCGAGCGGTGCGTCGACCTCGTCGAGGACGCAGATCGGCGCCGGGTTGGTGAGGAAGAGGCCGAAAATCAGCGCGACCGCGGTCAGCGCCTGCTCGCCGCCCGAAAGCAGCGTGAGGGTGCCGAGGCGCTTGCCCGGCGGCTGCGCCATGATCTCAAGCCCCGCCTCGAGCGGATCGTCCGAATCGACGAGTTCGAGATGCGCCTGACCGCCATTGAAGAGCGTCGTGAAGAGGCGCTGGAAATGCTCGTTGACGGTCTCGAACGCGGCGAGCAGGCGGACGCGGCCTTCGCGGTTCAAATTGCCGATCGAGCCGCGCAACTGGTTCACCGCCTGCGTCAGTTCCGCGATCTCGGCGGCGCTCCGCTCGCGCTCGATGTCGAGTTCGGCGAGTTCGTCGGCGGCGACGAGATTGACCGGGCCGAGCCGCTCGCGCTCGGCGATCAGCCGGTCGTGCTGCGCCGATTCGGCGCTCGCGTCGCCGACCTCCGCGCTTTCGAACCCGGCCTTTTGGGGAAGCAGCGGCGGCGGGCATTCGAAGCGCTCGCCCGACAGGCGGCCCATCTCGACGCGGCGCAGTTCGGCATTTTCGGAGCGCGCGGCCGCCCCGGCGCGGGTTTCGCGCGCGGCGGCGACGCGCTCGCGGATCGCGGTGAGCGCGGCTTCGGCTTCGCGGAGCGCGGCCTCGGCCTCGCGTTCCTGCGCTTCGGCGGCCGCGACCTGTTCGCGCAGACCGGCCTGCCGCATCTCGGCATCGGCGCGGTCGGCGGCGAGCTTGTCGGGAAGGCCGGCAAGTTTGGCGGCCTCGGCGGCGAGCGCTTCGGCGCGCTTGTCCATGTCGGTGACGCGGCGCGCCGCCTCGCCCGCGCGCGCCTTCCAGCTCTTGATTTCGGCGCCGACGACCGCCTGACGTTCGCTCAGCGCCGCGAGCGTGCGGTCGTGCGCGGCGAGCGCGCCCTGCGCGTCGTTCGCCCCGGCGCGCGCGCGGTCGGTCGCGCTTTCTTCGGCTTCGAGCGCGGCACGCGCCAGCGCTTCGTCGGGAAGCGCGGCGAGCGCCGCTTCCTGTGCGGCGAGTACTTCGGTGGCTTCCGTCGCGGCGGCGGCGATTTCGGCGAGGCGGCGGCCCAACAGCGCGGCGGCGTCGCGGTGGCGGTCGAGCGCGGCCTCGGCCTGATCGGCGGCGCGCAGCGCGGCGCGGCGCGCCTCGTCGGCCTGCGCGAGCCCCTTGCGCGCGGCGGCGGCGGCTTCGGCAAGCGCGGCGGCTTTCGCCGCGGCGGCATCGCGTCGGTCGGCCAGTTCCTGCACGCCGAGCTCGACCTGCGGGCGCTGCGCCGCGAGGTCTTCGAGCCGGTTCTGGCGTTGCAGCCGCTCGGTCGCGGTCGCGCCGTCGCCGCGCGTCACGAAGCCGTCCCAGCGGCGCATCACCCCGTCCAGCGTGACGAGGCGCTGGCCGGCCGCGAGCGGTTGGCCGCCGTCGGTTTCGGCGACCGCGACCTGCGCCAGGCGGCGCGCGAGCGCGGCGGGCGCCTGGACATAGTCGGCGAGCGATTCGGTGCCGGCGGGCAGGGGCGGGTCGTCCGTGTGCCGGTCGGCGCCGCCCCAGGCGCGCGCGGCGTCGGGGTCGGTGCCGGCGTCGAGATCGTCGCCGAGTGCGGCGGCGAGAGCGGCCTCGTAGCCGGGGGTCACGCGCAGCCGGTCGAGGATGCGGTCGTCGCCGCTGCGCGCGGCGGCGAGCGCGCGTTCGAGCGTCGCGGCTTCGCCGTCGAGCGCGGCAAGCGCGGCGCGCGCTTCGGCGAGCCCGGCTTCGGCGGCGGCGAGGTCGGCGGCGGTCGCTTCGCGGTCGGCTTCGGCCTCGTGCAAGGCGGTTTCGGCGGCGGCGATCGCGGCTTCGGCCTGCTCGGCCGCCTGCGTGCTTTCGGCGCGGGCCGTAGCGAGCGCGTCGCTGTCGCCGAGCGCGGTGATGTCGGCATCGACGCGCGCTTTCTCTTGCGCGACGCGGCGGACGGCCGCGGCGGCGTTGTCGCGCGCCGAGACCGCGATGCGGCGGTCGGCCGCCTCGCTCGCCGCGCGCGCGCGCGCCTGCGCGAGCGCGACTTCGGCATCGCGAAGATGCGCCTGCGCGCCCTGATGCGCCTCGACGAGCGTTGCCCGGCTCGCCCCGTGCGCGGCGATATCCTGCGACAGCCGCTTCGCTTCGGCGTCGAGCGCGGTGAGCGCGGCGTGCGCCTCGCGCGCGAGTTCGCCCTCGCGCGCGCGGTCGTCGGCCAAGCGTTGCTGCTGCGCCGCCAAATCATCGAGCCGCTGGCGTGCGGCGCGTTCCTCGCCCTGCAGGCGGACGAGGGTCGCGGTCGCCGCGGCGAGCGCGTCGCGCTGCGCCTGCGCCTCGGCGCGCGCGGCGCCGACGCTGGTCGCGACCTCGACCTGCGCCGCCGAGACGGTTTCGAGCTCGGCCTGCGCCGCCTTCACCGCGGCTTCGGCGGCGTCGGCGTCGCGGCGCGCCTGATCGGCGGTGGCCGCGGCGTCGCGCCAGCGTGCATAGATCAACCGCCCCTCGGCGACGCGGATGTCTTCGGACAGCTTCCGGTATTTTTCGGCGGCGCGCGCCTGGCGGCGCAGCGCGTTCGCGCGCACCTCCATATCGGCGACGATTTCGGAGAGGCGGGTGAGGTTGGTCTCGGTCGCGCGCAGCTTTTGCTCGGCGTCCTTGCGGCGGACGTGGAGGCCCGCGATCCCCGCGGCTTCCTCCAGCATCGCGCGGCGATCGGTCGGTTTCGCGGCGATGACGTTCGCGATCTTGCCCTGACTGACGAGTGCCGGGCTATGCGCGCCGGTCGCGGCATCGGCGAAGATCAGCGCGACGTCCTTCGCGCGCACGTCGCGGCCGTTGGCGCGATAGGCGCTGCCCGCGCCGCGTTCGATGCGGCGGATGATCTCAAGCTCGTCGCCCTCGCTCGCGTCAGAGAGACCGGCGACGACTCCACCCTCGGTATCGCAATGGATTGCGACCTCGGCGAAGTCGCGCGGCGGGCGCTGCGAGGTGCCCGCGAAGATGACATCTTCCATCCCCCCGCCGCGCATCGACTTGGGGGAGGATTCGCCCATCACCCAGCGAATCGCCTCGAGCAGGTTCGACTTGCCGCAGCCGTTGGGGCCGACGACGCCGGTCAGGCCGGGTTCGATCCGCAGTTCGGTGGGTTCGACGAAGCTCTTGAAACCGGTCAGGCGCAGGCGCTTTATCTGCACGGGCGATCCCCGTGCAGTCGGTCGAATCGGAGCTGTTGCAACCTGTGCGTCACATTTCCCCCTGACGCCGTCATGGCGCGAGCGGGGGGGAGTCGCAAGGCCTTAGGCCTATACGCCCCCTCTCCTTCAGGGGAGAGGTCGGCTGTCGAGGCAGGGCAGCGCGGCCGCTGCGATTTCGTCCAGCATCCATTACATTCCCGTCATTCCCGCGAAAGCGGGATTCCCGCTTTTCTTCGTGCCTTTGTGCCTTCGTGCGAGTCCAAAAAATCTCGCACGAAGGCACAAAG
>NZ_JAOZVW010000073.1 GCF_025869345.1 Sphingopyxis sp.
CGTTTTACGCCATTGGGGATTGCTGCGCTGCGCACGCAATGACGGGGCTGGCGCTATTCCGCGTCGGGCTGCAGCAGCTTGTGCAGGTGGACGACGACATATTTCATTTCGGCATCGTCGACGGTACGCTGCGCCGCGCTGCGCCATGCCTTTTCGGCGGATTTGTAATCGGGGAACAGGCCGACGACGTCGAGCGCGTTCAGGTCGACGAAATCGAGGCCCTGCGGATCGCTGACGCGTCCGCCGAACACGAGGTGCAATTTGCTCATGGCTAGCTTTCCTTGCGGGTTAGCGCTGGGGAGGGGAGGATGGGCGCCCCTACCAGCGCTTTGCCGCTACGGCAAGTCGGCTCACTCTTCGTCGTCGGCGCGATCCCTGCGAACCGATTTCGGCAGCAGCGAACCGAGCAGCGCGCCGATCGCAACGGCCCCCGCGACCAGTGCCAGCGGCTGTTTCTCGGCCGCGGTCTTGAGCTTGCTGTTCGCGCGTTTTGCCTGCGCCTTGCCCTTTGCATAAGCCTCGCCAGCGGCTTCGCGCGCGGCGTCGGCCTGCTCACCTGCCTTCGCGGCAAGCTCGCTCGTCGCGGCGCGGGCGCGGCCGTAGCCATCCTGGATGCGCGCCTTCGCCGCCTCGGCGGTCGCGCGCGCGTTTTCGGCGGTCTTCTCCGCAAGCTCGCTCGCTTTCGCGCGGGCGTCGTTGGCGGTTTCACTCAGCGGCTTCATCATCTTCCTCCAGATATGGTTCGGCCGCATCGGGCCGGAATTTGTCCATCGCGGCCTCGGCCAGATCCTGCACCTTCTGCGCCAGCTTCGGCACATGCTCCTTGATCGGCTCGCGCAGCAGCCACGCCACGCCCGCCGCCGCGGCGAGCGCGATGGGCAGGCGATTGTCGCGAAATTCCTGCCGCACGATATGCGCGGCATCGTCGACCTTTTCGCCCACGCGATATTTGCCGCGATCGAGAAGTGCCTTTGGTTTGAACGCCGCCTTGGCGACGTCGAGCCGCCGGTGCAGTTCGGCGCGCTGGAGCATCGAGCGGCGCGCGGCGTTGATCAGGCGGTTGCGCGTCCCGGGCATCAGTCGTCGCCCCTTTCGCTGGTCAGATCGCGCCGCAGAGCGGTGCGGATGTCGCCATAGCTGCGCTGCGCGCGCCACCCCGCAAAGGCGGCGATGGCGAGCAGCATGCCGACGACGATCAGCGTCGCGAGCAGCGGGCCGATATGCGGGGCGAGCACCAGGATCGCCCCAAACGCGAGCGCGAGCATCGCGATGCCCAGCGCCGAAGCGGCGATCGCGCCCCACGCCGCGGTCCAGCTCGCGCCGTGCAGCGCCAGTTCGCTGCGCGCTTCGAGCAGGGCCAGTTCGGCCTTCGCGGTCGCCGAGAGGTTGTCGATGACGTCATCGACGATCTGCTCGAGCGGCACCGGCGGCGGCGCGACCGGACGGCCGTCGGGCGCATAGCCGTGGCTGACGCCATCGAAGCTGCGCGGCCCGGATGCAGCGGGCGGGGGGCTGGTGTCGGGGGACGGCAAGCGACTGTCAGTCGTTCGAGCCGCCCTTGAGCATCCGCGCGAGCACGAAGCCGATCACCGCCGCAGCCCCGACCGCGACCGCCGGGTTCTTCTTGACCATGTCCTTGGTCGAAGCGGCGAGCTCGTCGAGGTCCTTCTTGTTGAGCGTCGTGGCGAGGCCGGCGACGGTCGAGGCGGCCGAACGGGCATAGTCGCCATATTGTTTGCCGAATTTGCTGTCGACGGTGCCGGCGCTATCCTCGAGCATCCGGGCGAGGCTGCCGACCGCTTCGGCGGCTTTGTCCTTGCCCTTGGTCGCGGCGTCGCGCGCCCGGACCGATGCCTGGTTCTTCAGCGTCGTCGCCTCTTCCTTCAGCGACGCGGCCTTCTTCGACGCTTCCGACCGGATCGTGTCGCGCGTCGCCGCGAGCTGGTCGCGGATCGGATGGTCCTTGGCGGCCGCCTTCGCCGCGGCGGGCTTGCGCGCGGGCGCGGCCTTGGTTGCGGCGGCTTTCGCGGGCGCTTTCGGCGTGGCTTTCTTGGCGGCGGGAGTGGCGGCTTTGGCCATGGGGCACTATCCTCTTCTTTTATCGAGCCTCGTGCCGTCAGGGGAGTGCCGGTCGTGAGCCCTTTTTGGTCCTGTCCAGATATATAGCAAGGCGCGCCCAATGGTTCCATAGCTCGTCAAAATTCCTATGCGGTGGTTGCACTGGCGGCACGGCGCCGATAACAGGCGGGCGCTTTCTCCAATGCCCCGCCGCACGGGGCTTCAGCAGGACAGTTCCCATGACCGCCATCATCGACATCCACGGCCGCGAAATCCTCGACAGCCGGGGCAATCCCACCGTCGAAGTCGATGTGCTGCTCGAGGACGGCAGCTTCGGCCGCGCCGCGGTGCCCTCGGGCGCCTCGACCGGCGCGCACGAGGCGGTCGAACTCCGCGACGGCGACACGGCGCGCTATCTTGGCAAGGGCGTGACCAAGGCGGTCGCGGCGGTGAACGGTGAGATCGCCGATGCGCTGATCGGCCTCGATGCCGAGGACCAGCGCGAGCTCGACATGACGATGATCGACCTCGACGGCACGGCGAACAAGGGCCGCCTCGGCGCCAATGCGATCCTCGGCGTCAGCCTCGCCGCCGCAAAAGCAGCAGCGGATGCGCGCGGCCTGCCGCTCTATCGCTATGTCGGCGGCGTCTCGGCGCGCACCTTGCCGGTGCCGATGATGAACATCATCAACGGCGGCGAACATGCCGACAATCCGATCGACGTGCAGGAATTCATGATCATGCCCGTCGGCGCGGGCAGCATCGCCGACGCGGTGCGCTGGGGCAGCGAGATTTTCCACACGCTGAAGAAGGGCCTCGCGCAGAAGGGGCTCGCGACCTCGGTCGGCGACGAAGGCGGCTTTGCCCCGAACCTCGCCTCGACGCGCGACGCGCTCGATTTCATCGCCGCCTCGGTCGAGCAGGCGGGCTTCAAGCTCGGCAGCGACGTCGTGCTCGCGCTCGATTGCGCCGCGACCGAGTTTTTCAAGAACGGCAAATATGAGATCAGCGGCGAGAGCCTGTCGCTGAGCCCCGAACAGATGGCCGAATATCTCGCCGCGCTCGTCAAGGACTACCCGATCAAATCGATCGAGGACGGAATGAGCGAGGATGATTTCGCGGGCTGGAAGGCGCTGACCGACCTGATCGGCGACAAGTGCCAGCTCGTCGGCGACGACCTGTTCGTCACCAATCCGCTGCGGCTGGAGGAAGGCATCAGGACCGGCCTCGCCAATTCGCTGCTCGTCAAGGTCAACCAGATCGGCACGCTGTCGGAGACGCTGGACGCGGTCGATATGGCACACCGCGCGCGCTACACCGCCGTCATGTCACACCGCTCGGGCGAAACCGAGGATTCGACGATCGCCGATCTCGCGATCGCGACCAACTGCGGCCAGATCAAGACCGGCAGCCTCGCGCGCTCGGACCGGCTCGCCAAATACAACCAGCTCATCCGCATCGAGGAAGAACTGGGTGACATGGCGCGCTATCCGGGGATGGCGATTTTCGGCTGATTCTTTGCCGATTGCCGGGATTTGAAGCCTTGACGCCGTGAATCAACTCTGATTCAAGGGCCGAAATGACGCAGCGCCATAAATTCCGCAAATCGATGAATCGGGCCATTGGTCCCGCGGTGGCGCTGATCGCGGTGCTGGCGATGATCGGCTATGCGATCTTCGGGCCGACCGGGCTTTACGCCTGGGGCGATTACAGCCAGTCGGTCGAGAAGAAGCGCATCGTGCTGAACCAGCTCGCCAAGAAGCAGGGTGAGCTCCAGAACCGGGTCAATCTGCTCGACCGGCGCCGCGTCGACCCCGACCTTGCCGACGAATATGTCCGCGAGAAGCTGGGGGTCATGCACCCCGACGAAATCGCCATTCCGATGGACGATAAGGAAAAGCCCTGACGGGCTTTCCAGCCGTGTTCCCTTTATCGTCATTCCCGCGAAAGCGGGAACCCAGCGAGCCGGTGTTGCACGCTGGGTTCCCGCTTTCGCGGGAATGACGAAACCGCGGCGGCGCATACGTAATAGGGTTTGCGGCGAGCCCCCAGCGGGCGTTGCCAAGCGGGGCGTCGCTCCCCTATAGGAGGCCTTGCCGTAACGGCTAACCGCAAGAGGAAATCCGCCTTGGCCAAAGAACCTGCGCGTAAGACTGCCGCGCCGAAAAAAACCGCTTCCACCCCAGCGCCCGCCACCAATCGCGAGCAGCCGAGCGAGCCCGCCCCCTATCAGGCGACGCCCGAAGAGCTCGAAAAATTCTATCGCGAGATGCTGCTCATCCGCCGCTTCGAGGAGAAAGCGGGGCAGCTCTATGGCCTCGGCCTGATCGGCGGCTTCTGCCACCTCTATATCGGTCAGGAAGCCGTCGCGGTCGGGCTCCAGTCGGCGCTCGACGGCGACAAGGACAGCGTCATCACCGGCTATCGCGACCATGGCCACATGCTCGCTTACGGCATCGACCCCAAGGTGATCATGGCCGAACTCACCGGCCGCGCCGCGGGCATTTCGCGCGGCAAGGGCGGCTCGATGCACATGTTCAGCGTCGAGCATAAATTCTATGGCGGCCACGGCATCGTCGGCGCGCAGGTGTCGCTCGGCACCGGGCTTGCCTTTGCGCACAAATATCGCGGCGACGGCGGCGTCGCCATGGCCTATTTCGGCGACGGCGCCGCGAACCAGGGCCAGGTTTACGAGAGCTTCAACATGGCCGAGCTGTGGAAGCTGCCGATCATCTTCGTTATCGAGAACAACCAGTACGCGATGGGCACCTCGGTCAACCGTTCGTCGGCCGAGGACCAGCTCTATCGCCGCGGCGAGAGTTTCCGCATTCCCGGCATGCAGGTCGACGGTATGGACGTGCTCGCGGTGCGCGGCGCGGCCGAGGCGGCGCTCGAATGGGTGCGCGCGGGCAAGGGGCCGATCCTGCTCGAGCTCAAAACCTATCGCTATCGCGGCCACTCGATGTCCGACCCCGCCAAATATCGCAGCCGCGAGGAGGTGCAAGCGGTGCGTGACAAGTCGGACGCGATCGAGCATCTCAAGAAGCTGATGCTCGACGCCGGGATCACCGAGGACAAGGTCAAGGATATCGACAAGGAAATCCGCCAGATCGTGAGCGACGCGGCCGACTTCGCCGAAAGCGCGCCCGAACCCGAACTTCACGAACTTTATACCGACGTGCTGGTGGAGCAATATTGAGATGGCCATCGAATTGAAGATGCCGGCGCTATCGCCGACGATGGAAGAGGGCACGCTCGCCAAGTGGCTCGTCAAGGAAGGCGACACGGTCAAGTCGGGCGACATTCTGGCAGAGATCGAGACCGACAAGGCGACGATGGAATATGAAGCGATCGACGAAGGCACGATCGCGTCGATCCTGGTTCCCGAAGGCACCGACAATGTGAAGGTCGGCACCGTGATCGCGACGATCGCGGGCGAGGGGGAAGAGGCGGCGCCTGCGCCCGCAGCTACCCCGACGCCCGCGCCGGCGGCTGAAGTGCCTCCAGTGCCTGCTCCGGCGGCGGCCCCGGCGCCCGCCGCGCCCGCACCCGCCGTGCGCGCCGCCGATCCGTCGATCCCCGAGGGCACGGCGACGGTGAAGCTCACCGTCCGCGAGGCGCTGCGCGATGCGATGGCCGAGGAAATGCGCGCCGACGACCGCATCTTCGTGATGGGTGAGGAGGTCGCCGAATATCAGGGCGCCTACAAGGTGACGCAGGGCCTGCTCGACGAGTTCGGCGCGCGCCGCGTCATTGACACGCCGATCACCGAATATGGCTTTGCCGGACTCGGTACCGGCGCGGCGATGGGCGGCCTCAAGCCGATCATCGAGTTCATGACCTTCAACTTCGCGATGCAGGCGATCGACCACATCATCAACTCGGCGGCAAAGACCAATTACATGTCGGGCGGCCAGATGCGCTGTCCGATCGTGTTCCGTGGGCCGAATGGCGCCGCGTCGCGCGTCGCGGCGCAGCACAGCCAGAATTACGCTCCCTGGTATGCCAGCGTCCCCGGCCTGATCGTGATCGCGCCCTATGACGCCGCCGATGCCAAGGGCCTGCTCAAGGCCGCGATCCGCAGCGAGGACCCGGTCGTCTTCCTCGAAAACGAACTCCTCTATGGCCGCAGCTTCGACGTTCCCGACGTCGCCGACTATGTCCTGCCGATCGGCAAGGCGCGGGTGATGCGCGAAGGCAAGGACGTGACGATCGTCAGCTACTCGATCGGTGTCGGGCTCGCGCTCGAAGCCGCCGATGCGCTGGCGGGCGAGGGGATCGAGGCCGAGGTCATCGACCTACGCACGATCCGTCCGCTCGACATCGCGACGGTGCTCGCCAGCCTCAAGAAGACCAACCGGCTCGTCGTCGTCGAGGAAGGCTGGCCGACCTGTTCGATCGCCAGCGAGCTTGCGATGGTCGCGATGGAGCAGGGCTTCGACGATCTCGACGCCCCGGTGGTGCGCGTGTGCAACGAGGACGTGCCGCTGCCCTATGCCGACAATCTCGAAAAGGCGGCGCTGGTCGACACGCCGCGGGTGATCGCGGCGGTGAAGGCGGTGTGCAATCGGGCATAAGCATCCTCGTCTTTGCGAGGAGCGAAGCGACGAAGCAATCCAGAGTGTGCGTAAACCGCTCTGGATTGCTTCGCTTCGCTCGCAATGACGACGGTGTAGTGGTAGCGGCCCGATTATGGAGGACGCTGCTTCCGAAAACCTCAGGTGCCCCGACATCCGCGACCCGCGCGTCATGGTGGCGGTGCCGCGCGAGCGGCGGCCCGCGATCGCGGCACTGTGGGCGCTCGCCGAGCGGCTGACCAAGCTGCTCCGCGATGCGCGCGAACCGATGATCGGGCAGATCAAGCTCGCCTGGTGGCGCGACATGATGGCGATGCTCGCGAGCGATCCCGCGATGCTGCCGAAGGGCGAGCCGCTGCTTGCCGAATTGCAGGCGGTATGGGGCGGGCGGAGCGGCCTCGACGCGCTCGTCGATGCGGCCGAGGCGATGCTGCTTGCCGAAAACGAAACGGAACAGCGCGACGCGGCCGCGGGGTTCGGCGAAGCGCTGTTCCGCCTCTCGGGCGGCGCGGACGGGGCGCGCTGGGGATTGCTGTGGGGCGCGGGGCTTCAGCAAGGCGAGGCGGAGGCGCGGCAACTTTTCACCGATGCCTGCGACCGGCCCGCGCCGCCGCGCGCATCCTTCCGGGGAAACAAGGCCTTGCTGATGCTCGATCGCTGGGCCGCGGCGATCGCCGCGCGGGGTGGCGAACGGCGCTGGCGGAGCGAGGAGTTGCGGCTGTTGCGGATCGGCCTTTTCGGGCGCTGAGCGACAAAAGCGCGCGCGGGGGTGGAAATGCCGCCGCCGAACATCTATCTTGCGCGGTACAGAAATAGGGTCGCAGGGGACAGACGCATGTTCAACGGGCTGATCGCCTATCTGGATTCGATCAAGGCGCGCGATCCCGCGCCGCGGACGCGCTGGGAAATCCTGCTCTATCCGGGGCTGCTCGCAGTCGGGATGCACCGCATCGCGCACTGGCTGTTCGAGGCGGACCTGTTCTTCCTTGCGCGCTTCGTCAATCATCTGTCGCGCTGGCTGACCGGGATCGACATTCATCCGGGCGCGCAGATCGGGCGGCACCTGTTCATCGATCACGGCTTTGGCGTCGTGATCGGCGAGACCGCCGAGATCGGCGACAATGTGTCGATCTATCAGGATGTGACGTTGGGCGGCACCGATCCCGCGAATGGCATCGGCGGCAAGCGTCACCCGACCTTGTGCGATGACGTGATCGTCGGATCGGGCGCGCAGATTCTCGGCCCCGTCACCGTCAATACGCGCGCACGCGTCGGCGCCAACGCGGTGGTGACCAAGGATGTGCCAGAGGGCGCGGTGATGGTCGGCATTCCGGCGCGCTCGACCCTGCTCGACGCCACCGAATATGCGCGCGAATTCGTGCCCTATGGCACCCCGTGCTGCGAGACCTTCGACCCCGCGACGCAGAAGCTCGAACTGCTGCAATGCCAGCTTGAGCAGATGCAGAAGCAGATTGCGGAGCTGATGGCGGAACGGGACGATGCGCCGCCGCGCAAGGGGAGTCGGAAAAGCGCCTGATGGGAAATGTGACGCCTCTGCCGTTCGCGAACAGGGCGGCACCGCAGCAGACCGGCTTCGAGCGTCCCGAATTGATGCGCATCCTCGACCTTTACGGCCGCATGGTCGCGGCGGGGCATTGGCGCGATTATGCGATGGATTTCCATCGCGATGCCGCGATCTTCTCCGCCTTTCGCCGCGCCGCCGAGCGGCCCGAATATCGCATAGAAAAACGCCCCGCCTTGCGGAGCCGGCAGGGCATGTGGGCCCTTGTCTCCGAAGCCGGGGCGATATTGAAGCGCGGGGACGAGCTTTCCAATGTGCTCGCCCCCGTCGAACGCAAGCTTATGAAGCTGGTCGGGGACTGATCGAGCGGATCGTCGCCGGCAGCTGGTTCGCCAGATTGGCGGGAAGCAGGCCCACCACCGCGGCGCGGGCATTCTGCCAGAATGCGGAAAGCAGCAGCAGCGCCGACCCGATCACGAATGCCGTCAGCGCGACGTTGAGTTCGACCGCGCCAAAGGTGCGGAAGAGTTGCGTCATCGCAAACAGCACATAGGCGAGCGCCGAGACGAGCAGCGCGCGGCGGTCGATCGCCAGCGCGATCAGCCCGAACAGGATATAGATACCGACGACGAGCACCGCCGCGCCGCTGCCGATATCGTCGCCGCGCGTCACGCCGAGCAGGTGAAAGACCGGGTGGGCGATCATCGGCGCGGCGAGCAGATGGAGCCAGAAGGCGACGTCGCTGCGGCGCGTCTGGCGCACGCGGTCGCTGCGATCCCACCACATGGCGAGCGTGAAGACGCCGAGGCCGGCGATCAGCACCAGGATCATCGGCAGCGTGCCATCGGGGCTGGGCACGCCGGTGGCGGCCAGCACGAGCGCCACCGCGGTCGCGGCGAGCGCGGCGGTTCCGGCGGCGACGGTGATCGGCACCATGAAGCGCTTCCAGTGGAACCAGGTCGCGCCCGCCGTCACGGCGGCGATGACGCCGATCAGCACCGCGCCGGTCGTCTCGTCGAGCCGCGGGCCGAAGATCGCTTCGCCATGTTTGAACAGAAATCCGATCATCGTCGCGCAGACCCCCGCCGAAAAGGCAAGGACGAGGACGATGCTGGGCAGCGCCATGCGGCGCAGCCTCGTGAAATATTCGGCGAGACCCCACGCCGATGCGGCGACGAAAGCGCCGGCGAGGGCGGGGTGGATCGATTCGCCGATCCAGCCGACCGCGACGAGCAGGATCACTGCGGCGATGCTGACGAAGATGTCGTTGAAACCGGTGATGAGGCGGAAGGATTCCTCGTCCGCTCCGGGGGCTTCGCGTACCGACGCGATATGCGACCGAAAGGCCTGCGCGGCCTCCGGCGTCAGCACCTTCGCATCGACCGCGGCTTGCAGGTCGCTTTCACTATACATCGGGGTCGTCCTTCCTGGATCCGATCCCCTTGCCCCATGCGGCCTTTAGCAAAACTGTGTTAGTGTTGCAATACGATATATCACGCAAAAATATGGGCGGCGTTGAGCCGCGCGCGCTGCGCTTCGGTGATCCGGCCCACCAGCCGATAGGCGGCGGGATACAGCACCAGGCTGACCGCCGATGCGACGAGGCCCACCTGTTGTCCCATCAGGAGCGATTCCGGCGAAGACGGATTGAAGGTCAAGCGGAAGGAAATGTTGGAGGCGATGTTGGAGATGATCCAGCAACCCCACCATAGCGCGAGCAGGCCCTCTGCGTGGTCGAGCCGCTCGCCCTGTTCGCCATGGCTCGCGTTCCAGATCTGGCGCATCGCCGAGAAGGGTTTGAACAGGTTGGCGAAGGGAATGAAATACCAGCCCACGGCCCATCCGGGCGTGTAGTCGAAGCCCGCGACGTCGGCGGCGACAACATTGGCGGCCGCACGATATATCCACATGGCGAAAAAGACGATCGTAATGAGCGTGAGCACGCCGTCGGCCATCCCGACGATGGCGTAGAGCCCCGATGCACCGGTCAGTTCGACGCTTTCATCGAGCGAAACATATCCCAGAAGCTCGGCGATTTGCCCCGCGAGAACCGCGGCAATCACGACGAATCCCCCGGCCAGTAGAAATTTGACGATCTTCGCGCGCCGCTGGAGCAGATCGATGCCGTCGGCAAGGCTCATTTCGGCCATATTGTCCCCCCGTTCCGGGGGCGCCGCCCCGGCGCCCCCTCCGGAAGGATGAAGTATCAGGCTCAGCCCAGGGCCTGCAATGCCTTCATCACCGCCATCGACTGCTCGGCGCCCGATTGCGGGACAGTCTCGCCATTGCGGTCGATGATCTTGTCCCACGCGGCGGCGACGCCTTCGGGGGTGCGCTCGCCTTCGGGCAGCGCGATGCCGGGGGTCATGGTGACATAGGCGGCGTGGAAGGCGCCGGCGCCGGCGCCGACGATCATGTTCGTGGGCGCATCCTCGCTGACCAGATAGAGCGCGGCGGGGACGACATTCTCCGGCGTGAACTTCTCGAACAGTTCGGGCGGGAAGATGTCCTCGGTCATGCGCGTGCCCGCGACCGGTGCGATCGTGTTGCAGCGGATGTTGTATTTCGCGCCTTCGAGATGGAGCGTCTTGGTGAGGCCGGCGAGGCCGAGCTTCGCGGCGCCGTAATTGGCCTGGCCGAAATTGCCGTAGAGGCCGGTCGACGAGGCGGTCATCAGGATGCGGCCATAGGCCTGCTCGCGCATGATGTCCCACGCCGCCTTGGTGACGTTGGCGCTGCCGAGCAGGTGGACCTGGACGACGAGATCGAAGTCGGCGGGCTCCATCTTGGCGAAGCTTTTGTCGCGCAGGATGCCGGCGTTGTTGATCAATATGTCGACGCTGCCCCACTCGGCCTTCGCCTTGGCGACCATTTCGGCCATATGGTCATATTCGGTGACGCTGCCGCCGTTCGACATGGCGGTGCCGCCCGCGGCGCGGATTTCCTCGACGACGGCGAGCGCGGCGTCCGAATGGCCGGTGCCGTCGCGCGCGCCGCCGAGGTCGTTGACCACGACCTTGGCGCCGCGGCGCGCGAGTTCGAGCGCATAGGCCCGGCCGAGCCCGCCGCCCGCGCCGGTCACGATGGCAACACGTCCGTCAAATTTGATCGTCATGATGATCTCCCGAAGGGGCCGCCGAAAAGGTTGCCCGCAAAAACTGATCAGAAAGCCGGCACGTCCTTAGCCGTTCGTCGCGGGCAGGCAAGGGGCGAATGAAAAGCTGTTCGGTAACCAAAATGTCATCGAAATGACGTGCAACTGTCACGTAGCGGTCATAGGAGCGCCGCGAGATTGTCACCTATCACAGCGGAGCAATTCCCTCATGCGTCCTCTTCTGACCGCCTCTTTTCTGGCGACGACGATGTTCATCCTGCCGCAGGCCGCGCACGCTCAGGCCATGACCGCCGCGGAAGCCGCCGATCTGCGTGCGCAGATCGAAGCCCTGAAGGCACAAGTGCAGACGCTCGAGTCGCGGCTCGATGCCGCGACAGGGCAACCGGCGCCAGCGCCCGTAACGGCTCCAGCGCCCGCTGCGCCGGCGGTGACAGCGAAGCCCGCGACCGAAATCGTCTGGAAAGGCGCGCCCGAGATCAGGACCGCCGATGGCTGGAGCTTCAAGCCGCGCGGGCGGATGCAGGTCGATGTCGCGAGCATCGACGCGCCGGCGGGGGTGACCGGGGCACGCGGCGGCGTGGGAACCGAGTTCCGCCGCATCTATCTGGGGTTCGACGGCAAGATCCCGGGCGGGTTCGCCTATCGGGCCGAGGCGGACATCGCGAACAGCGGGGTCGAACTGGCCGACGTCTATCTGACTTATGGTCCCGGCCCCCTTTCGGTGACCGCGGGTCAGATCAAGCCCTTCTGGTCGCTCGACGAACTGACGAGCGATCTGTTCAACAGCTTTACCGAGCGCGCGGCCTTTACCCAGGCGTTCAATTTCAAGCGCCGTGTCGGCCTGTCGGCACAGTATAAGGGCAAGGCCTTCCTGATCCAGGGCGGGGTATTCGGCGACAATGCCAATGATCTGCTCAGCGATACGAACAACAGCTTCAGCCTCGACGGCCGCGCGGTGTGGATGCCCAGGCTGGGCAATACGCAGCTTCATCTCGCCGGGTCGGCGCATTGGCGCAAGCTCAACGACGGGCCGAGTGGGGTGCGTTATGCGCCGCGTCCGTTCGTCCACACGACCGACGCCCGCCTGGTCGATACCGGCGTCTTCACCGTGTCGCGCGAGCGCGGGCTCGGGCTGGAAGGCGCGCTGCTGAGCGGGCCGTTCCACGTCGCGAGCGAAGCCTATTGGCAAAAGGCGAGCCGCCCCGGTTTCGCGAACCCGACCTTCTTCGGCGGCTATGCCGAGGTCGGCTATGTCCTGACGCGCGGCGACAGCCGCGGGTATAAGGACGGCACGTTCGACCGCCTGTCGCCGAAGCGCCCGATCACCGACGGCGGCCCGGGGGCGATCGAGATCAACGCGCGTTACGACCATCTCGACCTGAACGACGCCGGGATCGTCGGCGGGCGCCAGCGGACGCTGGGTGTGTCGCTGGTCTGGGCGCCGATTTCCTATGTCCGCCTGACCGCCAATTACGGGCATCTGATGGTTGACGATGCCGCGCTCGGCACGGTGACGGGCGACCGCGACTATTCGGCCGACGCCTTCGGGCTGCGCACCCAGTTCGATTTCTGATCCTTCTCAGTCGAGCAGGGTTTCGCGAAAGGCGCCGCGCATGCAATGGTCCGAACTCATCGCGGCGCCATAGCCGCCGGCGTTGAGCAGGGCGATGACGTCGCCTTCTTCGAGCGGGGGTAGCGCGATGTCCTCGGCCCATAGGTCGAGCGCTTCGTTGATGTTGCCGGCGATGGTGCAGCGCTCGAACGACGCAGGGTCCGATGCGCGCGGGACGCAGGCCACGGGCTCGCAGGGGAGGTCGTAGAAGGCCGGTTCGGGGTGCAGGTTGAAACCGCCGTCGACGCTGACGAACAGCGTGTCCTGCTTGCGCTCGACATTGGTGACGCCGAGCAGGAGCATTCCGGCGTCCTTGACCAGATAGTCGCCGGGCTCGACCGCAATCTCGACCGCGCGGCCGGCAAAACGGCGCCGCAGCAGCGCGGCCCATTTCGCAAGGTCGAGCGGTTTGTCCGACGCGCGGTGCGGCACGCCCAGCCCGCCGCCGATATTGACGACGCGCACGCCCGGAAGGTCGGTGAGGAACGCGAGGCCCGCCTCCAGCGCCGCTGCCCAGTCGGCGAGCTGTTCGTCGAGATAGCCGCAGCCGACGTGGAAATGCAGGCTGGTTACGCGGAGGTCGTGCTCCCGCACGGCGGCGAGCGCCTCTGCCCATTGTTCGCGATAGATGCCGAACTTGGTGGTCCGGGCGCCCGCGTAGGTCAGGCGTTCGCTGTCGCCATAGCCGACTCCGCGCGCCGGATTGACGCGAATGCCGATCGCGCGGCCGGGCACGCGCTCGCCGATCCGGCGGATCATGCCGATCGAATCGCAATTGATGACGAGATCGCCGTGCGCGAGCAGCGCGTCGAGATCGCGGCGCGCGACGCCGGTGCCGGTGAAACTGATCCGGTCGGCGGTGAAGCCGCAGGCCAGCGCACGCTCCAGTTCGCGCGGCGAGCAGATGTCGATACCGCACGCGCCGGTTGCGGCGAGCATCGTGAGCAGCGCCGGGTGGCGGTTGGCCTTCATTGCATAATAGAGGCGGTGCGGGCGGCCGGTTTCGGCGAGCGCGGCGTGCAGGCGTGCGAGATTCGCGCGGACGCGCGCGGCGGAATAGAGATAGAGCGGGCCGTCCGCCGCCTCGGCGAGCGCCGCGACGTCGCGGCCGGCGAAGATCAGCCGGCCGGCGTCATGACGAAGGTCGTCGCGTTCCCACCACTGGGTTGTCATGGCGCGACCGTCAGGCCGGCGCGGCGGCGCCGTCCTGCGCCGCGAGATAACGGGCACCCGCCGCACTGATCGCCTCGTCGCGCCCGGTGATCCAGCGCCGGCAATCGGGCGCGCCGCAGGCGCAGGCGAACTGGGCATAGAGCCGGTCCTCGGTCGCCGCATAATCGATCGACAGTAGCTCGCCCGCCGCGATCGTGCGCAGCGCCACCAGCTCGAAACGCGCCATGTCGAGGCGGCAGTTGGGATCGCAGGCGTGCGACAGATAGCCGATATGCCGCGTGCCCGCGATGTGCGACCCCGGCCGCACCTGCAGGCTGTGCTGCGAAACGCGCGGGCCGATGTCGCCCTCGAAGCGTTCGATCACGCTTCCCGCAGCGCAGGGGCCGAGCGCCCGGACGCAAAGTCCCAGCGCCGCGTCGCGGCAGACCGCGAGCAGCGGCGCGGGCGCCGCCGGATCGGCCACGAACTTGCGCGACGACGTGAACATGCAACATCCCCCGATCGCGCCGTGCCCCCCACGGGCGGCGCTGCGGTCCCTAATCCGAATCCTTTAGCGCGAACATCTTATGGAATCGTAGCCGGTTCCGTCCGTGATCGCGATCATAGCGGATTTCGTCCATCGTTTCGCGAACGATATGAAGGCCGAGCCCGCCGATCGGCCGATCTTCGAGCGACAGGCCGGTATCGGGCGGTGCGGCGGAAAGCGGGTCGAAGGCGATGCCGTCGTCGACGATCTCGCCCGCGATCCGCCCCTCCGCGACGCGCAGGCCGACCGCGACGGTCGGCTCGCCCTCGCGGATGCCATGGACGAAGATATTGCTGACGATCTCGTCCAGTGCGATCAGGATCCGGGCTGCGGTCCGATCGGGAATGGCATTGTCCGCAAGAAAGGCCTCCGCGCTGTCCATCATGGCCTGCAAACCGGCGCGGCTATCGGACAGGGTGCAGGTAAATTCGGTCGCCACGATGCCGATCGTTCCAGGATGCGAGGCTTGCGCCCACGGGACGTCAGCTTAATCGAGTGGAAAAATTTCACAATCGCTACATAAGGGGGCGCGGCGGCGCGCGCCGAAGGGCAATGGGACGAAGCGATGGATATCAGCGAACAGCAACTCGACGGCGCCTGGCTGGTCGCGGCATCGGGCCGGATCGACAGCAACAGCGCGCCGCAGCTCGAGGCGGTGCTGCCCGATCGCGTGCAGCAGCATGCGGCGACGATCATGGATCTGGCCGGCGTTGCCTATGTCAGCTCGGCCGGGCTGCGTGTCTTTCTGAAGGGGATGAAGGCGGCGAAGGCGGGCGGCCACCGGCTGGTGCTGACCGGCCTGTCGCCCGCGGTCCACGAGGTTTTCGACATCAGCGGTTTCACGCCGATCTTTGCGATCGCGGCCGATGTCGATGCAGGGCTCGCCGCGCTCCGCTGATCAGGCCGCTGGTCAGGCCGGGCCGATGATGGCGAGGATGCCGTCCAGCTTGAGCAAAGCGTCGATCCGCTCGACCGTCGTTGCGGGCGGCGCATCGGGGGCCATGCGGACATAGGATTCGGCGGCAGTTGCCTCATCGATGATCGCCAGCAGGCGGGAGGTGGCTGGCGGATTGCGCTCGCCCCAGGCCAGATGGTGAAGCCGCGTTGCGGCGAAGGATTCGCGCAGCGTCTTGAACGCATCATCGGGAGTCCTTTCGTGCCAATGCCGTTCCAGAAAATCGCGCGCGGCGATCGCTCGCGCCAGCGCTTCGCGCGTGTCGCCATCGCATTCGCCGACGACCAGCGCGGCCCGATCCTCGCGCCGACAGAGCGCGAAAAAGCAGCCGGGGGCCGCATCGCCGCATAGCCGGGCTGCGACCCGCCCGCCCGCGACCGTCGTATCGATCGGCGGAAAAGCCGCGGCGCGCCAAGTGGCGAACGCCGCGGCGTCGGTGCGGTCATGATCCTCCCGCACCTGCCGCGCGTCGATCCCCGAAAGCGCGGCGCGGCGATTGGCGTCGAGCAGGCGGAGCGCGGCCGCGAGATCGGAGGCTTCGGTGATGGTCAGTGCGGTCGTATCGGGGACGGGGTTCCCCGTGTCGAGCGCGGCCATCAGGTGCCGGCTCACCGCCAGTTCGCGCTGGATTCGCCGCGCGACGTGCCAGCCGGCGGCCAAGCCGACCACCCCCGCCGCCGCGACTCCCGCCACGATCCAGCGCAGGAGGCCATCCAGCCGTGCGAACAGCGGCTCGGCATCGATGCGAGCGGCCACGAAACCGCCGCCCGCGACGCGCGCGCGCGCAACGACGTGGCGGTTTCCGCCAGCGTTCGTCATCGCACCGACCTCGGCCGCCGTGCGCGGTGTGGTGCCGCCCGGCGTCCACGGCCGATCCGGCGGCACGAGCGCGGTGATCCGGCCGCCGGAGCTTACCAGATACAGACCTTCCAGGCCCTCGACGTGCTGCGCTGCCGACACCAGCGCGGCGCGGCGCGGCGCGCTGCCGATCGATTCGGCCGGATCGTCCATCGCCGAGAGAAATTCGGCGGTGGTAATCGCCACCGCAAGCGCGCGCGCGTCGAGGCCGCGCCGCATCTCGGCCCCGGTCTGAAAATAGAGGAGGGCGCCGTTCACTGCCGCGAGCAGCAGCAGCAGCGGGATTGCGGCGGCAAGGATGATCGACCTTATCCGCATGACGGCAACGCCTCCATGTCGAGCAGGCCGACGATGAACTGGGGGCATTCGCGCGCGATGGTGAACAGGTGCGCGCGCGCGAGGCAAAGCGACTGCATTCCTTCGGGGCCGGCGTGGTAATCCTGCGCGGTGGGAAGCGAAAAGAGCAGCGACGGGACGTCGAAGAGCGACGGCGCGCGCGCTTCGCCCGCCATCGCCCGGCCCGCGATGACGATGTGCAGCATCTGCGCGGGCTGGCCGCGCTCGATCAGCAGCGCGCCGGGTGGCGACGATCGCGGACGGACATGCTGCGCGACGAGCACAAGCTCGCGGGCTGACAGCCGGTCGAACGGCGCGATCGAGGCGAGCGCCGCCATATGATCGATGACCTCGGCCGAGATCGCCGCATGCTCTCGTCCGCCATCGACCGGCGCGGCGCGCGGCGCAGGCGTATCGGGCGGGCGGTCGCCCGGGCCGTTCACCGGCAGGGCGGGCGCGCCGCTTTCGCCGCCGCGCAGCCATGCCTCGCTCGCCGCCAGCCGATGCTGCGCGGCGCGCGTGGCGGCGTTTTCGAGTTCGGCGGTTGCGTGGGCGCTCAGCGCCGCGAGCGACGCGGTGAGATCGCGCACCTCGCGCGGGGTGTCGCCATCGGCCGGCGGGCGATGATCGCCGGCGGCGATGCGCAGGGCCTCCTGCGTCAGCCGCTCGATCGGCCGCGCGACGCGCCGCACGATCTGCAAGGTGACCAGCAGGCAGGCGAGAAGCGAGGCGATGCCGATCATCGCGCTGAGGAACAGGGCGTTCTGGGTTGCGACGCGGATGACCGACACATTGACGTCGGCGCCGGCCGTGCCGCTGACCGCTCCGCCGGCGTCATAGACCGGCGCCGCCGCGGTTTTCAGCAGTCCCCATTTTTCCTGATATTCGACCGGCGAAACATAGATGTCCCGCAGGCGCTGCACGTCGCGCAGCCCGGTCATCGTTTCCGCGGGCAGGGTGTCGGGCGAGCCGAGCGCTGTATGCTCCTCCCCCTCGGTGCCGTCGAGGATGTAGCGCACTTCGGCCGGGCCGCTCGTCACCTGCGTATAGATATAGGTCAGCCCCAGCCGATCGCGGATTCGCCGCATCGGCTCGACATTGCGGCGATAGCGGATGTCGCGCTCGGCGGCCGCCGGATCGCGGCCCGCCGTCGCCTCGCCGATCAGCCAGTCGTGATCGGCCGGATCGATCAGCGCGCCGGTCAGCGCGCTCGTCGCGATCAGCCGGTCGTCGAACTGGCGCAGGATCGTCGCGTTGATCCGGTTGTAGACGAGGATCGCCCCCAGCAGCGCCGCGAGCGCGACCACCGGCAGGAACACCCGCAGCAGCAGCGTCTGGATGCCCATTTTCCGGTTACGCGGCATGGTTGCGCCCGTCCTGCACGCGCAGCATCACCAGCGCGAGATCGGGATGCCGCGCCGCCGCCGCCCGAAGGTCGTCGTGGGCGATCCAGAAGCGCTCGCCGCTGGCGGTGACGCCGCTCCAGGCATTGACAAGGGACTCGGTCCGCGCCGCTTCGGCAAGGCTGGCGAGCGCCTCCAGCGTCGCGGCGGCGAAGTTCGGGATGCGGCGCAGCGCGTCGATCAGGGCGACGCGGCCCGGGCCATTTTCGCGCCGCATGGCCAGCAGGGCGAGCAACTGACGGCGCAGCGGGCCGGGCATCCCGGCGCGGATCAGATGCGCCGTCCGGCGTGCGAACGCGCCTTGCGACAGCCGGCCGTGCAGCAGGGCCAGCGCAACCGCCACCTCGACCGCCGCGCCGCTTTCCAGCGCGGCCTCGGCCAACCCGACGACCTCTTCATCGGACGGCGGCGGGCCGCTTTCCCGGTTGCCCGGTTGCAGCACCGCCTCGACGCCGCGGAACAGCGCGTGGCCGATGCCCGTTTCGACCGCCTCCATGGCGTTGGCGCGCACCTTGGCATTGGCCGAATGAAGCGACACGATCAGCAGGTCGAAATCGGGTAACAGGCCGCGCAGCGCCAGCAATTCGAGCAGGAAATCCACCGCGGCGCTCGCGCGTTCGCGCTGCGCGCGGGCGAGCAGGCCGGTAAGGCCGGAGGCGTCATCGGCCGCGTCGAGCCGCCGGGCGCTGTCGATCGCCCGCCGCGCAGCGTCGAGTTCGGCGGCGACGATCGCATCCGATTGCGCCGCGAATTGCGCCTGCGACAGGCTGGCGAGCGCGCGCGCCGCCACTGCGCGCTCGCCTTGCGGGCGGCGTGCATCGCGCAGCGCGGCGACGAGGTGCGGGATGGCGGTCTCCCCGAAATCGGCGATCAGCGCAGCGCTTTGGCGCCGTTCGCGCGGGCTTTGCCGGGGCGCCGCGGCGAGGAGGTTGGCGATGGCGTCCGGATCGGCGAGGCGGAACTGGTCCGTTTCGCCGTGCAAGCTGACTGCCAGGGCGTGGAGCGGCGTGCCGGGCGATGCCGGCAGATCGTGCAGCCGCGCCTCCGCCGCGGGCGTCAGGGCCGGGGCCGGTGCGCCGAAATTGAGCCAGCCCTGCCGCATGTTGCCCGCCATCGCCGCCGGATAGAACTGGCGCAGCAGGACGACGGTCGCGATCAGCAGCGCGCCCAATATCACCCCGATCCCCGAAAGCTCGCGCAGGTCGAGATATTTGGCGGCATAGAGCAGGAAGCCGCCCGCGATCAGGCTGGCGAGCGGTTCGCACATCCCCTCGATCACGGTGCGGAGCGGGCGCTTGATCGCCGAGGGCACCGCGTTGAACAGCAGATTCTGGTTGTTGTATTCGATCGAGGTCAGCACGCCGTGATAGGCGAAAAAGGCCGCGATCGCGGCGGCATAGCCGCTGCTGAGAAAGAAGAAGCCGAACACCGCGAAATAGGTGAGGGGCAGGATGAAGGCGACGTTGCGGACGCCGAGGCGCGTCACCAGCCGGTTGAAGACGAACAGGCAGACGAAGAGGTTGAAGATGTTCGACGCCGCATAGAGCGCGCCGAACAGCGCCGCGAGCTGCGCCTCGCTGCGCCCCTGCTGGAGCACCGCGGCATATTGATATTCGGCGAGGTTGGTCATCAGCAGCGTGACGAACAGGGTTGCCGTCAGGGCGAGCGTGTAGCGCGAGGTGCGAAAGCTGTTCGCCATCATCCCGACCTGCGCGGCCACTCCGGCTGGTTGCCCGCTCTCCTCGGCGTCGCTTTCGCTGAGCTGCGGCCAGCGGCGACCGAGCGACCAGGCGAGCGGCATCGTCGCGAGGGCTATGCCGGCCCAGAGCAGCAGGAAACCCGGAAGTGGAACGACCGCGGCGAGCAGATTGACGATCAGCGCCCCGGCCGCGGTCCCCAGCGCGCAAAAGGCTGCAAACAAAGGGAACAGCCGTTTGGCGTCCTGAATGTCGAAATAGGTGTCGGTGAAGTTCCAGAACAGGCTGTAGAGCGCAATATACCACATCGCGAGATAGAGCTTCAGCGCGTAATAGAGCGGCGCGCTGTCCCCCGCGCGGCCGAGCAGCGCCCACAGGATCACGCCGCCCGCGACGAGCATCGCGAGGGTCGCCATCACCATATGGTTCAGCGAAAAGCGCACCATCAGGACCGAAAACAGGCCGGTGTAGACCAGCATCACCGCCGGGGTGAGCATGAAGATCACCGGCAGCGCGTCGGCGCCGACATGGCTGAAGAAGGCGGCGTCGCCGGCGCTGAAGCCGATGCCGAGCCCCATTTGCAGCAGAAAGCCGAACAGCGCGAACTGCGCGAGTTTCGGCCATTCCCCCGGCTCGACGCGCAGCAGACGGTTCAGCCTGTCGATCAAGATGTTTCGCCCCTTCGCCCCGCAATGCCCATCGCATAGCAACAAAATATTGATGAAGTCAGCCGCACGGTTGTCAGCACGGACAAAAGCGGCGATGGTGACGGCAGGGGCGATGACGGGACGCAAGCGAAAATTCGGGCTCAAGCCCCAGCTGCTGTTGCTGCTGTTCGCGCTCAATCTGATCGCGGCAACGGCCTATTCGGTCGTGCTCTACACGATTGATCGCGCCGAGATACTGGCCGGAATCGACCGGCAGCTCGTCACCGCGGCCAATGCGGTGCAGGAAATCGTGCCGCGCGGCTATCACGACGGAATCAGCGACGCGACGTCGATCTCGCCCGGGCAATTCGACGTCGTGCAGGACCGGCTGTCGCATTTCGCGAACGAGTCGGGGCTGGTCTATGCCTATACCTATATGCAGTTCGGCCCCGAGATCCGCACCGTGGCGACCAGCGCGACGATTCCGGAAATGCAGTCGGGGACGGAGACGCGCTTCTTCGCGCTCTATGACACGGCGCCCGCCCGCTTGCGCCAGAGCTTTCGCGACGGACGGGTGCGGTTCGACGAATATAGCGACAGCTTCGGCCGCTTCCGCTCGATCTACAAACCGATGCGGATGCGCGACGGGCGCACTTACGTCATCGGTGCCGACATCGACCTGCACCAACTCGACGCGAGCCTGCGCAAGGCGCTGATCCAGTCGATCGCGGTCGGGGTCGTCATGTTCGCGCTTTCGCTGGCCGTCGGCTGGCTGCTCATCGGGCGGATCGTGCGACCGCTGGCGCAGCTCACCGCCTTCACCCGCGGGATGGAGGAGCGCAGCTTCGAGCCCGACGAGCGCGAACTGCTCGCGATACAGGAACTCGGCGGCGCGCGGCGCGACGAGGTCGGCAGCCTCGCCGAGGCGATGTCGGGGATGATCGCGCGGTTGCAGCGCTATCTGATCGAGGTTGAGACGGCGACCGCGGCGCGCGAACGCGTCGAGGGCGAACTGACCGCGGCGCGCGACATTCAGGTCGGGATGCTGCCGCGCAAATTCCCGCCCTTTCCCGGGCGTACCGACCTCGACGTCTTCGCGATGCTCGAACCGGCGAAGCAGGTCGGCGGCGACCTTTACGATTATTTCCTGATCGACCGGAACCGGTTGTTCTTCGTCGTCGGCGACGTCGCGGGCAAGGGGGTGCCGGCGGCGCTGTTCATGGCGATGACCACGACGCTGTTCAAGGCGCAGGCGCTGTCCGCGACCTCGACGGCCGAGATTATGACGCGCGTCAACGCCGAACTGGCACGCGACAATGTGGCGGAGATGTTCGTCACCGCGCTGGCCGGCATATTGGACCTGCGCGACGGCAGCGTCGTCTATAGCGACGCCGGCCACGAAGCGCCCTTCATCGTGCGCGCGGATGGCCGCGTCGAGCGGCTGGAGAAGCAGCAGGGCATGGCGATGGGTATCTTCGACGATGTCGCCTATCGCTCGGACCGCTTCACGCTGGAGCCCGGCGACGCGGTGGTCCTGTTCACCGACGGTGTGTCGGAGGCGACGGGGCCGGACGAGGAACTCTATACCGCCGCGCGCATCCGGGCGGCGCTGGAGCGCAGCCGTGAGAATCCGTCGGCGCGCTATATCGCCGAAGGCCTTGCCGAGAGCGTGCGCGCCTTCGTCGGGGAAATCCCGCAGTCGGACGATATCGCGATTCTGGTGGTCTGCTACGAAGGGCCGGCGGGGGGCTAGTTTCCCAGCATCAGCGGCGCGCGGTCGACGCCGTGCATCTTGCGCAGATAGAGCCGCATGTCGGCGATTGCGTCCAGCAGTCGCTTCGGCTCACTCGGCGGGGCATCGACCGCCGCGGCGACGAGCGGGCATTCCTCGACCTCCCACGGCAGGAAGTCGAAGCCGGCTTCGGCGTCGCTGACCCAGACGATCGGATAGGGGCGGCCGAACATCACGCCCTTGAGTTCGTCGCGGCCGACGAGGTGGAACGCAAGGTCGCCGGCGTTGCGGGCGTCCAGCAGCTGTTCGAGCAGGTCGAGCGAGACGACGAGGCTCGACGGGCGGGCATATTTGGAAAGGCGAAAGCCCAGATCGACGTCGGGGCCGATATAGTCGATATGCCGCGCCCCGTCGCCCGCCGCCAGTTCCGCGATGTCGAGCTCGATATTCTGTTCGCCGAAGGCGACGAGCCAGGCGGTGCCCTTGAGCCGCAGCGGGATGCGCTCGAAATAGCGGCTTTCGTAGAGTGCCATCGCGCGGAGCAGCGCGCGCAGGATCGACGCCGCTTCTTCGGCGCTTTGCGGTTCGGCGGCGAAAATGACCTCGTCGCCCATCGCCTTCCAGATGTCGATCGACGGCGTGCGCTCGTCGTCGATGAACTCGAAGCCGACCTGCCCGGCGAGGATCAGCGGGAAATTGCAGAAGAAGGCCTGGAACACATCGAGCCAGCCCTGGCTTCCCTGGCCCGAAAAACGAGCCTTGAACTGGGTCGAGCCGACCATGTCGATGGATAGGAAGAGGCGGATCATGTCATTCCCCGAGCGGTGATAGCGGGCGGCGGCGCGCGATCTATACCCGCGCCCCGTTAACATAAGCAGACGACAGGGCCATGAAATATCGCCGGTGTCGGGGCAGGGCCGGAGCGTAATTCTATTGTAATTGCGAATCGTTCTCGATAATGGCGGGCATCGCTTTCAACCAGAAGTCCCCATGCACGCACCCCCCTCCTCGCGCACGGCCCCGCGCCCGCCGGTCAAAAAAAGCCGGAAAGCCTTCTGGTTGAAGCAGCTGCACATGTGGCACTGGATGAGCTCGGCGATCAGCCTGATCGGCCTGCTGCTGTTCGCGATCACCGGCTTTACGCTCAATCACGCCGCCGACATCGAGGCGGCGCCGGTCGTCGCCCAGAAGGCGGCGCAGATGCCGCCGGCAGTGCTCGGCCAACTCGGCGCCGATCCGGCGGGGGGCAAGGGTGTCCTGCCGCGGCCCGTCGCGGCGTGGGTCGAGGATCATTTCCCGGTCAAGGCGACGGGCGAGGCCGAATGGTCCGCCGACGAAGTCTATCTGCCCGCGCCGCGGCCCGGTGGCGACGCGTGGGTCGCGATCGACCGCGCGAGCGGCGCGGTGTCGAGCGAGATCACCGACCGCGGCTGGATTTCCTATCTCAACGACCTCCACAAGGGCCGCAATTCGGGCGGCGAGTGGAGCCTGTTCATCGACGTCTTCGCCTTTGCCTGCCTGATCTTCGCGCTTACCGGGCTGGTCTTGCTCTGGCTGCATTCCGCGAAGCGCAAGAGCACCTGGCCGCTCGTCGGCGCCGGGCTGATCCTTCCCGCGGCCATCGCGATCCTCTTCATCCACTAAGGAGAATCTTCATGCAGTCCCCCTCGCGCACGCTTCTGATCGGCGGCTCGCTGAGCGCGGTGCTGACCGCCCCGGTTCTGGCCGCCGCGCCCGCGACGATGGACGTCACCATCACCATTCCGCGGCTCAAGGTCGCCGAATATCACCGGCCCTATGTGGCGATCTGGGTCGAAAAGGCGGGCGCTCCGGCAAAGACGGTCGCGGTCTGGTACGATTATGACATGAAGAAGAACGAGGGCACCAAATGGCTGCGCGATGTGCGCCAGTGGTGGCGCGCCTCGGGCCGGACGATGACCTTTCCCGCCAACGGCATCACCGGCGCGACACGCGCGCCGGGCGCGCAGAAAATCTCGTTCAGCCGCGCCCAGCTCGGCGCGACCGCGCCGGGCAATTATGTGCTGGTGATCGAGGCCGCGCGCGAGGTCGGCGGACGCGAACTGCTCCGCATCCCCTTCACCTGGCCGGCCAAGGCCGGCCCGGGCGGGCGTGCCGCGGGCAAGAGTGAACTCGGCGCCGTCACGGTCGCCTTCCGCTGATCCAGAGAAAGGGCAGGGCAATGAAAAAGCAGATATGGGGTTTCGCGGCGACGGTCGCGCTGGCGGCGATGGCCGCGGTTCCGGCGAGCGCGCATCGCCAGTGGATGCTGCCGTCGTCGACGGTGCTGTCGGGCGACGATGTGTGGGTGACGGTCGATGCCGCGGTGTCGAACGACCTTTTTTATTTCGAGCACCAGCCGCTGCGGCTCGATGCCGTCCATGCGTGGGCGCCCGACGGCAGCGAGGTGGCGATCGAGAACAAGGCGACGGGGCGCTATCGCAGCACCTTCGACGTCCATCTGACGCAGAAGGGCACCTATCGCATCGCGTCGGTCGCCGACATGCTGATGGGCAGCTACGAGCTGAACGGCAAGACCGAGCGCTTGCCGCGCGGCACCACCGCCGCCAATCTCGCCGAGCGGCTGCCGGCGGGGGCGACCAATGTCCAGACCGCCGAGGCGAACAACCGCAACGAGATTTTCGTAACGGTCGGCGAACCGACGACCACCCTGTTCAAGCCGACCGGCAAGGGGATCGAGATGGTGCCGGTGACGCATCCCAACGACCTGTTCGCGGGCGAGGCGGCGACGTTCCAGTTCCTGCTCGACGGCAAGCCCGCCGCCGACCTGCCGGTCACGGTGATCCCCGGCGGGATCCGCTATCGCGACCAGCTCGGCCAGATCGACCTCAAGACCGATGCCGAGGGCAAGGTCGCGGTGACCTGGCCCGAGCCCGGTATGTACTGGATGAACGTCACGACGCCGCAGACGGCGCGTGGTGAAGGCGGCGAGGGCGGCCCGCCGCCGGCATCGGCCGCGCCGCAGCGCCGCGCGGGCTACGTCACCACGCTCGAGGTGATGGCGCCCTGAGCGAACAACCCGGCGACCGCATCCTGATCCCCCGCGCGCTGACGCCCGCCGCCTTTGCGGCGCGGAGCGGCGCGGGGGATGTCCAGATTCTGTCGGGCGAGGCGATGGGGACAGGCTGGTCGCTGCACGCCGCCTCCGCTGTGTCCGGTCTTGCGGCGGGTGTGGAAGCGGCGTTCGGCCGGGTTGTCCGGCAGATGAGCCAGTGGGAGCCTGACTCCGATCTGTCGCGCTTCAACCGCGCGCCTGCTGGTGCTTGGCGACGGATTCCGCCTGAGTTCGCGCATGTGGTCGCGGCGGCGTTGGATATCGCGGACGCGAGCGATGGCGCCTTTGATCCCACTCTGGGGGCGATTACCGAAAATTGGGGCTTCGGGAGCCGTGGTCCCGTGGACCGCATTCCTTGCGATGCGCCCGTCGTGGATCGACGCATCGAACTGGACGCGATGAACAGCCGCATTCGGCGCAGCGAAGGCGCACAGCTCGACCTGTCGGGGATCGCCAAGGGCTATGGCGTCGATCTCGCCGCCGAATGGCTGCTCGGGCAGGGCGTGCGTCATTTCCTGCTCGAACTGGGCGGCGAATTGCGTGGGCAGGGGATACGGCCCGACGGCCAGCCGTGGTGGGTCGATGTCGAGATGCCGCCAACGTCGTCGATCGCGCCGTGGCGCATCGCGCTGCACGATTTGTCGGTGGCGACTTCGGGCAACTACCGGCGCGGCTTCGTGGCGGACGGGCGGCATTATTCGCACAGTTTCGATCCCGCCACCGGGCGGCCGATCGTCAGCGCCGTGTCGTCGGTGACGGTGCTGCACCGAAGCTGCATGATGGCAGACGGCTGGGCGACCGCGCTGACCGTGCTGGGGCCGGAGAAGGCGATCGCGCTCGCCGATGCGCAGGGGCTCGCGGCATCGATGGTTGCGGGGAATCGCGAATATGTCTCCCGCGAATGGCGCGCGATGCTGGGCTGAGGCGCGGGCCTATCCGCGCAGGACGAACGGAATTTCGACCAACCCCTTGACCTTCACCGCCTGGCCGCTGCGCATCGTCGGCGCCCAGCGCCATTTGCGCACCGCGCGGAGGGCCGCTTCGTCGAGGCGGTCGAAGCCGCTGCTGCGCGCGACCGAAATCGCCGCGACCGAGCCATCGAGGTCGAGCGTCAGCGACAGCACCACCGTTCCCTGCTCCCGGTGCCGCCGGCTTTCGGTGGGGTAGCGCGGCGGGGCGCCCGACACCATCCGCGTGCCGAGATCGCTCGCCTGCACGGTCGAAGGCGGCGCGGGCGGGGCTGGGGGCGCCGGCGGTGCGGGTGCCGGGACCGGCGGCGCCGGAACCGGATCGGGCGAGGTCTGGATCGGCGGCTGATCGGTCGGAATCGCGACCAGCGGGCGCGGGGCGAAGACCGGCGCCTTTTGCTGCGGCGGCGTTTCCTTCGGCGGGGAGGGGGGCGGCGGGGGCGGCGGCGCGATCGACAGGTTGACCACCGCCAGCTTCGCGGCCTCGGTCTGCGCGCGGTGATAGCCGGTGTGCAGCAGCGCGGCGAACAACCCCGCCGTCAGCAGGGCCGCGAGCGCCGCGGCGGGCAGATTGGGTCTTTGATCCTCGCCATAGCGGCCGGGCGTCACGAAGCCCGCATTCGCGAAACCGGCGCGGGCCGAAATCGCCGCGCGCGCGCGCCTCTCCGTCTCGGGCTCAGGTTTCGGACCAGCGCCGGAGGAGATTGTGATAGATGCAGGTGAGTTGGAGGACAGCATTGTCGTCGGCTCCGTCGAGCGTGAGTTTCTGGATGGCGGTGTCCATCTCGAACAGCATCCGCCGAAGGTTGTTGTCGCGCACCATGCTCTGTATCCAGAAGAAGGATGCGAGCCGGGCGCCGCGGGTCACCGGCTCGACGCGGTGAAGGCTGCTCGATGGATAGAGGATCGCGTCGCCGGCGGGCAGCGCGACGGCATGTTCGCCGTAGGTGTCGCTGATGATCAGCCGGCCGCCCTCATAATCGGCGGGGTCGTTGAGGAAGAGGGTGCACGACAGGTCGGAGCGCAGATGCTCGCCCGACGCCAGTTTCATCACCGCGCCGTCGACGTGAAAACCATAGGCGCCGCCGCCCGCATAGCGATTGAAGCGCGGCGGCAGGATCTTGCGCGGCAGCGCGGCGGCGAAGAACAGCGGGCTGCGCTTCAGCGCCGCGAGCACCGCGGCGCTGAGCTCGGCCTTCAGCGGCGAAGCGTCGGGCACCTGCTCGTTGCGTTTGACCTTCGCGCCCTGCGCGCCGACCGTCTCGCGCCCGTCGGTCCAGTCGGCACCGTCGAGGCGGCGGCGAAATTCCGCGGCCTCCTCGGGCGTCAGAACATTCGGGATATGCAGCAACATGCCGGCTCAAATCCTTTTCAAACGGCGAAGGCGGGAGGCACGCCCCCCGCCCAGGCCCGGTCGCCCAAGCCCCGTTCCGGCTTCCTAGAAGCGGAAGTCGGCACTGAACAGGAAGGTCTGCGGCTGCCCCGGGGTGTAGCGATAGCCGCTCTTGTTGATCGCCGCGACATAATCTTTGTCGAACAGATTATAGGCATTCAGGCGCAGTTTGACGTTATCGTTGACCGCATAGCCGAGCAGCGCATCGACGACCGTATAGCCCTGAGTGCGGGGCGGGGTGCCCGCAGCGCCGTCGGTGCCGCGCCGCATCCCGCTGGTGTAGCGGACGCCGCCCGCGATCTCGAGGCCGAAGGGCGCACGATAGCTGGTCCAGGACGAGAAGCTGTCGTCCGGAGAGTAGGTCAGGCCGTCGCTGCCGTCGGCCGCGATGCCGCTGCCGTTGGTGACTTTGGTCTTTTGATGCGCATATCCGGCGGAGATCGACCAGGCGTCGGTGATGTTGCCGACGACCGACAGTTCGACGCCGCGCACCCGCTTCGATCCGCTCTGGATGTCCGAGGGATCGGTCGCGTTGATCTCGTTCAGCACCTTGGTCTGGAAGATCGCGGCGTTGAGCGCGAGCGCGCCGTCGAGCACGTCCCACTTCACCCCCGCCTCGATCGTCTTGGCCTTTTGCGGGGCGAAGTCGGGGTTGTTGGCGCTGTTGCCGGTTGCCAGGGTAAAGGCTTCGCCGCCCGGGGGCTGCTGCGACAGCGCGTAATTGACATAGAGGCTGAGCGGCTCGACCGGCTTGAGCACCGCGCCCAGCTTCCAGTTGAACAGCGTGTCCTTGGCCTTCAGGTCGGCGGTGGTGACGATCGAGCCGACGGGGGCGGTTCCGCACGGCACCGCGCCGCGGCCGGTGCCGTTGTTGCAGATGGCCGTGTTGAGGTAGGTCGTCTTGTAATGATCGAGGCGGATGCCGCCGGTGACCAGCAGCAGCCCGTCGAAGAATTTGGCGGTGTCGAAGGCATAGAAGGCCAGCGTGTTAGTCTTGCCCCGCCCGGCGGTTCCGTTGCGCGAATGGGAGTAGGCGCTCGTGTCGTTCCAGTCGGGATTGTAGAGGTTCGCGACCGGCAGCGTGCCCGTCGAGCTGTGGCCGTAGATGACCTGCTTCTCGCTGGTGAGTTCGGCGCCGATGCTCAGATTATGCTCGATCGATCCGGTCGCGAAATCGGCGCGCAGGTTGAGCTGGTCGGTCAGGATGCGGTTTCGCGCGTCGCGGATCGTGGGGTTGCCGCGGGTCAGCGTATAGGCGGAGAGGTCATCGGGGTTGGCGGGATTGCCGACGATGTTGGCGCCCGTCGACATGAAGGCGGTCAGCAAGTAATCCTGCTCGGTCTGGCCGACGCGCGCGACGTTCGACAGCCGGACATTGTCCGAGAAATCATGCTCGATGATCAGCGTCGCCATCTGCGCCTTCACATCGTCGTGATCCTTGCGCGTGCCATAGAAATTCTTCGAATCGACGGGGTGGCCGACCAGCGACTCCAGCCCGGCCTGCGGCTCCCAGCCGGGAAGGGCGATCGTCGGGACATAGCCGTCGGGGATATTGTCCTGATCGACATAGAGCAGGTTCAGATAAGCGCGGGTCGCGGTGTCGAGCCCGAGGCCGAGCGAGGCGGCGAGGCCGAGCCGCTGGTTATTGACATGGTCGCGGCCCGGAACGTCGCTGTCCTGCCACAGCATGTTGAGCCGGAGCGCGCTGTTGCTGAGGCCGCCGAGGGTCTGGTTGACGTCGGCGGTGATCCGCTTCTGCCCGTCTACGCCGACCGACAGCGTGCCCGATAGCGCGCTTTCGAGCGTGGCGCGCTTGCTGACCAGATTGATCGCGCCGGTCGGCGAGGTGCGGCCGTTGTCGGTGCCCGCCGGGCCCTTTTCGACCTCGACCGCTTCGGTGTTGAAGATGTCGCGCGACACCGAACCCAGATCGCGGATGCCGTCGACGAAGATGCTGCTCGAAGTGTCGAAGCCGCGCATCCGGATCGCATCGCCGCTTGTCGTATTGCCGTTCTCGCCGGCGTAGAAAGTGCCGACGCCCGGGCTGTTGCGCAGCACTTCGGTCAGCGTCGTCGCGCCCTGTTCGTTGAACAGTTCCTTGCTGATGACCTGAATCGTCTGCGGCGTGTCGCGCAGCGGCTGGGTGAATTTGGGCGAGGAGGGCTTGTCGACCTTATAGCCTTCGTCGTCGATGGCGGTGTCTGTCACCGTCACGCCGCCGAGCACCGGCTGTTTCGCTTCCTGTCCGCCATCCTGCGCGAGCGCGGGAGTTGCCGCGATACCGAAGCAGCTCAGCGCCAGATAGGCCGGAGCCGCCGCCGACATGGTTTCGCGCAAACGCAAGAATGACATGAATTTCCCCTTTTCCGTCCGAAGGTCGTGACGGGGACGCCGCTATTGAGAGTCGTTCGCAGAGTCAATGTTTATTGATAATCATTCGCGATATTGTCGCTAATTTGTCGCAGAAGCGAAGGGTGGACACCTTCGAAGGGTAAGGCGCGCGGCCGCCCATATTCGTTTTTCGACAAGATCGCTCTTCGTCCCCGTCCAAGACAAGCGATGCGTGCCCCTTAAAAATGCCTCGGCCGATGAAGGGGAATGTCCGATGTGGAGCCTGCGTAATCCGATTCGAGCGGGGTTGATCTGGGTCAGCGTGCCGCTGATCGGCCTGATGCTGACGGTGGCATTTGTCGTGCTGGGGGATCGGGTGACCGCATCCTATTATGCGGCGTCGAAAACGCTTTCGTCGACGACCGAGACACTGATTGCGCTGCCCGGTGCCCTCTCGTCCGCGATATTTTTCCTCAGCCTCTTCATCGTGCCGCCCTATATCGCCAAGGCGTGGCGGGCGTGGCGATATATGCGGCGCCTCGCCAAGCCTGAAAGCGCCAGCCTCGTCGCCGGCTGGACCGTGACTGCGTCGAACTGGGCGCGGTTCCAGCGCGATTTGCGGAACGCGCGCGACAAGGGCGACGGCGACGGCCTTTCCAGGATGGCGATGTCGCTGTGCGATCTCGATGCGCCGGCTACCGGGGTCGATATCCGCGTCGGGGAAGAAGGGGTTCAGGTCGGCGCACGATATTTCGCCTTGCGCGGCGGTTTGTCGTCCAGCCTGACCGGGGTGATGCCGGGGGCTTTGGGGCGCGGCGCCCCGCGTTCGGGCGCCGACTATCTGGCGTTCGTTTCCACGTTCGAGGGCTCGTCGCGCTCGCTCGGCGCCTATGCGGTCGAGGAGATCGGACTGCTCGTCCCCGTCCCGCCGGCCAATCGCGCCGCGATGCAGCGCGTGCTCGATCACTTCACGCCGGCGGCGATCGCGGAACTGGCGGCGCGCGACGCGCGGCGGGGGCGGGTCGGCTGCCTTCTCAACCTGAGCTTGCTGGCCGTCAGCATCGGGATGATGGCGCCGTCCGCCATCTTCGGCGGCTATTATCAAATCGGCTGGTACGGATTCGAGCTGTTCGCCGTCTGGCTCGCCTGGCTGGTCTATTACCTGATTCAGGTCGTTTTCGGGATGATCGTCGGCCTCGGCCATATGCTTCGAATCATGCGCGCGCCGCAATAGCGACGGAACCGGGTGCCGACGGCTATGCGGCCGGGCCGCCCGCCTGGCCGGCGCGCTTGCGGGCCCGCGCCGATGCCTGCGCCGCGCCGGCCAGCGAGAAACGGGCTTCGCCGAATTGACCCGAGCCGAGCGGAAAGGCGATGCCAAGCTCGCCGTCCTCCGCCATCGCTTCCGCCAATCCGCCGCCCAAGGGGAGGATGAAGGCACGGAAGGCGCCGACCGTCGTGCATCGCATCGTGGCGGCGAAAGTCGCCGTTCGCGCACCGATCAGGGCCGGATAGTCGCGCCCATCGTCGCACGCGATTTTCGGATTGAAGAAGGCGTCGCATTTCGAGCGATCGCACACCATCCCGAACAGCGATCCGGCCGGGGTGGCGGTGCTGGCGGTGATCGCGCCGTCCGCCGGCCCCTGGACGATCCAGTCGCCATAGCTTTCCGCCTGCTGCGCCGCCGCGCCGGGGGACAGGGCCAGGATCGCGGCGCTGAGCGCGACCCCGAAGCCGTTACGCGGCATGGCGGTGCGTCCTGGCGGTCATCGGGACTCCATGGCCGCGACACATTTGTCGATGTTCATCGCGCCATAGTCGAAGACATGCTGGCTGCCGTCGGCAAGCGTCACCGTCGCCCGCTTGCTGAACAATTTGCGCTGGACGTCGATGGCCCGGATGTCGGTCTTCTCGATCGCCAGTTCGCCATCGGCGGCGTAATTGCCGAGCGTGCCGAGAAGGCTGGCGTCGAGCTTTGCATCATAGAGCAACCGCTGGTTGGTGACGGTCAGCTTGCCGTTATATTTGCCGCCGCCGGGCGGGAGATAGAAGAGCGTCCAGGTGTCGATGGTGCTTTCGCCGGGGCGAAGGGTCGCGGTCATGGCAAACTCCTTATCGTATCGGATTACCGGATAGCGGCGCGCCGTCGCTGGGCATCAGCGACCATCGGCCGAGGATCGTTCCGATCAGCGCCGAAACGAAGAAGGTCAGCGAATGGCCGTCGTGGCTGGTGAGGTGAAACAGAATGCCGAGCGGGACGAGTTCGATGATGGCGACGACGGCGACCGTCGTTCCGATCCGTTTTGCGCCGGGCAGCGTGATCCAGTCCCCCTCGGCCTCATTATTCTGGCCGCGCCACGCCCACGGGCTGGCATGGCCCGATGCCCAGGCCCCGGCGCCGCCGAAGCTGAGCAGTCCGCAATAGATGCCGACGACCAGCCATATCGCATAAGGCAGCAGCGCACTGAAGAAGCGCGGCAGCAGGACTTCGAGAAAGACGCTGCCGATGGTGCCGACGACGGCCGCCAGCAACAGGCTGCACGTCAGCACGACGATCGTCTTCAGCGCCGTCGTCAGCACGGCCATGTCGGATCAGCCCTGGCCGGACAGGGCCTGGCGGCACTTGCCGTCGACCTCATTGCCGACCCAGGTGGCGAAATCCTCGAACGGGCGCTTCTCGAACTCGGCCTGCACCGCGGCGTCGGCTGCGTGGATCGCCTCTGTCGCCTGTTCGGGGGTCTTGCCGATCGTGCCCGCCACGCGTTCGGTGATTTGCGCGAAGGCGGTCGCGGCGGTGTCGCGCTGCGACGCGCGTTTCGCCAGGTCTTCGGCATCGGTCCCGCTGCTTTGCGCCGCGAGGGTGCTGTAGAGATTGGAGAGCGATTTCAGCTTTGCCGAACAATCGGCGGCCAGGGCAAAGCCCGCCTCTCCCGACAGTGCGGCCGGAAGCGCCGGGTCGGCGGCGCTCGTCGTCGTGCTGCCCTGATCGGCATCGCTTTTGGCTCCTGAACAGGCAGCGAGTGTCGCGGCGGCGGCTAGTGCAAGCGGCATGAATATGGATCGCGGCATCGGACGAACTTCCTCCCCTGATTGGCAAGCTCTGCGTGCCGCTATCTTGCAACGGTCGTGGGAGGGTCGTCTTGGGCCAGGGCGCAACGGCGATTTGCGTGAAAACGAAATCCGTCAATGATGACGGGCAAGCGCTCTATGCCGGGCATCCGACGGTGTTTCGCCATAGGCCTTGCGGAAACTGTTCGTGAAATAGCTGAGATCCCCGAAACCGCAGCCATAGGCAATTTCCGAGATCGTCCGCTTCGCCAAATGCGGCATGGACAGACGTCGATGGGCCAGCGCCAGCCTTTCCCGCAGGACGAAGGCGGTGAAGGTTACGCCCTCGGTCTCGAAAAGCAATTGAACCGACCGCGCGCTCAAACCGGCGGCGTCGGCGACTGACTTGATGCCGAGTTCGGGAGAGATGAGATGGGCAAGCGTCCAGCGCTTGATGGCATCCAGCCGCGCCGCCCGCAGTCCCCGCCCCGAGGCAAGCTCCGTCGCGTCCCGGTCGGTTCCGACCGCCAGCGCCACCAGATCGGCCATGTGGATGGCGGCGCGGTGGGCGAGCTGGGCCGCGGGGCCGGCCTCGTGCAGCACGCGATAGCTTGCGAGATAGGATTTCAGCAACTGCATCGCCGGATTATCGGCGGGTATGCGCCGCATGAGCGCGGCTTCGGCATCGGGCAGCAGCGGGCACAAGAGCGAGCGTTGCAGTTTCACCGACACATGCGGAAAGGCTTCGTGCGTTTCAAAATCCATGCGGTCGGCGCACGAAAGAAGAGCCGCCGATCCATCAGCGGGCAGTTCGCTGCCGAATTGCAGAACCCCTCCCCTGGCAGGCGAACTGCTCCACAGCAACGTGAAATCATCGTCGCCGCGCGAGAGATCGTAGCTAAATGCGACATGCGGGGAAACCCACGCATCGGTGACGGTCAGCCCTGGCAAGAACCGGGTTTCGACCTCCATCTGCGGATCGTCGGTCTTGGGCGTGAGGTCGAGGTTCGCTATGGCGCGCCCGGCGACCTCCCGCACCATGTCCCGACGTTGAGGCCGCGGTATCCCGGCAAGCGAAAACCGGAAGGTGGCCGCATCATTCTCCATACACGCGCTCCCCGTCGCGGAGTTACGAGAACAGAGACCCAGTCATTATATTTGGCCGGAGGCTATGACCTGAATCCGTTCGCGTCAATCAGCGCCTCGTGGACGACGATCCGGGGCGATGATCCGCTCCGCACGGGCGGGAAAGGTCAGCGCCGCTTCTCCAGCCACCAGCTTTGCCGCCAGCCATAGGCGCTGGCGATCGGATCGCCCGCGCCGTTGGTCGCGGGCCTGAAGCGGAAGCGATCCTCGATCAGCCCGCAGGTCGTTGCATCGAGCGAGGCGTCGCCGCTCGACCGGGTGACGCGGCAGCCGGTGACGCGCCCGGTCGGCTGGACGGTGAAGCGCACCTCGACCTCGCCGCCGATCTTCGCACGCGCGGCTTCGCGTGGATAGTCGCTGTCGCGGATCGTGCCGCTGCGCCAGACCGCCTTCGATCCGCCGCCGGTGCCGCTTCCCGATCCGCCCGCGCCGGTTCCGTTGCCGCTGCCGCCCGCGCCCGATCCGGGGCCGGGGAGGGGCGTCGCGCCCGCCGAGGCGTCGCTGCCGGTGCCGGGGGTCGGTGCCGCAGGAACCGGCGGGGGCGTGATCGGCGGCAGTTTGGGTTTGGGCGCGGCGACGGGCGCTGCCCTGGCGTGCTTGTTCGCAGCCGAAGCCTTGCCGCTGGCCTGATCGCTCTCGATCGGCGCGGGTTTCGCTTTTTCTTGCGGGGGCGGCGGAGCGGGAAGGGCGATGGCGGCGATCGTCTCGCTCGCCTTGCGGACAATCTGGAGGTCGAGCCCGTTCAGCAGAATCAGGCCGACCGCGAGCAGCGCGACCAGCGTCGCGCCACCCGCCGCGGTGTGCTGCCGACCCGAAAGCTGCCCCGTATAGGCCATGGCGCGTCCCGAGCGCGCGACCGCCGCGCGCTTTCGCCGCCGGTTTAGAGGAAATCGTCTAGCGTGGACATGAACCGGTCGAACTGGTCGTGATGGAGCCAGTGGCCGGCATTTTCGAACTCGATCACCTCGGCGCTGCGGAAATGCGCGATGCGGCCGTCCTTCGCGGGGTTCGAGGCCCAGCTATCGGCGCCATAGAGGAGCAAGGTCGGGCAGGCGATCGCCGACCAGAGCGATTCGATGTCGGCCTGCGGCAGGTCGACCACCGGCCAGACGTTCAGATAATTGTCGAACTTCCAGCTCCACGTCCCGTCCTCGTTGCGGCTGATGCCGTGGATGGTGAGATGGCGCGCCTGTTCGGGGGTCAGATAGGCATTTTCGGCCATCATCCGCGCCAGCGCGTCGCCCATCGTCGCATAGCGGCGCGGCGTGCGGCCTGCCGCTTGCCTTTTGTCGTTGATCCATTTGCGAAACCGCTCCGCAAACGGGGTCGCGGCGCGTTCGGCGAGCACCTTCGGCGACGGGCCGAGCCCCTCGATCGCGACCAGCTTGCGGACATTCCCGGGATAGAGGCCGGTGTAGCGCAGCGCGATATTGCCGCCCATCGAATGGGCGACGATCGTCACCGGCGCGAGGTCGAGCTGGTGGACGAGCTGCGCGAGATCGTAGACGAAAGCGCCCATCTCGTAATTGCCGTCGGGCGCCCAGGCGCTGTCGCCATGGCCGCGCAGGTCGGGCGCGATGACGTGCCAGCGATCGCGCAGTTTCTCGGCCACCCAATCCCAGTTGCGGCAATGGTCGCGGCCACCGTGGACGAGAAGCAGGGGCGGTGCCTCTTCGTTACCCCAATCGACATAGTGCAGTTTCAATCGCTGCGAGACGAAACTGTTCGAGGTGGGGCCACTTGCCATCGGCGCTTCCTTGTTGTCTGGTTGCGTTTCAAAAGGCGACTGGTCTCGATCCGTCAAGCCCCATCGCCGCAACTGGGAGAAACTGGAGTATGTCGACCTTTCGGGATAATCTGCTGGCGGGCAAGACCGCGTTCGTTGCCGGCGGCACGAGCGGGATCAACCTCGGCATCGCCAAGCGCTTCGCCGAACTCGGCGCGAAAGTGGCGGTCGCGGGCCGCGATCCCGACAAGGCGGCGCGGGCGGCCGGGGAGATCGGTTCGGGCGCGATCGGCCTGTCGGGCGACGTGCGCGATTATGCAGCGATTCGCGGAGTGATGGAGACGGTGGCCGACAGGCTGGGGCCGCTGGACATGGTTATTTCGGGCGCGGCGGGCAATTTCCTGGCGCCGGTGCTCGGCATGTCGGCGAACGCCTTTCGCACGGTGGTCGACATCGACCTCAACGGGACGTTCAACGTGTTCCGTGGCTGTCACGACCTGCTCAATCGCCCCGGCGCCTCGCTGATCGCGATCACCGCGGGGCAGGCGATCAACGCCTCGGCGTTGCAAGCCCACGCCTGCGCCGCGAAGGCGGGGATCAACCAGCTCATCCGCGTCCTCGCGCTCGAATGGGGGCCGGAGGTGCGTGTCAACGGCATTTCGCCGGGGCCGATCGCCGATACCGAGGGGATGAAACGGCTCGCGCCCGATGCGGAGACGCGGGCTGCGCATTACGACCGGATCGCGATGAAGCGCTGGGGCAAGGTCGCCGAAGTCGCCGAATCGGCGGTCTTCCTCTGCTCGCCCGCCGCGAGCTATATCACCGGAACGATCCTCGACTGCGACGGTGGCAGCCAGATCGGCGACGCCTCGCGCGGCGACCTGGCGAAAGGGATGGCCTGAACCAAAAACGCCGCCAACCCATGCGGGTGGCGGCGTTTTGAATGGTGGGCGTGGCAAGGATTGAACTTGCGACCCCTGCGATGTCAACACAGTGCTCTACCACTGAGCTACACGCCCATCCCTTGGGGTGACGCGCCCCCTAAAGGCCTCCGCGCCGCTTGGCAAGCCTTTCGTTAGGGCTGGCTCGACCGATCGGCGCGGCCGAAGAGATTATCGACCTCGCGCACCAGATCCTTGAGGTGAAAGGGCTTCGACAGCAGCTTTGCCTGCGGCACATTTTCCTCGGCGCGCAGCGACACGGCGGCGAAGCCGGTGATGAACATCACCTGCGTCTGCGGCGCCGCCTTCGCGGTATGCTGCGCAAGTTCGATCCCGTCCATCTCGGGCATGACGATGTCGGAGAGCAGCAGGTCGAAGGTGCCCGAATCGATATAGGGGACGGCCGCGGTGCCGCGATCGACGGCGGTGACGTGATAGCCGGCGCCGGTCAGCGCGCGCGCCAGATATTCGCGCATCACATCATCATCTTCGGCGAGCAATATGCGAATCATCTGGCAATCTGTTCCCTGGTCCGGCGGCGCGCGAGTCTGGTCCGCGTGCCTCTGTTTAGCTCGTCCTCCTGATAGCGCGAGACCTTTAACAAATCCCGTCGCACTGGATTCTTCTGTCGATTTTTGGCACGCTTCGTCGATGTCGCTCCACACTCCGTCCGCCGCCATCGCCATCGACCGGCCGGCGGAGCTTGGCCCGGTCGTCGTGTCGGTCTCGCACGCGGGGCGTATCTATCCGCCCGCGATACTCGCCGCGGCGCGGGTCGATCGATCGGTGCTCGAACGCCTTGAGGATAGCTGGTGCGACCTGATTGCCGCGAATGCGGTCAAGGCGGGCGCGACGCTGGTGCAGGCGATGTGGGCGCGCGCCGTCGCCGACTGCAATCGCGGCGAGGGGCAGATGGCGCCGGGCGAAGTCGCGCCGCCGCTTCGCCCCCGCTTTTCGGCGCCGGGGCGCAAGGAGCGGGCCGGGCTCGGGGTCGTGCCGACACGCCTTGCCGATTGCGGATCGCTGTGGAGGGGCTCGATCGACGGGCCGCAGCTCGACTGGCGGCTCGACGCGCTGCACCGGCCGTTCCATCGCGCGCTCGCCGCCGAACTGGCGGTTGCCAAAACCCGGTTCGGCGGGGCGATCCTGATCGATCTGCACAGTATGCCACCGATCCCGCGCGGGCAGTCGGGCCACGGCGCGGGAATCGTCATCGGCGATCGTTTCGGCGGAACCGCGGATGAGGCGTTGATCGAATTGATCGTCGACGAAGCCGAGGGCCTCGGCGTTCCCGTCTCGCGCAACCAGCCTTATGCCGGCGGACATATCGTGCGGACGCATGGCAAGCCGGCGGATGCGATTCGGGCGGTGCAGATCGAGGTCGACCGCAGCCTCTATCTTCACGCCGATCGCACGCCCGACCCCGAACGCGTGGCGGCGCTTCGCGACTGGTTTTCCGGGCTCGTCGCAAGGGCGGGACGGATGTGTCCCGCGGGCGATGTCCTGCCGCTCGCCGCCGAATAAAAAACCACCTCGTACCGAAGTACGAGGTGGCCAGGGTCCAGGGAGGACGCACCCGCGTCTTGCGACGGGGGCACTCGCCACGATGGAAAGGGGGAAAACCACGGTGGCGTAACGACAATCTATGCATTGTCGCGCCGACTTACAAGAGCCGTTGATTACAAAAGAAACCGATCCGGCAGGGTGCCGCTTTTCGCGCGCCGGCTCGGCCGCGTTGCGGTCCCATATCGATTGCGGAAATAAGCTGGTCGGGGAGAGAGGATTCGAACCTCCGGCCCCTGCCTCCCGAAGACAGTGCTCTACCAGGCTGAGCTACTCCCCGACCGATCTTTGCGCCGGCGGACCGGCGCGAAGGCAGGGCGGTCCTCTAGACGCGCAATTTGCGAACATCAAGCGCCAATCGGCATGGGTGCGATGATTGTGCGCTGGTGACGGCGTCGGGCCGATTGATGCATGTTGAAGTGGCGGCTTTGGGGCGGGGAGTGGACGTTAAGGCGAAATCCCGCCCTCCCCTTCAGGGGAGGGCAGCGAGACTTACGAACTTGTTCGTTAGTCGCAGCGGGTGGGGGGCAGCAGCCTTGAGCAAGGCCGATGGCCCCCACCCCAACCCCTCCCCTGAAGGGGAGGGGCTAACGTCAGTTATCGGTCGATAACCGTTGTCGAATATATCCCCCTAGATCAGCCCGGCGCTGCGAAAGCTGAAATGTCCGTTCTCGACGAAGATCAGATGATCCGACAGGTCGATGCCGATCAGCCGCAGGAACTGCCCGGCTTCCTGCGTGCAGCGCAGGTCGGCATCGCTGGGCCGCGCGATACCGGACGGGTGGTTGTGTGCCATCAGCACCGTGGCGACGCGCCGACCGAGCAGGCGGTTCCAGCACGCCGGCGTGATGACGCAGCGTCCGCTCGTATCGCCCGCCGCGCTTTCAAGCCCCGCGAGCCGGCCATAGGCGTCGAAGCCCGCGAGCAGCGCGATTTCGCGATCGGCAAACAGCATCGGGCGCAGCAGATGGCGCGCGATCGCATCCTCGGCATCGCGGGATATGAAGCCGGCTGCCCCCGCGGCGCGCGGCAGCCTGTCGATGGGTTCGCGCAGGATCATCCGGCGGTTCATGCGACGGCCGCCGCCGCCGCCCAAGTGGCGATTGGGCCGTATCGGAGGATTGCCGGGAGGTGCCGCCGACCCCCTTGTCGAGCCGCGGCGTGGGGCCTAGCAAAGAGGGCGACAGTGAGGAGCGTCTTTTGTCCGATTCCATCCATTATGAGCTGCAATATCTCGACCTGATGCGGCGCATCTGGACCGAAGGCGACGAGCGCGTCGATCGCACCGGAGTCGGCACCCGCTCGCTGTTCGGCGAGACGATGCGATTCTCGCTGACGGACGACGCGATCCCGCTGCTGACGACGAAACGCGTCTATTGGAAGACCGCGCTGCGCGAACTGCTCTGGTTCCTGACCGGCAACACCAATATCCGCCCGCTGGTCGCGCAGGGGGTGAAGATCTGGACCGACTGGCCGCTCGATGCCTATCGCCGCACGACCGGCGAGGCGATCAGCGCAGCCGATTTCGAGGCGCGGATCGTTGCAGACGAGGCCTTCGCGGCGCAATGGGGCGACCTTGGCCCGGTCTATGGCCATCAGTGGGTCAACTGGCCGCGTTACGAGCCGGCGGGCGAGGGGCTGTTCCGCCGCGCAGCGCAGGGGCACGACCAGATTTCGGCGCTGATCGAGTCGCTCAGGACCAATCCGGGCTCGCGCCGCCATATCTTCACCGGCTGGAACGTCGCCGATTTGGACCGGATGGCGCTGCCGCCGTGCCACATGACCTATCAATTCCACGTCCGCAGCGACGGCGGGCTGTCGTGCCTCCTCTTCCAGCGCTCGTGCGACCTTGGGCTCGGCTTTGCCTTCAACATCTTCGAGGCGGCGCTGTTGACGCGGATGATCGCGCAGCAATGCGATCTTCACGCGCACGAGGTCGTGTGGACCGGCGGCGACGTGCACCTTTATCTCAACCATGCCGAACTGGTCGAGGAGCAGTTGCGGCGGGTTCCCGAGGGCGCGCCGAAGCTGCGCATCCTCCGCCGTCCTTCGAGCATTTTCGACTACCGGTTCGATGACTTTGCGGTCGAAGCCTATGCGCCGCAATCCCATATTTCCGCGCCCGTCGCAGTCTGACCACCGGCGTTGCATTTCCATGGCGACTGAAATAATATGTCGTCACCACGAAATATAACTAGGCGCTGATTCGCGCCCCGAAGGGAAGAAGATATGCCCGAATCGCCGAAGGCGGATCCGGGGCGTTCGGCGAGCAATCTGCCGCCGCTGTCGCTCCATATTCCCGAGCCGCGCTACCGCCCCGGCGACACCCCCGACTTCGGCGATATCGCGATTCCCGCGGTCGATGCGACTCCGCGTCCGGGCGAAGCGACCAAGCCCGATGCGATGCGCGAGCTTTGCTATGGCCTGGTCCGCGTGCTCGATTTCGACGGTGCGGCCAAGGGGCCGTGGGACCCCAAGCTGTCGCCCGACCGGTTGCGCACGATGCTGCGCACCATGATGCTCGTACGCGCGTTCGACGACCGCATGTTCCGCGCGCAGCGGCAGGGCAAGACCAGCTTCTATATGAAGTGCACCGGCGAGGAGGCGACCTCGGTCGCCTCGACGATGGCGATCGACCGCACCGACATGGTGTTTCCCAGCTATCGCCAGCAGGGCGTTCTGATCACGCGCGATTATCCGCTGATCCAGATGATGAACCAGATTTACTCGAACCGCGGCGATCACCTGCTCGGGCGCCAGCTTCCGATCATGTATTCGGCGCCCGAGCATGGCTTCTTCAGCGTGTCGGGCAACCTTGCGACCCAATATCCGCAGGCGGTCGGCTGGGCCATGGCGTCGGCGTCGAAGGGCGACAACCGTATCGCGACGACATGGTGCGGCGAAGGATCGTCGGCCGAGGGCGACTTCCATTCGGCGCTGACCTTTGCCACCGTCTATAATGCGCCGGTCATCTTCAACGTCGTCAATAACCAGTGGGCGATTTCCAGCTTTTCGGGTTTTGCGGGCGGCGAACGGACGACCTTCGCCGCGCGCGCGGTCGGTTATGGCATCGCCGGGCTGCGCGTCGACGGCAACGACCCGCTTGCGGTCTATGCCGCGACCCAGTGGGCGGCCGACCGGGCGCGGACCAACAACGGCCCGACGCTGATCGAGCATTTCACCTATCGCGCCGAGGGGCACAGCACCTCGGACGATCCGAGCGCCTATCGCGCCGCGCAGGAAGCGAGCGCCTGGCCGTTCGGCGACCCGATCGCGCGGCTGGCGCAGCATCTCGAACTGCTTGGCGAATGGGACGCGGAGCGCCATGCGGCGCAGGCGAAGGAACTCGACGAACTCGTCAAGACGACCCAGAAGCAAGCCGAAAAGCTCGGCATTCTGGGTCACGGTATGCATCAGCCGTTCGAGACGATGTTCCAGGACGTGTTCGAGGAGATGCCGTGGCACCTCAAGGAGCAATGCGCCCAGATGCTCGCCGAGCAAGAGGCCAAGTTCGGCCCCAACTGGAAGCCCGAATGATGGCTGACCAAAGCAAAACGATGAACATGATCGAGGCGATCAACAGCGCCATGGACATCATGCTCGAACGCGACCCTGCGACCGTCGTGATGGGCGAGGACGTCGGCTTTTTCGGCGGCGTGTTCCGCGCGACCGCGGGCCTCCAGAAAAAGCATGGCAAGACGCGCGTGTTCGACACGCCGATCAACGAGTGCGGCATCATTGGCGTCGCGGTCGGCATGGGCGCCTATGGCCTGCGTCCGGTCCCCGAGATCCAGTTTGCCGACTATATCTATCCGGGGCTCGACCAGCTCGTGTCCGAGGCGGCACGGCTGCGCTACCGCTCGGCGAATGATTTCATCTGCCCGATGACGGTGCGCACGCCGTTCGGCGGCGGCATCTTCGGCGGTCAGACGCACAGCCAGTCGCCCGAAAGCATCATGACGCACATCTGCGGCGTCAAGACGGTGATCCCGTCGAATCCCTATGATGCCAAGGGCCTGTTGATCGCGGCGATCGAGGACAACGACCCCGTCGTCTTCCTCGAACCCAAGCGCATCTATAACGGCCCGTTCAGCGGCTATTACGACCGCCCGGTCGAGCCCTGGTCGAAGCATGACGCGAGCGCGGTGCCCGAAGGCTATTACCGCATCGACCTAGGCAAGGCAGCGACGGTCCGCGAAGGCGAGGCGGTGACCGTGCTCGCTTATGGCACGATGGTACATGTCGCGAAGACGATCATCGAGGAAATGGGCGTCGACGCCGAAATCCTCGACCTGCGCACGCTCTTGCCGCTCGATATCGAGGCGATCGAGGCGTCGGTCAGAAAGACCGGGCGCTGCCTGATCATCCACGAAGCGACGCGCACTTCGGGCTTCGGCGCCGAACTCGCGGCGCTGGTGCAGGAACGCTGCTTCTACCATCTGGAGGCGCCGGTTGAGCGCGTGACCGGCTTCGACACGCCCTATCCGCACAGCCTCGAATGGGCCTATTTCCCCGGCCCGGTCCGCATCGCGACCGCGCTGACCAAGATCTTGAAGGACTGACGCCATGGCCCGCTATTCATTCCGTCTGCCCGATATCGGCGAAGGCATTGCCGAGGCCGAGATCGTCGCGTGGCACGTCAAGGTCGGTGACCGCATCGAGGAAGACGCGCAGCTGGCCGACATGATGACCGACAAGGCGACCGTCGAAATGGAATCGCCGGTGACGGGGACTGTCGTCGAACTGGCGGGCGAGGTCGGCGATATGGTCGCGATCGGATCGACGCTGGCGGTGATCGAGACCGACGGAGAGGGTGCGGAAGCGCCTGCTGACGAAGCGGTCGAGGAAGAAGTCGTCGCGGAAACGCCGGGGGCGGAAGAGGTTTTGGTGGCGGAAGAAGCCGAAAAGCCCTCTCCCCTTCAGGAGAGAGGGTTGGGAGAGGGGGCCGAAGCTGCTCCCGCTCCTGCCGTTCCCCTCTCCCCGGCCCTCTCCCCTGAAGGGGAGAGGGAGAAGAAGGCCGTTCTCGCATCCCCCGCCGTCCGCGCCCGCGCCCGCGATCTCGGCGTCGATCTGTCGCAGGTTCAGGCCGAGGGCGACCGCATCCGCCATTCCGATCTCGACGCTTTCCTGCGCTACGGCGCCGGGCAGGGCTATCAGGCTCCCGGCGCGAGCCGCGCGCGCGCCGACGAGCCGGTCAAGGTCATCGGGATGCGCCGCAAGATCGCGGAAAATATGGCGGCGTCGAAGCGCGCGATTCCGCATTTCACCTATGTCGAGGAAATGGACGTCACCGCGCTCGAGGAAATGCGCGCCGACCTCAACGCCAATCGCGGCCAGCGCCCCAAGCTGACGATGCTGCCCTTCCTGATCGTCGCGATCTGCCGCACGATCCCGCAATTCCCGATGATCAACGCGCGCTACGACGACGAAGGCGGCGTGGTCACGCGCCATGGCGCGGTGCATCTGGGCATGGCGACGCAGACCGATGCGGGGCTGATGGTCCCGGTGATCCGCGACGCGCAGGACAAGAATGTCTGGCAGCTTGCGTCGGAAATCACGCGCCTCGCGGAAGCGGCGCGCACCGGCAAGGCCAGGGTCGAGGAACTGACCGGCGGCACGCTGACGGTGACGTCGCTCGGCCCGCTCGGCGGCATCACGACGACGCCGGTGATCAACCGGCCCGAGGTCGCGATCATCGGGCCGAACAAGATCGTCGAGCGGCCGGTCTTCGACGGTGACGACATTCGCCGCGCGAAGCTGATGAACCTGTCGATCAGCTGCGACCACCGCGTCGTCGACGGCTGGGACGCCGCGAGCTATGTTCAGGCGCTCAAGAAGCTGATCGAGACGCCGGTGCTGTTGTTCGCGGATTAGCTTCCACTTCCCATTTTCGTCACCCCGGACTTGATCCGGGGTCCCGCTTTACGCCGTTGCTGAGCGGGAC
>NZ_JAOZVW010000074.1 GCF_025869345.1 Sphingopyxis sp.
CGATCACTTCGTCGTCGCGGATCGAGCCGCCGGGCTGGATGACGCAGGTCGCGCCCGCCTCGACCGCCGCGAGCAGGCCGTCGGCGAAGGGGAAGAAGGCGTCGCTGGCGACCGCGCTGCCGACGGTGCGCGGCTGGGCCCAGCCGTGGCTCTCGGCGGCTTCGCGCGCTTTCACCGCGGCGATGCGCGCGCTGTCGCGGCGGTTCATCTGGCCCGCGCCGATGCCCGCGGTCGATCCGCCCTTGGCATAGACGATCGCGTTCGACTTCACATGCTTGGCGACGGTCCAGGCGAAGAGCGCGTCGGTTAGTTCCTCGTCGGTCGGCGCGCGCTCGGTGACGACCTTCAGGTCGGCGCGCGTGACGCGGCCGTTGTCGCGCGATTGCGCGAGCCAGCCGCCGGCGATCGTCTTCATCATCAGCCCGCCGCGCGCCGGGTCGGGCAGTTCGCCGGTGAGCAGCAGGCGCAGATTCTTCTTTTTCGCGAACACAGCGCGCGCGTCGGCGTCGGCGTCGGGGGCGCAGACGACCTCCGTGAAAATCCCGCTGATCAGCTCTGCGGTCGCGCCGTCGAGCGGCCGGTTGACCGCGATGATGCCGCCGAACGCCGACACATCGTCGCATTTCAGTGCCGCGTCATAGGCCTCGGCGATCGTCGCCGCGCTCGCGACGCCGCACGGGTTGGCGTGCTTGACGATCACGCAGGTCGGATCGGCCTCACGAAACTCGGCGACCAGTTCGAGCGCGGCGTCGGCGTCGTTGATATTGTTGTAGGACAGTTCCTTGCCCTGAACCTGCTCGGCTTGTGCGATGCCGCGCGCGGCGGGGCCGGCGGGCAGGTAGAGCGCGGCCTGCTGGTGCGGATTCTCGCCATAGCGCAGCTCATTCGCGAGCTTGGCGGTGAGCGGCAGCGTGTCGGGGAACAGCTTGCCCTGGTCGGCGAAGGCGAACCAGCTCGCGATCATCCCGTCGTAGGTCGCGGTGTGTGCAAAGGCGGTCGCCGCGAGGCGCTTGCGCAGCGCCAGCGTGGTTGAACCGCCGCTGGCGTCCATTTCTGCGATCACCGCGGCATAATCCTCGGGCTCGGTGACGATGCCGACGAAGGCGTGATTCTTCGCCGCCGAGCGCACCATTGCCGGGCCACCGATGTCGATATTCTCGATGATGTCGTCGCGCGGGGCGCCCTTGGCGACGGTCGCGGCGAAGGGATAGAGGTTGACGACGACGAGGTCGATCGCGCCGATGCCGTGCTGCCCCATCGCCGCGACATGCGCGGCGTCGTCGCGCACCGCGAGGATGCCGCCGTGAACCGTCGGGTGCAAAGTCTTGACGCGGCCGTCCATCATCTCGGGGAAGCCGGTGAGATCGGCGACGTCGAGCACATCATGCCCCGCCTCGCGCAGCGCCTTCGCGGTGCCGCCGGTCGACACCAGCTCGACGCCATGTTTGGCGAGCGCGGCGGCGAGGTCGGCGAGCCCCGCCTTGTCGCTGACGGACAGCAGGGCGCGGCGGACGGGAACGAGATCGGTCATGGGAAGGGCGGCCTTTGCAAGAGGGGAAAGACGCGGTCGCCCTAGGCGGATGGCGGCGTTTGGGCAACCGTTTGCAGGTTCACGCGGAGACGCGGAGAGAAAAAGGGCGGCGAGGCCGCCAAACTCTTTCCCTCCGCGGTCTCCGCGTCTCTGCGTGAACCATTTCGTTCTGCGATCGCTGCGTCTCTGTGCGAATCTCTTACAAACCCAGCGCCGCCGCGATCCGGTCCCAGCGCACCAGCTTGAAATTCTGGGCGCGCGGGGCGTTGTCGCCGTCCTGTGCGAGGAATATCCCGTCGGGATAATCGGGACCGAAATTGCCCGCGACCGCCTCGATCCCATCGGTCTCGCTCGTCGCGCCATATGTGCCCGCGGCGATCGCGAAGCGGCCGATGTAATCGACCTCCGGCAGGCGGAACACCGCATAGCTATTGTCACCCTGGCTCGACGCGAGCAGGTAGCGCCGGCCCTTGTGGTCGATCGTCGCGAGACCCTCGACGTCGGCGACGAGGCGCTGGTTGTCGATCGGCGCGACGAGCTTCGCATCGACGCTGCCTTCGGTCGGGGCAAGCCGCCAGATGCCGGCGTCCTCCTCGCCGACATAGAGCGTGTCGCCGTCGAAGACGCAGCCTTCGGACTGGGTCGGAATCTTATACTCCCACTGCACCGTGAAGGTCGGCGCCGCGCCTTCGGGCAGGGCGACGGTGCCGACGCGCACCGTGCCGTCCTTGACGATCAGCGCGGCGGCGAGCGGTTCGCCCGGTGCCGTGCGCTTGAGGCAGAGGCCATAGGCTTCGCCCGCGCCCGCCGCGGCACGGCCGAGCGCGGTGATCGCGGGCTTGTCGGGGTCGAGGCGGAAGATCGCGAGATGCGCGTTTACCCCGTCGTTGCGGTCGCTCGCGACGATGATGTTGCCCGCGACGTCGACATTGTTGACGCGCCCGCCCTCGATGAAGGCGCGATCCTTGCCGGTGAGGTCATAGACATGGACGCCCGCCTTCTTGTCGGTCGCGATGATCAGTGCGCGGCCCGGGTTGGTGGGATCGATCCAGATCGCCGGGTCGTCGGCGGCGTCGGCTTTGCCGGTGCCGACCGGATCGGTCTCGCCGCTCGCGGTGACCGGAACCGGCGGCAGGCCGGCGATGACCGGCTTCTCCGCGCCCGCCGCGCAGGCGGCGAACGGGAGCAGCGGCAGCAGCGCGATCAGGCGGCGCATCAGAACTTCACCCGCGCGCCGAACTTCATCGTCCAGCGATACTGCTCGAATTGCAGCAGGTTCCGGCGGGAGCCGACATTGTTGTACGCATAATATTTGGCATTGTTGATGTTCACCCACTCGTAAAAGACCTGGAACCGCCTGGTCACGTCATATTTGGCCGACAGGTCGAGCTGGAAATGATTGTCGATCATCCGGTCCTCGGGCGCCTCGTCGCCGAGCTCGTCGAGATATTTGGAGCGATAGGTGCCCGCGAGGCGCAGCGAGACCGGGCCCTTCTCGTAACCCAGCGCGACGTTGAAGGTGTGCTTCGACGCCGCGGGCAGGTTGATCTTGCGCAGGTCGGTGATGTCGCCGTCGACCGGCACCTTTCCGGTGGCGTCGGTGTAGGTGTAGTTCGCCTGCACCAGCAGCCCGTCGAGCGGCGAGGGGAGGAAGCGCAGCGCCTGCTGATAGCTGAGCTCGAGCCCCCAGACCTTTGCGCTGTCGCCGTTGATCGGGATCGTCGCTTCGTCATAGGCGATGCCCTGATAGACGCCCGGTTCCTCGATATTGGTGTCGACGATGAAATCCTTGATGTCCTTATAGAAGACACCCGCCGACAGCGCACCGTTGCCGGGGAGATAATATTCGACCCCGGCGTCGAAGTTCCACGCGCGATAGGGCTTGAGGTCGGGGTTGCCGAAATCGCCTTCGCGCTCGTCGTCGTCATTCTGCTCGATGGTGAAGTGCGGCGCGAGCTTCGATAGCTTGGGCCGGACGAGGCTCTTGTAGCCCGCGGCGCGCAGGACGAGATTCTGCTGCGGTTCCCAGCGGATCGTCAGGCTGGGCAGCCAGTCGCCATAGCTGCGCTGGAAGCGGTTCGGGGTGACGCTGGCGATCGTGTCGTCGCCGGCGGTCGTCCCGTCGGGCAGTTCGCCGCCTTCCTCGACCGTCAGCACGGTGTTGGCGCGGATGTCGTTCTTCGTATGCTCGTAGCGCACGCCGCCGATCACGCGCAGCGTTGAACTATCCCACCGGCCGAGCAGATAGCCCGCGACGACATCTTCGGTGACCGAATAATCGTCGAGGATCGAATCGAGTGTCGAATCATATTCGTTGAGCTCGAAGATGTCGCGATTGGCGTCGAAGAAGCGGCGCACCCCCTTCTTGTCGAGTACGGGCGAGATGTCGATCAGGCGATAGGTCTGGTCGCCGACAAGGTCGGCCATCGTCAGGTCGTCATTTTCCCAATAAGTCGTTTCCAGATTATAGCTCTTCTTGCGCCAGCGGCCCTTGGCGCCCGCCTGGATCGTGAAGCTGCCGCCGTCGGTCGCGAATTCGCGGCCGAGGTCGAAGCGCGCCCCCCATTCGCGGTCGCGCGAGTCGGACAGGTTGGTGACCTGGATGCTGTCGAGCTCATATTCGGCGGGATCGCGGAAGTCGGCGACCGTGCCGGCGAGCCCCCCGACATTATAGACGGGCTTGCGCGGATCGGCGGTGTCGAGGCCGATCACCAGCCCGTCGTCCTCGAACTTCTGCTCGAAATTGGCGGGGTCGATCGAGCCGTTCTCGCGCTCGGTCGACTTGGCGAAGCTCACCGAATATTGGGCGTGCCAGCCGTCAGCTTCGGTGTCGCCGCCGAGCACCAGGCTGCGGATGCGCTGGCGCTCGAAGCGGTCCTTGAGCGAGCGCTGGACCTCGATCTCGCCATCCGCGTCGCTGAAGTCGACGCCGGTCGCGCCGTTGGCGGTGATGCTACCCGCATCCTCCAGCTTCAGGCTCGTCTCGCGGCGATATTCCTGATCGTCGAACTGGCTGTAAACGCCGCGGGCATAAAGCTTGGTCGAACTGCCGACGCGGAAATCGAAGTTGAGGTTGGCCGAGAAGCGCTTCCGCTCGACGTCATAGTCGCGGTAGTTGACCTCTTCGGGGAAGATCAGGCCGTCGTCCTCGTCCCAGCCGTCGGCCTCGATATTGTCGGTCTCGAACTTGCGCTGATAATAGGAGACGCCGCCGGAGACCCCCACATTGTCGCCGAGCCGCTGCGAGAAATCGATGCTGCCCTTGGGGGTCAGCTTTTCCGAATATTCATTGTAGCTGCCCTCGATCTTCGCGGTCAGCAGATTCTTGCGGCGCTCGAAGGCGCTCGTCGTGTTGATCTCGATCGAGGCGCCGATCGTGTCGGCGTCCATGTCGGGGGTCAGCGATTTCTTGACCTCGATCGATTCGATGCTGTCGCTGGAAATCACGTCGAGCGCGACCGAGCGGACGTCGCTTTCGGGCGCGGGCAGGCGGACGCCGTTGACCGAGGTCGCGTTGAGCTCGGGATCGAGCCCGCGCACCGAGACGAAGCGGCCTTCGCCCTGATCGTTGAGGATGTTGATGCCGGGCAGGCGGCGCAGCGATTCCGCGACATTCTGGTCGGGGAACTGGCCGACCGCGTCGCGGGTCAGCACGCTTTCGACGCCGTCGGCGGCCTTTTGCCGCGACAGCGCGCTGGTCATGTTCGCCGACTGGCCGAGGACGAGAATCGTGCCGTCGGTGCCGAGCACCAGCCTGACGGTGGCGTTGCCGCTATCGGACACGGTGACTGTTTCGGTGCGCGGCGCGGCGCCGACGTAGCGCGCCTCCAGCGTATAGGTGCCCGCGGGGACGTCGCCGAAGCGGAAGCTGCCGTCGCGGCCGGCTTCGGTCTCGCGATTGAGTTCGAGGATGCGGACCTGCGCGCTCTGCAGCGCGCGTGTGTCGCTCGCGTCGGTGACGGTGCCCACGATGTCGGACGCGAAGGCGGTGCCGGGAAGCGCGGCAGCGAGCGAAAGGCAGGTGCCGAGCAGGATGCGCGAGCGGACGGAGCGAAGCGATTGCATTTTTTCCCCCTGGAGAGTGCGGAAGATCGCGGAGCAGATTGGCTTGCCGCGATTCGAGGGGGCGAGTGACAGCGCCTTGTGACCGCTGTGTTACGTGACTGTCACACGAGTGACATATGGGGAGGGGGCTTGCGGGAAAGGCGCTGGATACGGGAGGGATTTTGGGTGCCGACTATTTTTCGCAATCTCACACCTTCGTCATTCCCGCGAAAGCGGGAACCCAGGATGGGATCAGCCGACGCACGCTCTGGGTTCCCGCTTTCGCGGGAATGACGAAGATTGGGGAAATGGCCGCTTACTACCCCAAAGCCGCCGGCCGCCCGCTCACCCGATATGCTTGAAGATCCAGCCGATGCTCGCGCCGCCCGCTGGGGCGGTGCCGGTGACGACGAGCTGTTCGGTCGGGTGCGGGCGGCCGTCGCCGTCGACCCACAGGCTTTCCTCGATCTCCAGCGCGCCGTCGGAGGTGCGGAACTGCCACAGCGGGCCGCCCGATATGCGGAGCAGCGCGCCCAATTTGTCGGCGGTCAGGCTCGCCGACAGGTTGCGCCCGAGATGGAAGCGCAGCGTGAAGCGCTTGTCGCCCTTGCGGCGGCTGCGCGGGGCGGGGAGCAGCATGTCCTCGCCGCGCAGCTCGCGGCCGTTGGGGGCGAGGATCAGCAGGCGGCGGTGGATGAAGCCGTGGCGGCGGGCATAGCCGTCGTGGCTCATCTCGACGCGGCTGCCCTGCGGCGTCTCGCGCCGGTCGAGCTCGACCTCGGTCACCCCGCGGCCGAGCGCGCCGCTCGGCAGGATCGCGGTCGAATTGCTGTCGGCGATCGTCAGCGTCGAATGGGCGGCGGTGGTTCTGAGGCCGCGCGCGAGGTCGGCGGGGATCGTCGCGCCGGTCAGCGCGGCGCCGCCGCAATTGACGACGATGCGCTCGTCGCCGTCGCTGAGCTCGAACGCGAGGGTCGAGGCGCAGCCCGCCTCGGTCACCCGCGCGATCGGCGGCGGCGCGGCGTCGGCGAGCAGCACGACCTTGTTCGCGACGAGCCGCTGATAGCCCCAGTCGCGCGCCTGCTTGAGCGGGCGGGTGCGGACGCCGCTCGCGGCGACGACATATTGGATATGCAGCGCGGACGTCGCGCCGCTGCCCTGCCAATTGCCCATGCCGCCGTCGCTGTGGACGAGGCCGAGCAGCGCGGGAACGGCGCGCGCCAGCACCTCCTGCACGAAGGGCGGCACTTCGATCCGGCGCATGTCATAGACGCGCGCGAGCATCGCCAGCGCCATCACCGCGTCGAGCTGCGCTTGCGGCGAGCGCGCGATATTGCCGCCGTCGGCATAGAAACTCGTCTCGATCACCTTGCGCAGTCCGGCCTCGCCGAACACCTGCCGCGGCTCGCCGCCGGGCATCAGCAGCGCGGCGGCGACGATGCCGATCCACGCGACGAGCTGGCCGGTGCCGGGGCGCGTCTTGTCGGCGACGCGGTCGAGATGGCGCGCGGCGCGCGCGAGATGGTTGAGCACCGCCGAGCGGTAGATGAGGTCGCTCGACGACAGGATCAGCGGCGCGTGCGCGGCCCAGAAGAGGATGCGCCAGCCCGTATTGTCGGCCTGCCATGCCGGTTCGCTCACCGTCTCGCCGTGCGTCGCGAGCCATTGGCGCACGACCGCTTCGGCGATCGGCGCGCCGTCGGCGCGGGTGCCGGTCGCGGCCAGATCGCGCAGCCAGGCGAAGCTGTGGAGATAGTCGGCAAAGGCCGGCGCGACCGCGAGCGTCGCGAAATCCAGTTCGCTGAGCCGCAGCTTCAACCCGCGGTGGAGGAAATGGCCGGCGCGGATCGCCATGCCCGCGCGCATGTCGCCGGGCACCGGATCGGCCGGCACCCCAAGCAATTTCAACGGAAAGCGGCCCTTGAGGCGAAAGGCGTGGAGCGGCGTGCGCCAGGTCAGCCGGGTGATCTGGTTGGCGATGCGGTCGCCGAGCGACAACCCTTTGTCGGCGGGCAGGCGGATCAGCCTCTTGCCGGGCTCGATCGAATCGTCGAGCGGCGGAGCGTCGTCGCCCGGATCGGGAATCGGGCTGGATGGGGCGGAGGTCAAAGGCCTAACCCTCCACCGATCAGAGGCCGCGGAGGCGCCGGATATTGTCGGCGTAAGCGTCAGGCCCGCCCTTGAAGGTCGCGGTTCCGGCAACGAGCACGTCGGCGCCCGCGTCGATCGCGAGCGGCGCGGTCGCGGCGTCGATGCCGCCGTCGACTTCGAGGCGGATGTCGCGGCCCGATTTCTCGATCATCTTGCGGACCGCCTCGATCTTGCGAAGCTGGCTGGCGATGAAGCTCTGCCCGCCGAACCCCGGATTGACGCTCATCACCAGCACCAGGTCGATATCGTCGATCAGATAGTCGAGCATCTTCGCCGGCGTGGCGGGATTGAGCGAGACGCCCGCCTGCTTGCCGAGCGACTTGATGTGCTGGACGCTGCGGTGGATGTGCGGCCCGGCCTCGGGATGGACGGTGATGATGTCGGCGCCCGCCGCGGCGAAGGCGTCGAGGAAGCCGTCGACGGGCGAGATCATCAGATGGACGTCGAAGGGCAGCGCCGAAAGCGGGCGCAGCGCCTTCACGACCATCGGGCCGATCGTCAGGTTCGGGACGAAATGGCCGTCCATCACGTCGATATGCACCCAATCGGCGCCCGCCGCCTCGATCGCGCGCACCTCCTCGCCCAGCCGCGCGAAATCGGCGCTGAGGATCGAGGGGGCGATGCGGACGGATGAGGGCGCGGCGGTCATGGGGACCGGCCTTAACCGTCCAGCCTTTGCGGGGCAAGCGGGGGCGGGGCGCGATCGGGAATTGTTGCCGTTCTGATCCGCGAGAACATCTCACCAAGGGCGGGTTTCGACCTGAAGCCGACCCTATCTCACATCGTCATCCCGGACTTGATCCGGGATCCATTCATCCGGCGCTGAGACAATGGATC
>NZ_JAOZVW010000075.1:0-38626 GCF_025869345.1 Sphingopyxis sp.
GCTGCGACTAGGCAGCAAGCTGCCAAGTCTCGCTGCCCTCCCCTGAAGGGGAGGGCGGGTTCACCGTTACCGCCCCAGCAATCCGCGCGCTTGCCCCGCGATATGCGAGAGCATTGCGCCGTTCGGGTTCGGGATCGTCCGCGCGCGGTCGACCGTGGCGCGGAACTGCGCGACGCGCGGGGCATTGTCGGCGAGCCATTTGGTCACCGCCTGGTCGAGGTCGCCCTTCGGCAGCCCGGCGAGGAAGCCGAGCCGCATCTGCTGGAAATCGCGCGCGAGGCTGTTGACGAGCAGGCGTTCCCACGGGTCGGCGGGGCTCATGTGCGCCGCCAGCGTCTGCGCCCAGTCGAGCCCGAGCGCTTCGCCCAAATGGGTGAAGGCGCTGGTCACCGCGACCTCATCGTCGCCGCGCCGCGCGGCGAGGTCGACGATGCCGATCGCGCCGTCGGTCTTGAACAGCCGCACCACCGCCGCGGTCAGCGCCTCGGGCGCGCCGGCGTCGAGCAATTGCTGCGCGAGCATGTCCCACTGGCCGCGAACCGACGCGCTGAGCAGCGTGTCGACGGTCGCGGTCAGGCGATCGACGCCGGGTTCGAGCCGCGCGACGATCGGCCCCGGCTGCGCCAGCGCCGGGCTGACGCGGAGCAGGTCGGCCATCTGCGAGGTCATCGCCGACGCCGCCTGGCTGAACAGCGACAGCCGGATGCCCTCGTCGATCTTCGCGGCGTCGAGCGCGCTCCACAAATCCTTCATGTCGAGCAATCGCTCGACCGCGACGAAGGCCGCGGCGACCTCGCCGAGCGAACAGCCTTCCTCCTCGACCAGCTCGAAGGGATGGACAACGCCCATGCGGTTGATCATCCGGTTCGCGAGCTTGGTCGCGATGATTTCGCGGCGCAATTGATGCTCGGCGATCGCGGCCCTGAAATCGCGCTGCATCTCGGCCGGGAAAGCCGCGGCGAGATCGCCGGCGAGCGCCGGATCGTTCGGCAGTTCGCTGTCTTCGATCGCGTCCTGCAACGCGAGCTTCGCGGTCGACAGCAGCACCGCGAGCTCGGGCCGCGTCAGCCCGCGCCCTTCCTGCGCGCGGCGGAGCAGTTCGTCGTTCGCCGCCAGCCCCTCGACCTTGCGGTCGAGCCGGCCCGACGCCTCGAACGTCTCCATGATCCGCACCAGGGACGGCACCGCCGCCGACCCGCCCTTTTCGGCGATCGACAGCGCGAGCGCCTGCAGCCGGTTGTCCTCGAGCACCAGCGCCGCGACATCGTCGGTCATGCGGACGAGCAGCGCGTCGCGGTCGTCCTGCGCCAGGCGCCCCTCGATCATCTCGCGGTTCAGCGCGATCTTGATGTTGACCTCGTTATCCGAGCAGTCGACGCCCGCGCTGTTGTCGACGAAGTCGGCGTTGATCCGCCCGCCCTTCGCCGCGAAAGCGATGCGCGCCGCCTGCGTCACGCCCAGATTGGCGCCCTCGCCGATGACGCGGACGCGCAGATCCTCGGCATCGACGCGCAGCGCGTCGTTGGCGGGATCGCCGACCTCGGCATTATTCTGGCTCGCCGCCTTCAGATAGGTGCCGATACCGCCGAACCACAGCAGGTCGACCGGCGCCTTGAGGATCGCCGAGATCAGCGCCGTCGGCTCGATCTCCGCCTGCGACAGGCCGAGCACCGCCTGCACTTCGGGGCTGAGCGGGATGCTCTTCTGGCTGCGCGCGAAGACGCCGCCGCCCTTCGAGATCAGCTTCTTGTCGTAATCGTCCCAGCTCGACCGCGGCAGCTTGAACAAACGGTCGCGTTCCTTCCAGCTCTTCGCCGCGTCGGGATCGGGATCGAGGAAGATGTGGCGGTGGTCGAACGCCGCGACGAGCCGGATCGACTTCGACAGCAGCATCCCGTTGCCGAACACGTCGCCCGACATGTCGCCGCAGCCGACGACCTGCACCGGGTCGCTCTGCACGTCGATGCCCATTTCGGCGAAGTGCCGCTGGACCGAAATCCACGCGCCCCTGGCGGTGATGCCCATCGCCTTGTGGTCATAGCCGTGCGAGCCGCCGCTCGCGAACGCATCGCCGAGCCAGAAGTCGCGTTCCATCGCCAGCGCATTGGCGACGTCGGAGAAGGTCGCGGTTCCCTTGTCGGCGGCGACGACGAAATAGGGATCGTCGCCGTCGCGGATCACGACGCTTCTGGGATGCACCACCTTGCCGCCGACCAGATTGTCGGTGACCGACAAGAGCGAGCGGATGAAGATGCGATAGCATTCGGTGCCCTCGGCGAACCAGGCATCGCGGTCCTCGGCCGGGCTGGGCAGCGCCTTGGGATAGAATCCGCCCTTCGCGCCGGTCGGCACGATGACGGCGTTCTTGACGCGCTGCGCCTTCATCAGCCCGAGAATCTCGGTGCGGAAGTCGTCGCGGCGGTCGGACCAGCGCAGCCCGCCGCGCGCGACCGGGCCGGCGCGCAGGTGCACGCCCTCGACGCGCGGGCTGTAGACCCAGATCTCGCGCCATGGCAGCGGCTTCGGCAGGCCCGGAACCTGGCTCGAATCGATCTTGAACGCCAGCGCCTCGGCGGCGGCGGGCGCGAAGGCGTTGGTGCGCAGCGTCGCGCCGATCACCGCGTGGAACAGCCGCAGGATGCGGTCGTCGTCGATCGACGCGATATCGGCGAAATCGGCAAGGATTTCGGCGCCCAGCGCCTCGGCGCGCGCGGCATCCTTCGCCTTGGGATCGTGCAGCGCGCGGAAACGCTCGACGAGCGCCGCGGTCAGCTTCGGCGCGTGGCGCAGCGCCGCGACCACCGTGTCGAGGCCATAGGAGGAGCCGCCCTGGCGCAGATAACGGAACCAGGCGCGCAGCCAGACGATCGCCTGCGGATCGGTCTGCGTCACGAGGACGAGCTGGTTGAAGGCGTCATTCTCGGCCTGGCCGTCGAGCACCGCGGCGATCGCCTTCTCGATCGTCTCGACATGCGGCAGCAGCGCGGTCTCGTCGACCGACGCAGGCAGGCGCAGCGAGAAATCGTGGATGAAGGTCGGCTGTTCGCCCGCCTCGTCGTCGGCGGTGCGGACGTGGAGTTCGGTCGGGATTTCCTCGAGCACCTCGAAACCGAAATGTTCGAGCGCCGGAACGACGTCGGACAGCGCGAGCGGACCGGCGGCGCTATAGACCTTCAGCCGCAAGCGATCGTCGCCGTCGAGGCTCTTCTTCGCGAGGCGGACGCTGCGCGGATGCTCGGCATCGAGGTCGCGCAGCCGCAAGATGTCGCGCGCCGCTTCCTCGGGATTGTAGAGGTTGCGGTAATTGGCGGGAAAGAGCGGCGCGAAGCGCGCGGCGAGCGCCGCGGCACGGCCCGCGTCGCCGCGGCGGGCGAGCGCCGCCTCGACCTCGGGCTGCCAGCCGCGCACCATCTGTTCGAGCTGGGTGCCGAGCGCGTCGGCATCGGGGACCACGCCGTCACCGCGCAGGTCCAGCGTGAAGCGGAGCAGCGCGGCGCCGCCATCCTCCAGCACCATCGTCCAGCCGATCACCCCGGCCCTGGCCTCGCGCACCAGCAGCGATTCGACCGCGAGGCGGCGGCCCGTCGACACTTCGTCGCGCGGCAGCCACACGAAGGCGAAGAGGTGACGGCCGAGCGCGCTGCGCACCATCACGATCTTCGGCCGGGGGCGGTCGGTGATCGACATCGAAGTCAGCACCAGCTCCTCGAGCGAGGCGCTGTCGAAGGCGATGAGCAGGTCGTGCGGCAGCGCGGTGAGGGCGTGGGCGAGCGCCTTGCCCGCGTGGCCCGTCGGGTCGAAGCCGAATTTCGTCATCAGCGCCTGAAGCTGCGCACGCAGCACCGGCACCTTCGCGGGCGGGGTCGACAGCGCGGCGCTGGTCCAAAGCCCCGCGTGGATCGACAGCCGCTCGGCCTTCTTCCCCTGATATTCGGGGACGACGACGAGATCGAGCAGCACGCGGCGGTGGACCGCCGACAGGCGGTTCGATTTGAGGAGGAGCGGCGAAGCGCCGCCCCGGTCGAAATAGTCGAAAGCGGCCTTGAGCGCGTTCGGAGAGAGAAGCTGGCCCGCGCTGCTGGTCGAAATGCCGAGCGCGTCGTGGACCGCGCCATCGCGGGTGCGCCATTCGTGGCCGAGCTGCGTCATCGCGCCGCCCTCGAACCAGCGCAACAGTTCGGCGGCTTCGCCGTCGGCGCGCATCGCGGCATCGGCGAGCATCGCGGCGCGCATCGCCTTCCAATCGGCCACCGCCGCGCGCACGTCGGCGAGCGAGGCCTCGAGCGCGTCGAGCAGGCGCCGGCGCGCGCGCGCGTCGCCGCGCTCCAGTTCCATATAGATCACCGATTCGCGGCGATTGCCGGACTTGCCCGCATCGGCGCCGGTCAGCCGGCCCTTCGCGTCGCGCTCGACCGAGACGACGGGGTGAAGGATGCGGTGGATCGCCAACCCTTGCGAACTCACGATCTGCGAGGTCGAGTCGACGAGGAACGGCATGTCGTCGTTGACGACCACCAGACGCATCCGGCGGTCGGGACCGTCGCCCGCCATCGGTTCGAGAAGCAGCGACGGCTTGCCGTCGCCGCGTTCGAGCGACGCGCGCGCGGCGAAATCGCCTGCGGTCGCGAGCATCTTCGTATCGAGGTCGTCCCCCTCGCCCGGAAGCGCGCTTCCGGCGAGCGCGGCCTGATAGGCCTTGGAGATGGAGGGAGCGATCTTAACAGCGGCGGGCGCCGCCGAAGAGGATTCGGCGTCGGCGGATTCGGTCAATTTGGAAGACATAGGGTTGCAGCATCCCGAACGAAAAGAGGCGGGTCGCTGCCGGGGGATGGCAATGACCCTTTCGCATCCGCTCCTATGCGCCTGCGGCGCGCACGGCTCAACCCCTTGGCCGGGTCCACGCAAAATAATTTCAACTTTCGGATTTCCTGTTGCGCAGCAGCGAATTGGGTCGGGCCGCGCTTCGTTTCTTCGCGATCCTTCGAGAAAACTTGTCGACCGGATGGCGGCGTGGGAAAGTATTTCGCGCAAAGGCACGAAGGAGAAGAAATGGAGAATAGCGGGCTTCCTGCTTTCACAGGAATGACGGGAAGTTATCGGACTTGACCCTAAACGCCGCTGATCGGGACCGCCTTCTTCGCGAGCCGCGCGACCAGCGCGGCATCGTCCGCCGCCTTGGCGACGATTCCGATGTGACCGCCGGGCATCGCGCGCGCGATCAGCACGACGAATTCGGCATCGCCCGCATCATGTTCGAGGATCAGCGCCGGATGAGCGCCGCGAAGCGCGTCCAGCTTCGCAGCGGTGTCGGCCTGGTCCGGCGCATCGGCCCTGCGGCGCGCGCGCGCGTCTTTGACGAGCCCCTTGAGGCCGCCGGGATAGCGGTCGAGATAGGCCGCCAGCGCCCCCGCGCCGACCCCTTCTTCCTTCGCGTGGCCAAGCGCGCAGGCATATTCGGCGAGCCGCGTCTTGTCGTAGCCCGCGCCGAAGACCAGCTTGACGACCGGCGTCATCGGCGCCCGCTCCTGCGCCGCGATGCCGGCGTCGGCGAGCAGTTCGGCGAAAGCGTCGGGCCGCGCGTCGGCGGCAAGCGCGAAATCCCACGCCTTGCCGACCGCCTGATAGAGAGCGGAGCGGCTGCGGCTGTCGGCGGCAAGCGCGCGCTCGGCGGTTTCGCGCGCCAGCGCCAGCCAATCGGCGAGTTCGGCGTCGGCACCCGGAAGCGCATCGGCATCGGCGTCCTCGTCGAGGGTGTCGGCCTCCGGCATCGCGCCCTCGTCGGCGAAGGCGGCAAAGCCTGGTGCGGCGTCGGCTTCATCCTCGATATGCCCCGAATCGGGTCCGTCGGCCCACACCGGCACCGGCGCGGTGAGCGGCGCGGCGCTGCGCAGCGCCTGCTCGACCGAAAGCTGCAGTTCCTCGGCCTGGTCGGCGGGCGCGGCTTCCTTCCAGTTGATCACGCCCATGATGAAATCGATCGTGTCGTCGTCGGACGAAAAGGGCAGCAGGATGCCGCGGTACATGATCGTCACGCCGCGATCGCTCACGAACTCGGCCTCGAAGCCGATCGGCGCGCGGTTGGCGATGATCTGAAGATAATGGTCGGTCAGCCGCGACAGCAGCGAGCGGCCCGGAATCTGGTTGATGTAATGAACCTCGTCGTCGATCCCCGATTCGGCGCGCAGCCGCTCGCCGATATAGGAAAGGCCCGGATTCTCCATTCCCGCCGTGAAGTCGAGCAGCACCGAATAGGGACCGAAGTCGGCGCTTTCGAGATTCAGGTCCTCGACCGAAGGATAAGCGCGGTCGGCCAGCAGCGAAGCCCAATAATTATAGGCCCTGACCTGCATCCGCCGTTCGTCGACCCCGACCATGGGCGGCGCGTCGATGGCACCCTCGTCCTGATCGTGGCTGCCCGAAAGCAGTCCGCGCAAGCTGTCCATCACATGTCCCCAGTCGCAAACATCGGACGATGTCATGCACCGGGAGTGGTAAAGGCGGCGTAAACGATGGCAAAAAGGCGCGCGGCGATCCGCGCATCGTCACCCCAGCCGCGTGTCGATCGGCAGGCCGTTCTTCAGCGTCAGCGTCACGGGGGTGCGTTCGGCGATGTCGGCGAGGCGCGCTTTCTGCTCGTCGTCGAGCCCGGCGATGGTCAGCGTCCGCGCGATGCGGCGCTCCTCCTGCCCGTGGAGGCGAAGGCCGACCTCGAGCGATTCGAGCGGCCAGCCCTTGCGGTCGGCATACATGCGCAGCGTGATCGCGGTGCAGGCGCCGAGGCTGGCGAGGAGCAGGTCGTAGGGCGCGAAGCCCGCGCCCTGTCCGCCGAGCACGGGCGGTTCGTCGGCGACGAGCGCGCGGCCGCCGACCTCGATCTCGGTGCGATAGCGATCCTTGCCGATGCGCGCGATGCCCTGGGCCATGGCCTTGCTCCTGCCGTGCGCGCGGACGGTGCGCGCGCGTCAGCCATGCCCCGTCGGGACAGGCCGCGCAAGCAGGCGTCGCTTGCCCGCTAGGCCGTCGCGCGCCGCGCCGCCCACAGCCCGAAACCCGCGATAATTGCGTAGCAGATCAGCGGCACGGCCAGCGCGAGCCGGATGTTGCCGCTGATATCCGCCACCGTCCCGAACAGATAGGGGACGATCGCGCCGCCGACGATCGCGGTACACATGATGCCCGATCCCTGCGGCGTCTGCTCGCCCAGCCCCTCGGTCCCCAGGCTGAAGATCGTCGGAAACATCAGCGAATTGCACAAGCCGACGAGAATCAGCGCCCAGCCCGACACCGTGCCGGTCGTCACCGCCGACAGGATGATCAGCGACATCGCCCCGGCGGCAAAGATCGCGAGCACGCGCCCCGGCTTCGCCAGCCGCAGGATGAAGCCGCCGAGCAGCCGGCCAACCAGCGCCCCCAGCCAATAGATTGCGACCAGCTTGCCCGCGGCCTGAAGATCCAGCCCCATCACGCTCGGTTCGCCGAGATAGGCGATGAGGTTCGAACCGATCGCCACTTCGGCGCCGACATAGGTGAAGAGGCACAGCGCGCCGAACTGGACGCGACGATTGTGGACGAGCAGGCCCCAGGTGCCATCGAGCTTCACGTCTTCGGCCCTGGCGCGGTCAAGCGCCGAACGAAACATCCAGAACAGCGCCGCGATCACCAGCATCAACAGGCCGAGCCACATATAGGCGGTGCCGATCGACGCCCCCTCGGCGACGCGATAGGCCTGAATTTGCGCTTCGCTCGCGGTCCCGGCGTCGAGCGGCTGCGAATCGCCGAGCAGGAAGGTGGCGCCGCCATAGACCATCAGGAACACGCCGATCGAATTGAACGCCTGGGCAAAGGTCAGTCGGCTGTGCGAGGTTTCGACCGGCCCCAGCGTCGTGATCACCGGATTCATCGCCACCTGCAGGACCGTGATCCCCGCGCCGATGCAGAAGAGCGCGGCGAGGAAGCCGGGGTAGGATGCCGCGGCCGACGCCGGAATGAACAGAAAGGCCGCCGCCGCGACGATCGCGAAGCCGAGCACGAAGGTGCGGATATAGCCGAGCTTCGACATGATGATGCCGGCGGGAATCGAAAAGGCGGCATAGGCGATGAAGAACGCCATCTGCACCAGATTCGCCTGCGCGTGCGTCAGGTGGAACATCGGCTTGAACTTGCCGACCAGCAGGTCGTTGATGTTGGTCACCCCGCCGAGCAGGAAGAACACCGCAAAGGCAAGAATCAGCACGACCCGCGTGCGGCCGCCGCTTTTGCCCGCCTCCGGGTTCGAATCGCTGCTCGTCGCGACATTCGGCGCCAAGGCCATAGCGTCTCTCCCCCTTATCCCATTCTACCCCGGTCCATCCGCGGGTCTGGTCATTTTGCCGCGGGCGGACAAGCCAGATTTTCACCGACCGCTTCGACATTCGTATTCACCAGCGTCAGCGCCAGCCCCTTGTCGCCCGCGATCGTCACCGGGGCATCGACATGCCCGAGATCGGCGCCCGCGTCGGCGAAGCAGCGCAGCGGAACCTTGATCGTCGCCACCTTGCCTGCGGGCGCCGCCGCGACGAGCGCGGTCAGATCGAAGGCCCTGCCGCCGAACGCCAGCGTCGCCGGACCCGCCGCATCGATCCGCCAGTCGATCCTGAGCGCGAAGCTGTTGCCCAACTGCCGCGTCATATCGGCGGGCGGACCCGCGAGGCGGAAGGAAGCCGGCCCCGTCCAGACGAAGCTCTTGCCATCCTCCTGCGCCGCGACGTCGACCGAGCGCGCGCTGAGCAGGCCGTAACTGCTGTCGACCGGCGCCGATTCGACCTGCCGCGAGCCGCCGGCGTCGATGATCGAGAGCAGCCACGGCGCGCGGGCGCGGCCGCCCGAGAAGAAATTGGTGACATTGAGCATCGCCACTATGTCGACCCCGAGGTTTTCGGAAAGGTGCGGCACGGTCTTCCGGTCGGCATAGGTAAGGCCATAGCCGACCGCGAACTCGGGCTTTTCGATCGGCGAGCGCGCGTCGGCGGGCCAGGCAAAGGGCAGCGTGCCGGTGAAGTCGCGCGCCGCCTTGCCGTCCCGCTGCGCGACCAGCACGTCGGCGATGCCCGCGCCCTGCGACCCGGGCAGCCACGCCGCGACGAAAGCGTCGGCGGCGTTGATTTCGGGATTGGTGAACAAGGGCCGCCCCGACAGAAAGACCGCGACGACCGGAATCCCCCCCGCCTTCAGTTTCTTGAGGACGGCAAGATCCTTCGCTTCGGCGGGCTGATAGTCGAGCGTCGGGACGTCGCCCTGAAATTCGGCATAGGGACGCTCGCCGAAGACGACGACCGCGACGTCGGGCTTTTCCACATAGGCACCGCCCGCCGACAGCGTCGCGGTCCCGCCCGCGTCGCGCACCGCCCGGTCCATCGCTTCCCAGATCGTCTGGCCGTTCGGGAAATCGGCGTGGGTGACGTCGGTGCCCTGCCAGCTGATCGTCCAGCCGCCCGCCTGCATCGCCATGTCGTCGGCGCCGGGACCGGTGACGAGCACGCGCGCGCCGGGCCGGATCGGCAGGACGCCGCCGTTGTTCTTCAGGAGAACGAGCGATTTCGCGACCGCCTCGCGCGCGATCGCCAGATGCTCGGGCGCGCCGACCGCCGAAACGTCGCCGCGGTCGACATGCCGGGCGTCGAACAGGCCGAGCTTATATTTCACGCGCAGGATGCGCCGCACCGCATCGTCGAGCCGCGCCGCCGTGATGCGCCCGTCCTTCGCCTCGGCGAGCGTCGAAGCGTAGAGCCCCTTCCAGCTGTCGGGCGCCATGATCATGTCGAGCCCCGCCATGATCGTTTGCGGGCAATCGGTGACGCTGCATCCCGCGACCTGGCCGTGGCCGTTCCAGTCGCCGACCACGAAGCCCTGAAAACCCATGCGGCCCTTGAGCGCGTCGGTGAGCAGCCCCTTGTTGCCGTGGTTCTTGACCCCGTTCCAGCTCGAAAAGCTCGCCATCACGGTCAGCGCGCCGGCGTCGATCGCCGCGGGATAGCCCTGCGCATGCTTCGCGATCAGTTCCGCCTCGCCGATCCGGGCGTCGCCCTGATCCTTGCCCTCGAAAGTGCCGCCATCGGCGAGGAAATGCTTCGCGGTCGCGGCGACATGCGTGCCGTCGACCGGCCGCCCGGCGACGAGCGGCCCCTGCAGCCCGAGCACCATCGCCTTCGCATAATCGGCGACGAGCTTCGGGTCGGACGAATAGCCTTCGTAGCTGCGACCCCAGCGCAGGTCCTGCGGCACCGCGAGCGTCGGGGCGAAGGTCCATTCGATGCCGCTGCCCGCGATCTCGGCGGCGGTGACTTGGCCGATGCGCCGGATCAGTTCGGGATCGTGCGCGGCGCCGAGGCCGATATTGTGCGGGAACAGCGTCGCGCCGGGGACATTATTGTGGCCGTGAACGGCGTCGACGCCGAAGATGATCGGGATCGCGACGCCATTGGCCTGCGGTTTCAGCGACACGGCGCGGAATGCGCCGACCAGCTTCGCCCAATCCGCCGCGCTCGACCGCTCGTTCCCGTTCGGCCCGCTGTTGCCGCCCGCGAGGATCGAGCCGAGCGGCCAGGTTTCGAGATCCTCGGGCGTGATCGCGCTGATGTCGGCCTGGATGAGCTGGCCGACCTTCTGCTCGATCGTCATGTGCGCGATCAGCGCGTCGATCCGCGCTTCGGTCGCGGCATCGGTGATCGCGGCGGGGCTGTTCGCTTCCGGCCAGCGATCGGGATGGACCGTCGCCGAACCCGGCGCGGGGCTGTCCGCCATCGCCATGCCAGCGCTTCCCGCCAGCAGCAGCGCCATCGCCAAAGCCATCGCCTTCCGCATCGTCTCTCCCATCCTCGATATCATACTTGTGAACGTTATCAATTTTTCTCTCGCACAGCCCCTGCGCGAAATCAAGCATCCTGTTGGGTGGGCGGACTCAGGCGGTGCGCGGCATGGTGGCGAGAAGCAGCACCGCCGCGGCCGCCAGCGCCGCGAGGAGCAGGAACAGCGCGTCGAAGCCGAAGCCGGGGACGAGCGAAATGGTGAGCCACGGCATGATCAGCGAAGGGATGGTGTTGGTGAGGTTGAAGATGCCGAGGTCGCGCCCGCGACGGTCGGGGCGCGGCAGGACACGCAGCGTCTGCCCGGCGTGAAGCGACAGAAAGGCGGTCGTCGCGATCCCGAAGACCAGATAGGCGGCCTTCGCCGATGCGGGATCGGCGGCGAGCGCCATGCCGATCAGCCCCGCGCAGGTCAGCACCGCCGCGGCGGCGAGCGGCACGAAGGGGCGGCCGTGGCGGTCGGCCCAGCGCCCGGCGAGCAGCGCGACCGGCACCGCGATGGTCAGCGCGAGGCTGAAGATTCGCGCCTTCTCATGGTCGCCCATCGCCGGGTCGATCGACCGGAACCAGAAATAGAGATAGGCGAAAAGCGCCGCCTCGGCGATCTGGATCAGCAGCCGCGCCAGCCACATGCGGACGGCCGGGCGCGCAACGGGGCGCTCGGGGCGGGGCTCGACCGCCATCAGTTCGGGAAAGGCGCGTGGGCGGCCGAAGAACAGCGCGGGCAGGATCGCCGCCGCGACGAGCAGCGCGATCGCCGTCACGCGCTGCTCCATCGATACGAGGCCGGGCAGGGTGACGAGCGCGCCCGACCAGGCGCCGAGCGCGGGCGAGAAGGCGAGGAGGCCGCCGAGCAGCCCCTTCTGCGCGTCGGGAACGGCGTCGCCTGCCCAGGCCGACAGCGGCCCGAGAATCATGTTGAGCGCAAGCTGCCACGCGAGCAGCAAGGCGAGCAGCGTCGCCACGTCCTGCGCGTGCGGCACCGCGAGCAGCAGCGCGATGGTGAGGATCAGCCCCGCCAGCACCCACGGACGCCGGCTTTGCGTGCGATCGCTGAGCCAGCCGAAGAGCAGCCCGCCCGCGCTCGCCGCGAGCGCGCCGAAGAAGGTCAGATAGCCGAGCCAGCGCACGTCGTCGGCGCCCGCGAGGTCGGCCATGCGCGCGGGAAGCAGCAGGGTCAGGAAGGGCACATAGGCGATTGCGCCGCCCGCGGCGGCGAGCGCGTAGAGCAGCAGGAAGCGCACCGACTGGCGGCGCGGCGGCGCGGCACCGTGAGCCAATGGGTCGTCAGTCACCGGGGGGCGGCGCCGTCGATCCGCGCTCGATCAGGCTGCCGCTGACCACCGTCGGCACCTTGGGCAATTTCTCGCCGCGCTGCGCCGCGATGATCAGTTCTACCGCGCGCGCGACCGTCGCCGCCACCGGCTGGTCGACCGCGGTCAGCGGCGGCTGAGCGAAATGGACGATCGGCGTATTGTCGAAGCTGACCAGCGACAGGTCGCGCGGCACGTCGAGCCCGCGCTCGCGCGCGACCTCCAGCGTCGCGAGCGACATCTGGTCGTTGCTCGCGATGATCGCGCTCGGCGGGGCCGCGCCCTCGAGCAGGCGCCGCGCCGCCGCCTCGCCCGAGGCAAAACTGAAATCGCCCTCGGCGAGCAGCCCCTCGACCGGCAGCCCCGCCGCCGCCATCTCGGACTTCCAGCCGTCGATGCGCCAGTGGCTGAGGTCATATTCGACCGACCCCGAAATGAAGCCGATGCGCCGGTGGCCGAGCCCGATCAGGTGCCGCGTCGCACGCGCCGCCGCTCCTTCGTCGTCCATCGTCAGCGCGATCCCCGCCTCGCCGCCGTGCGAGCCGATGCGCGCGAAGGGAATCTTCTGCGCATGGAGCAGGCCCACGATCAGCGGATTGTCCGAATGCGGTGGGGTCAATATCACCCCGTCGGGCTGAAGCGCCGCGATCGTCGCGCGCAGTTCGCGCTCGACATGGTCGGTGTGCGTGTCGACCAGCTCGAAGATCATCCGATAGCCATATTCGGCGCATTTCAACATGCCGCCGAACAGCATCTGGTCGACCCAGTCGGTGCCCTGCCGCGCTTTCCAGTCGGCGATCGTGCGTTCGCGGTCGTTGATCGCGAGGATCAGATAGGATCGCGACCCGCTCATCCGCTGCGCCGCGATCGACGGGACATAGCCCAATTTGTCGATCGACGCCTGCACGCGCTCCTTCATTTCGGGGCGGACATTCGGCTCGTTGTTGATGACGCGGCTGACCGTCTGCAGCGACACCCCAGCATCGGCCGCCACATGCTTGATCGTCACCGATTGCCGCCGGCGCCCCATCAGTCCGTTCCGTTCCCCACAACTTCACATCGCGCCCTGCTAGCGCCGCCACCGCCGCATTGCCAGATACGAACCCGCTCGATTCCCATCTTTTTCATGGCTGGTCAGGCGGCTTGCGGTGCCGCTGCGCCGCAATAGCGCGCGACATAGGCGTGATGCTCGGGCAAGGTCGCGGCGGTGCGCGCGGTGCTGTCGCGCAAGCCCGCCATGAAGCGATCGAGCTCGTCGGGCGACAATTTCTCGGCGATCGGATGCCAGCTTTGCGGCTCGATCCCCTGCCCCATCATCACCTGCACCCAGCTATTCTCGCCGAACAATTCCTCATTCTTGCGGAACACCCGGCCGGTTTCGCGGAACAGTTCGATCTTCTGCTGCAGGCTGTCGGGGATCGGCATCGCGGCGACATGGCGCCAGAAGGGGCTGTCGCGGCGCTCGGTCGCCTTATAGTGCAGGATCACGAAGTCGCGGATCTGCTCGATGTCGCGGCGCTGCTGCTCGTTGAACTCGATCGCGTCACGCTCGCTCACCCGGCCGTTGGGCATCAGGCGGATGAAGCGCAGGATCGCGCGCTGGATCAGATGCACCGTCGTCGCCTCGAGCGGCTCGACGAAGCCGCCGGCGAGCCCGACCGCGACGCAGTTGCGGACCCATTGCCGGCGCCGCGCCCCGCCGCGGAACTTGATGTCGATCGGCTCGACCAGCGGCTCGCCGAGCGACGACAGCAGGCGGTCGAGCGCCGCGTCGCGCGACAGATAGCGGCTCGAATAGACGATCCCCGCGCCCATCCGGTGCTGGAGCGGAATGCGCCATTGCCAGCCCGCATCGTGCGCGATCGCGCGCGTATAGGGCATCGGCGGCCCCTGGTGCTTCGACTGGAGCGCGACCGCGCTGTCGTTGGGCAGCCAATGGCCCCAGTCCTCGAACCCCGCGTGGAGCGCGCCGTCGATCAGCAGGCCGCGAAAACCGGTGCAGTCGACGAACATGTCGCCCTCGACGCGCCGCTCGCCGTCGAGCAGCAGCGCGGCGATATTGCCGCTCTCGCCGTCGAGTTCGACCTTCTCGATCTTGCCCTCGACGCGCTTTGCCCCATCGGCCTCGGCGAGCCCGCGCAGGAAGCGGCCATAGAGCGTCGCGTCGACATGATAGGCATAATTCATCCGCTCTTCGGGCAGATGCGCGAACTTGCCCTGCAGCCCGGCGACGAGTTCGAGGCAATAATCGTCATAGCTGTGCGGATAGCCCGCGGCGCGCGCGCGCAGCCAGAAATGCTGGAAGCCCGCCGACCAGTGATCCTTGCCGCTGAGGCCGAAGCTGTGGAAATAGCTGTCCCCGTCCTGTTTCCAATTGTCGAACAATATGCCCAGTTTGAAGGTCGCCTGCGCTGCGCGCATGAAATCGGGCTCGGGAATCCCGAGGATGCGGTTGAAATTGACGAGCGGCGGGATCGTCGATTCGCCGACCCCGATGGTGCCGATCTGCTCCGATTCGACGAGCGTCAGATCGACCGTCGCCCCCATCGTCCGCGCGATCGCCGCCGCCATCATCCAGCCCGCGGTCCCGCCCCCGGCGATCACGATACGGCGAAGCTGCTTGCCCTCGGTCATCTGCTCAACGTCCTTAGTAGAAAGGCGCGCAACCGCCCCGCACTCTCCAAAGTGAGAGGAGCGAGAATGCCGCGTGCCGGCGGAGGAATATGGTCGGTCGCCCGGCCGTCGTTGTCGAAGACATAATGGTCGAACAGGTCGCGCCAGATCGCCTTGTCCGCGGGCGCCATGTCGCGGATCGCGAGGATCGCGTGGTTGAGCGCTTCCTGCGGCTGGCCGAACCAGGCCGGGGTGCGGCGCCACCAGTAATTGACCAATATGTTGAAGTCGGCGAGCGCCTCGACATGGTGCCACCACATCGAGGGGATGAAGATCGCGTCGCCGGGTTCGAGCTCCGCCGTCTGCGCGTGCGCCATCGCCTCCGCGAAGCGCGGATAAGCGGCAAGGTCGGGCGCGGCGAAATCGACCATGCTGACGGTGCGGCCGGCGGGGGTATTGTCGATCGGCCCCAGATAGAGGTTGCGGAACTGATCGGGCGGAAACAGCGTGAAGCGGCGGCGCCCCGCCGCGCAGCAGGCGAGATTGTCGGGATAGTCGTTGTGCGCGGCGATCCGCGTCCGCGTCCCGATCCAGATGCTCTTGAGCGGATCGCGCGCGCCGAGATCGATCGGGTTCGCGGCGTCGAGCCCGTCGAAATGCGTCGGAATGTCGATCGAGGCGAGATAGACGGTGCGGATGTCGCCCAGCTCCTCGCCCTTCGCCAGCCCCGCGAAGATGTCGGCGAGCTTTCCGGTGCCCGTGCGGAAATTCATCGCCATGTCGGCGTCGTAGAACAATCGCCCGTCGTGTCCCGGCGGGCCGATCGAGACCTTGAACGCGCGGTCGCGGGCATGACCCAGCAAATGGCGCCGCGCCGCCTCCGCCGAGGCCTTGCCCGCGGCGACGAGCGGCCAGCCCGCGACGAGCCCGCGCAGCACGAAGGGTTCGCACGCACCGTCCAGCAGCGCATCGAGCCCCGTGTCCCGCCATTCGCGTTCGGGCACGCGCGCGGCGCGGGCGTCGATCGGGGCGTCCCGCTCAGCCATCGCGCCGCCTGCGGTTCTTGCGCCGCGCGAGTTCCGCGAGCTGCGACAGCGAGGCGAGCGCCATGAAGATCGGCATCAGATGCCCCGCCGCGTGCAGCGCGCCAAGCGCATCGGCATCGAGCGCGCGCAGCCGCGCCTCGTCGATGATGTGAAAGCCGACGAGCGAATGGAGCGATCCGTCGCCCAGCGTCACCTCGAAGGTGAAAGGTTCGAGCAGGTCATGCCCGGCGAGCGCGTCGAAGAAGGCGCCGCTCTCGCGATAGCCTTCGTCGAGTTCGCCGAGCTTTTCGGCGATGCCTTCGAGGAAGGGCGTCGCGAGGCCGTTCGCGTCGAACAGCCGCACGCCGTCGTCTCCCTCTGCGATGCGCGGGTGCGCAAGATCGACATGCACCTGCCCCGGCCCCTCGCCGTTCGCCGCCCGGCCGATCAGGAAAGGCTGGATCGCCAGCGACAGCGGCCGATAGCCCGCGTCCCAGCTCGCGCCGTCGAGAAAGAGATTTTCGCCCGTCTCGAACCCCAGCAGGGCGACCGCGAAAAAGCGCCCCTGCCCCGCCTCGCGCCGGAAGAGGATCGGGAAATCGGCCTGCACGCGGCGAAATTCGGACGGCACGATCAGCGTCGCCATCACCCCGTCGCCCCATTCCGTCCCCGCGTCGGCGCGGACGCGAAGGTCGCGGTGGCTGTTGGTGTCGAGAGGGGCGTGGCTGGTCATCCGATCCTTTGTCTCCCGTTCGGCAGCGGCCGTTTTCGCCATTGGGAACGTTCCTACGCCACCCGCCCCCGCCCGTCACGCAAAAGAGCCGCGCCCCGAGCAGGATGACACCAATTGAAATCGTCATTGCGAGGAGCGAAGCGACGCGGCAATCCAGAGCTTGCGTAAACCGCTCTGGATTGCTTCGCTGCGCTCGCAATGACGAAGTGGGTCAATGTAACGCCATCAGACTCTAGAAGTTGAAGCGGATACCGGCCGCGTAGCGGGCGAACCCTGGCGACACGAAGGTCACATTATTGCTGCTTCGCATATGCGCGCGCCGCCCCTCCCCGGTCAGGTTGATCGCCTCGACGAAGGCGGTGAAGCCGGGGATGAATTCATAGCTCGCGCTGGCGTCGATCTGCCAATAGGCCTCGACATAGGTCGGGTTCGGCCCCGTCGATTGCAGGAACTTGTCGCGCCAGTTCCACGCGACGCGCGCCTGCAGCCCGCCCTTGTCGTAATAGGCGACCGCGTTGGCGCTGTCGGAAAGCCCCGTAAGCGCGAACTGCGGCACCGACGCCGGCTGCGTATTGTCATAGACCGCGTCGCCGTTGACGATCGTGTAATTCAGCAGAACGCCGAAGCCGGTATCCCAGAAGCTGTGCTGGAGCGCGAACTCCCAGCCGTTCAGCGACGCGGTCTGATCGCTATTGATCGGCTGCGTGATCTGGAAATTGAGCAGCGGATCGCCGGGCGCGCTGTTGATGACGCCGACATAGGTGCCTGGCCCGCCACCGGTGATCGTCACCGTGTCGGGATAATGTTCGAAGATATATTGGCGGATCTGCGACACCGTCGCCCCCTGCCCGATCGCGGCAACCGCGGCGTTCCAGCGCGGCCCGTTCACCGGGGTGGTCAGTCCGAAGGCCGATGTATCGACGCGGGTGGTCGAGATGAAATTGCTGACATCCTTGTGGAACCAGCCGACCGACACATAGCTGCCGGGCGCGTAATACCATTCGGCGGACAGGTCGATATTCTTCGACTTATAGGGGACGAGCCCCGGATTGCCCTGTGCGCCGGTGCCGCCGCCGACGCGGAACAGCGTGTCGAGCGTGCGCCCGCCCTGCATATTGGCATAGTCGGCGCGGGTGATCGTGTGGCTGTACGACGCGCGCAGCTTGACGTCCTGCAGCGGCGAGACGTCGAGGTCGAATGCCGGCAGCCAGTTTTCATACGAGCCCTTGAAGCGCGTGAAGTCGCTATCGCCCGACAGGACGATGTTGAATTCATTCTCGCCCACCCAGCGCGTATCGACGGGGACCGGCACCAGCGCCGCCGACGAAATATCGGTGCTTTCGTAGCGCAGTCCGGCGACGAAATGCGCGGGATTGTCGAACAGATCGAATTTGGTCGCGACCTGCACATAGGGCGCCAGCGTCTTTTCGGTGATGCGCCGGTCGGTGTTGTAGGCCGCAATGCAGGTGCCGGGGACCGCCTGCGCGCCGGTCAGCGGGTTGCTGCACGTGCCGTAGAGGCTCTCGATCAGGTCGGCCATCCGCTCGAAATCGAACGAATAGAAGCTCTGGATCATCCCCGGCTGCGCGAGCCCGGGGAATTTGTCGGGCAGCGTCTGGAGCGTGAAGATGTCGTCGGGAATGTCCGACGCGGGCCCCGCCCCGCCCCAGGTGTCGTTCTGGATCGTGCCGAAGGCGGACCGCACGTTATTTTCGACATAGGATACGCCGAAATCGATACTGTCGAGGAAGCCGCCCTCATGGTCATAGCGGCCGTGCAATTGCACCTGGTTGATCTCGTCGCGGAAATAGGCGGCGCGGAACGCATTGCCCGTCGGCTGGATCAGCGCGGCGTTCAGCGGATCGATCCCCGGATACATTTCGTAGGACAGGACCGGCAGGTCGTTCTCGAAATTGATCATCTGGTTCTGGATGCCGAAGATCGCGTTGCCGACCGACATGCTCGACCCGAAGCGGTTGACCGGCTTCACCGTCGCCGTCGAATGATGCGCGTCGAAGTCGATCGTCACGCCGTCGTCGCCCTGCCAGGTCAGGTTGAAACCCAGCGAGCGGTTTTCGGCGCGGTTGTCGCTGAGCGCGCCGCTGTAGGACAGATCCTTGCCGCTGTTGAGCGTCGTCTCGCTCGGCGGCGCGGCGGGCGCCGCAAAATGTTCGGAATAGAAAATCGGCCCCGCGACCGGACCGTCGGTCCACGCGCTCGTCGTATCCTCATGGTTGAACCAGATTCCGACATTGCTGTTCCGCGTCTGCACCGTGTTGCGCGAATAGGTGTAATCGAGCGTCGCGGTCAGCCCATCGACGGGGCGGAATTGCAGCACCGCCTGCCCGTTGATCCGTTCGCGGTCGATGTCGTTGAGATCGTAGGAGCCATTCTGCGGCACCTGATAGACGTCGTCCGGCCCCGGGCGGTTGGTGATGTTGTCGAAGCGCGGATCGCCGGGGAAGGCGAGCCCGCCCCACATATTTTCATCGGACCCGAGATAGCCGTCGCGCCAGCCGACATTGGCCTGGTTCGTGCTCGACTTGCGCTTCTGATAGGAGCCGGTGATCAGGATACCGATCGTGTCGCCGGCGAACGTCGTGCTGAAGATGCCCGAGATTTCGGGCGTGATCGGATGGCCTTCGTTGCGCGACGAATCATAGACGCCCTTGACCGAAAGGCTGCCGTGCATCCCCGGCTTGTCGAGCGGGCGCGGGGTGCGGATGTTGATCGTCGAGCCGATCCCGCCCGATTCGACGGTCGCGCGGCCGCTCTTGTAGACCTCGACCGCGGCGATGCCTTCGGACGCGAGGTTGGCGAAGTCGAACGAACGCGACGAGGGCGCGCTGCCGCCGTCGCCGATGATCGCGGTCGGCATCTGGCGGCCGTTCAGCGTCACCAGGTTGAATTCGGGGCCGAAGCCGCGAACGGTGACGGTCGAGCCCTCGCCGTTCGAGCGGTCGATCGACACGCCGGTGATGCGCTGAAGCGATTCGGCGAGGTTGGTGTCGGGGAATTTGCCGATATCTTCGGACGAGATCGCATCGACGACGCCTTGCGCGTCGCGCTTGATCGCGGTCGCCGATTCGAGGCTGGCGCGGATGCCGGTCACGACGATCTCGTCGCCGCCGCCAGTGTCCGCCGGCGCCTCCTGCGCCATCGCGGTCTGTGCCGCCCCTATCAGCGACAGCGCCGACGTGCCGACCAGAAGCCTGGCGAGCCAATGCCTGTGCGAAGCCTGCATCCTGAACCCTCCCGATTGAGCCGCTCTGATGACGGCGTTTTCATGTGAACGTTCACCTAAATGATAACGTTCCCTTTGTCAATGCGTCGACGGGCTCTCCATGGAGGAAACGCCGGGAGGGATCGATCGTTTCATAAGGGGGAGAAGGCGCATCGACCCACCCGGAAATCGATCAAGAAAATATTGAATATAAATGATTTTACAAGATTGCGCCGACGGCGCGCCCGCAATCCCCCGTCGCGCGGAGCGGCAACCGTGAGGCGGTTGCGATTACGAATGCAATGCGCAATCGGCCGATCACCTCTTGGCCCCATATGGAAAGGGCCCGCCAGCAGGCGGGCCCTTTCAGGCCTCCGGCACATGACGTGCCGGAAGCCCATCCTTCCGCTCAGGGTCGCAGCGAGCATCAGGATATCGTCTGTATCGGATGGGGCCGGAGCGATTGACCATGCTCCGGCCCCGAACCGCGTGTCCTCCATCCAACCGGGGTAGTGTGGTCAGAAGGCGATCCGCGCGGTTATCCGCACACCGTGCGTGCTGCGATCCGACGCGAGCGTGCCGCTGTAGGCGGCGCCGATCCGCAGATTGCCCGCGCTGTAGTCGAAGCCCGCCTCGACCTCGGCCGAGCTCTTCGGGATCAGCGTGCCGAGCAGCGCGAAGCTGCCGCCGCCGGTCGCGAAGCCGGCCAGCGCCGCCGCCCCGCGATCGCCCGACGCGCGGTTCCACGCCGCCGACAGATAGGGCTGGAAGCCCGGCTGATCGGCGTTGAGGCGCGCCCGGGCGCCGAGGCTGAGGAAGGTCGTTTCCTGCTCGGCCTGGGCGAGCGCGAGCGCGGCATTGCCGCCCGTCTCGGCGAAGGCGTCGCTCTTGGTGCGGACATGCGCGATCCGGGCGAAGGGGGTGAGCGCGAGGCTGCCCGTCTTCACATCATATCCGGCCTCGGCGAACAGTTGCAGCGTGTTCGCATCGCGGTTCGATTCGAGCGTCTGCGCAAGCGGCGTGAAGCCGATCGTGCGCACCGTGTCGACATCGTGCCAGCCATAGGCGAGCCCGGCCGCGCCGCGGAAGCCCGCGCCGGTGCCGTAGGTCAGATGCGCGGCCAGATATTTGCTGTCGGCCTTTGCCCGGTCGCTGCGGCCGCCGAAGCGGAAGTCGGAATTGCCGATCCCCGCCGACAGCGCCGCGGCGAAGCCCTTGCCGCCATAGCCGATGCCGGTCACAAAGCCCTTGTGGTCGCTGTCCATCGCGAAGCGGCCCGCCTTGGCGTCGAAATCGCCCCAGCCGCCGAAGGCCGAACCCCAGACGAACAGGCTCGCCTCCTCCGGCCCCGTCAGCCCGTAGAGCGCATTGCGCAGGTGACGGCTGTCGTCGGTGAGGCCGCTGATCGTGCTCGCGAGAATTTCGCCCGACAGATCGCCGAACGCCGTCTGCGCGCCCGCCGCATTCTGGTTCACCACCGCCTCGAACAGCGGATCGTCGATACCGCGCGCCTGCACCGCGGCGGCGGCGCCCGCCTGGTTGAAGCCGATCGCGACATCGGCGAAATCGACGTCGTTGCGATAGAGCGACAGCGTCACCGCCGTGGTGCTGTAGCGCAGCAGCGGATCGAGGAAGGCGAGATCGCTCGTCACCGAACCGAAGGTGCCGTCGATGCCGCCTGCGCCGGTGACGATCACATAATCGGTGCGGCCGTTGTAGTCGCCGTCTTCGGCGAGCACCGCGACGCTCGCGCCGCTGTCGATCGTGACGGTGCCGGTCGCATCGACCCGGTCGCCCTGGCCCGCGGCATTGACCTCGACTTCATAGATCGAGCCCGCGGCGAAGGTCAGGTCGCCCGCGACGGTCAGGCGGCCGATCGAGTTGCCCGGGGTCAGCTTGCCGTCGCCGTTGATCGTCGTCGTCCCGACGCTGCCGTTGCCGCCGAGCGCGCCGCCCGCGTTCACCGTGACGTCGGAGACGATCGAGCCGTTGACCGCGAGCTTGCCGCCGTCAACCGTGGTCGGGCCGGTGTAATCGCTGTCGCCCGACAGGTTCAGCGTGCCGTCGCCCGTCTTGACGAAGCCGCCGCTGCCCGAGATCGCGCCGGCGAACTCGCTGTTATCGGCCTGATCGACAGTAAGCTGGCTATCGCCGAGGACGACCTGGGCGTCGCCTTCGCCCGCCAGGCCGCCGATCGTCTGGTCGGTGCCGGTGATGTCGAGCGAACCGCCTTCGCCGAGGTTGAACTCGGTTTCGGGGTCGATGATGCCGCCGATGCGAACCGCGCCGCCGAAGATGTTGGTGACGCCCTGGAAGGCATAGTCGCCTATGAAGGTCAGCGTGCCGGCGCCGCGCTTGTCGAGTGTGCCGCTACCCGAGAAGGCGCCGAGGAAGTCGTAATCGTCCGACCGATTGAAGACGAAGCGGCCGTCGTTGACGATATTGCCCTCGAAGCTGCCCTCGGTGCCGCCGGCGCCGAGCTCGAAAGAACCGTCGCCTTCGGTGACGACGTCGCCCTGGAGCAGGCCGGTCAGGACCAGGCCGCCGTTCGAGACGATGGTGCCGCCGGTGTGGCCCACCGTATCGGTATCGACGGTGAACACCGCGTCGCCGATCAGTTGCAGCTTGCCGCTGCCGCTGATCGTCAGCTCGTCGAGGTTGGACACGGTCTCGTCGTCGCCGAAGTTCAACACGAGGAGGCCGTTGGTGACGACCGACGCGGTCAGGATCGGCGAATCGGCTTCACCGCCGACCGTCACCTCATTGACCTGAAGCGCCGCGCCTTCGTCGATCGCGACCTGGCCGAACTCGCCGACCACGCCCGCCGTCGACCAATAGCCCGCCGCGACCTGCAATTCCTCGAACCCGGCCGCCGCAGTGAGTTGCTGCGCCTCGGTGAGCTCCAATATGTCGCCGTCGAGGGTCAGCCGGTCGGTGCCTTCGCCCGCATCGACGAGGCCGTCGATGGCGCTGCCGGTGCGCAGGGTCACAGTGTCATCGAAGGCATCGAGCTGAACCGCAACCCCGCCCCCGCCGGTGAGCGTCCCCGAATTGGTGACGGCCGCCTGGACATGGGCGGTAATCGCGGCGCCCTCGGCGCTCGAAATCGTGCCGCTGTTGGTGAAGATGCCGGTCAGCCCGTCGGGGTCGGCGAGGCCGCTCTGGATCAGCACGCCGCCGACAGTGCCGTCGATTGTGCCCGCATTCTCGACCGAACCGCCGCCCGACAGGATCACGCCGAAGCGGTCGCCGCCGATCGCGCCGCCGTCGCTGTTGACGACGCTCGCCGTAAAGTCCGCAGCATCCTGTCCGTCATAGGCGAACATCGAGACGCCATCGGCCAGCGCGCTGCCGGTGCCGGTGATCGCGCCGCTGTTGGCAACGCTGCCGCCGCCGATCAGGCGGACGCCGTCGTTCGATTCGCCCGCGATCGTCCCGCTATTTTCAACCTGGGTGCCGATAGCGAGGCCGACCAGTCCGTTGACGTCCTCGTCGAACTGATAGGCGGTGGTGATCCCCGCACCGGCGCCCGAGATGGCGCCGCTGTTGGTCACGCTCGACGCGGCGGTGGTGATCGTGATGCCCGCATCGGGCGCCGCGTCGAAACCGTCGTAGGTGCCTTCGCCGCGGACCGTGCCCGCATTGTTCACGGCGAGCGTGCCGGTCGCGAAGGAATAAATGCCCGACGTCGCGCCGGTGATCGTCGCGCCCTCGGCATTGGTGACCGTCACATCGGCGCGCGAACCCTGCGACACCGCGGCGCCGAAATCGCTGACGATCGTGCCGCTGTTCTCCAGCGTGGCGGTCGACATGTCGCTGCCGAAGCCGACGCCATAGCCGTCGCCGCCGCTGCCGCCGAGGTCGCCAGTGCCGTGGATCGTGCCCGAGTTGACGACGCTGGCGGTCAGTCCGCTGCGATCCTCGTTCGGGTCGGAGTTGAGCGCCGTTCCCTGGATGAAGACGCCGCCGGCAACGCCCATGATCTCGCCCGCATTGTCGACGGCACCGCCGCCCGACAGGATGATGCCGAAACGCTGACCGGCGATCGAGCCGCCTTCTTCGTTGGTGACGAGTGCGCCATAATCCTCGTTCGCCTGATCGTTATAAGCATACATCGAGACGCCATCGGCCAGCGTGCTGCCAGTGCCGGTGATCGTGCCGCTGTTGGCAACGCTGCCGCCGCCGATCAGGCGGACGCCGTCGTTCGATTCGCCCGCGATCGTCCCGCTATTTTCAACCTGGGTGCCGATGGCGAGGCCGACCAGTCCGTTGACGTCCTCGTCGAACTGATAAGCGGTGGTGATCCCCGCCCCGGCGCCCGAGATGGTGCCGCTGTTGGTCACGCTCGACGCGGCGGTGGTGATCGTGATGCCCGCGTCGGGCGCCGCGTCGAAACCGTCGTAGCTGCCCTCGCCGCGAATGATGCCCGCATTGGTTACCGCGAGCGTGCCGGTCGCGAAGGAATAGATGCCCGACGTCGCGCCGGTGATCGTCCCGCCCTCCGCGTTGGTGACCGTCAGATCGGCGCGCGAACCCTGCGATACCGCGGCGCCGAAATCGCTGATGATCGTGCCGCTGTTCTCCAGCGTGGCGGTCGACATGTCGCTGCCGAAGCCGACGCCATAGCCGTCACCGCCGCTGCCGCCGAGGTCGCCGTCGCCGCGGATCGTCCCCGAATTGACGACGCGCGCGGTCAGGCCGCTGCGATCCTCGTTCGGGTCGGAGTTGAGCGCCGTGCCCTGGATATAGACGCCCCCGCTGCCGCCCCGGATCGACCCGGCGTTGACGACCTCGCCGCCGCCCGAAAGGATGACGCCAAAGCGGTGCGCCGCGATATCACCGCCTTCTTCGTTGGTGACGAGGGCGCTGTAATCTTCGTTCGCCTGGTCGGTCTGAGCGAACATCGAAATGCCGTCGGCATAGTCTGCGATCTGGCCATAGATCGTGCCGCTGTTGGTCACGCTGCCCCCGCCGATCAGGCGGACGCCGTCATCGCTCTCCCCGATGATCGTGCCCTCGTTGACGACGCTGGTGCCCGTCGCCCGGCCCTCGAAGACCCCGGGGCCGACCTGGAAGACGCCGGTGGTGATGCCGAACTGGCCACCCTGGATCGTGCCGCGGTTGGTGATCACCGCGTCGGCGGTGAGGATGTTGATCCCGGTCTGTGCGTCGCCGCGGATCATGCCGTCGTTTTCGACGACGAGCCGGCTGGTGTTGGCTGTGATGGCGACGCCGCCCGAGGCGATTTCGGCATCCTCGGCATTGTTGATGACAAGATCGCCCGTCGACTGGCCGACGATGCCGAGCGCCTGTCCATTGATGATCCCGCCATTGTTGATCGTCGCCGTATCGAGCGAACCGCCCGCGACGACGCCGAGCAGGCCGAGGACAACGCCATTATTGTCGAGGGTCGCGCTCCGCCCTTCCTGTGCCTCGCTTGCCCCCATGACGATGCCGATCGGAGTCGTCCCAGCGGCGGGATTGAAGCCGCCGGTGCTGCGGACCAGGCCGTCATTCTCGATCGTCCCGCCGCCCTGCAGCAGAATGCCGAAGGTCTGGCCCTCGATCGTGCCGTCCTCATCGTTCACGATCGACCCGATGCCGGTCGCATCGGGGGCGATCGCATCGGCGAACTCGATGATGGAAACGCCGATGCCACTTCCGTATGTGCCGCCATTGACGTTGTTAAAGCCCTGAATAAGGCCGCTGTTGGTGACGCTGCCGCCACCGATCAACCCAACGCCGGAGCCGCCTTCGCCGAGGATCGTTCCGCTGTTGATGACGCTGGTGTCGGCGGCCAGCGGTTGCGGCGGCAGTTCCTCACCCGCCTCATCCTCGCTGAAGAAAAGGGTATTCACGATGCCGTGAGCCGCGCCGGAAATGGTGCCGCCGTTGGTGATCGACGATCCCGGCTGGGCGATGACGATCCCGCCGCCGGGCCGGCTGTCGATCGCGCCGGAGAAAGCCCCGTTACCGCGGATGGAGCCCTGATTGTCGACGATCACCGGACCATTGTCGGCATAAATGCCGATTTCCCCGCCCACGACCTCTTCACCCTCGCCGACCGAGATTTCCAGCGGGTCGGGTTGGTCGTTGTGGATGCCAAAACTGTCCTGCGCCTGCGCAGCGGGCGTAAGCTGCAGGATCGAGAGCCCGGCGATCGCGCTCGTTGCGAGCAGGCGCGATTTTGAAATATTCGACATGACGTAGTTTCCCCCTGGTTCTGAAAGTCCGAGCGAAAGGGTCTCCGCAAGCGCACCGCGCTCCGGCCTCCCCTTGTCTGCAATGTTCGTCACGACCCCCGTGATCGACGGCCTACTTAACCGCTTAACAACAGCCGTAATTTATCCGCCGTCTTGGCGTCATCCCCCGGCGGGGGGGTCCTCACGCAAAAAATGGTGCCAGCCGGCGCATCAGCGCCGCCTCCCCATTGACGCCGCATTTCTGATAGATTTGCTTGATCTGGCCGCGCAGCGTCTCGCCCGTGACGCCGCGTTCCTCGCTGATTTGCGCCCGCGCCTTCCCCTCGAACAGCCGCAGCGCGATATCGGCTTCCGCCAGGCTCAGCCGATAGATCGCCGACAAATAGGCGGTCACCCCCGCGCGGTCGCGCTTCGGGGCGTTGACGACCAGGATGGCGTGGGGGAGCTTGCCGAGCGACCATTCGCGCTCGGGCAATCGAAAGCCCTCGATCATCAGTGGTTCCGATTCATCGGTCGCCGCGAGCATCGTGCGGACATGCGGCGCGCCGCCATCCGCCAAAAGCCCCTGGATCAGGGCGCGCAGCGTATGCGGCGCCCCGTCGGCGTCGATCGACGAACCCGCGCGCCGCACCGCGCCGGACTGCAACAGAGCCTCCGCGCCGACGGTATGGGCGAGCATATGGCCGCGCGCGTCGAGAATGAAGGCGTTGATGGCGATCGCGTCGAAGGCGCCCACGAATAAGTGCGCCTGATGCCCCTCGAGCTTCTCCTGCAGCCGCACCGCGCGCCGCGCCGCGACGGCCGCCTCCGCAAAGATCCTGCGCTGGACCGGAGTGGTCCGCCCGTCGCGCCGGCTGCGTAGCGTCGACAGCCCGACGATCCCGAAATCGTCGATGACCAAATTGGTCTGGCAGCCGAAGGGAATCCCGACTTCCTCGCACCATTCGATATAATCGCGCGACGCGAGGCTCGGGATCACCTCGTCATAATGCTCTTCGTGCAGGATCGGATCATAATGTCCGCGGGCGACCTGGCGGTTCGAGGCCGCGACGCGGAAATTGGCCGTTTCGCTGTACCAGTCATGGCTTTCGGGCTTCTGTATCATGGCGGGCGTGAAGCTGGTCACCATGTTGAAGGGGATATCCCGCCCCGCGCCGACGCCGATCAGCTGTCCGCGCGAGGAACCCGTGCGGCTCGCCATCGTGTCGAGCGCGCCGAGCCATTTGCCGGGATCGAGCGCCGCATCGAGAAAAAGATCGTCCCAATCATAGGGATGTCGCTGCCGCATCCGCTTTTCTACCCCCGTCCGCGCGACTGCGGCGGGTGGTCAATCCGCGCGCGTCGCAATGGCATTGCCCCATCCGATCCGCCCCCCGGCGGATCCGTGACAGGCCCTCATGCTATCGGCTGCGGCCCGAAAGCGTCCATCCCGGAATGTATGGTGGTTTCAAAAAATCATGCCGGACCAAGCGCATCGGCGACATGGTCGGGATGGGAATAGGCCAGCATCTGACCGGCGCCCTCGACCCGCTGCAACGGCGTATCGGGCAAGCGGGCGCGCCAATAGCCGATCGCCGCTTCGGGCGCGTGGAGCACATAATCCGCCGCCTGCACGATGCGCCACCGATCCTTGCCGGGCAGCGGCGCGACATCGAAACCCGTCGCCCAGGCGCGCTGCTCCTCGACATAGCCGCGAATGCGCCCGCGCCCGAAATCGCGCGTCGCGCGCAGATAATCGGCGATGAACTGCGGATCGCTTTCGGCAAGCGCGAGGTCGGGGGCGCTGTCGCGGAACGAGCGGATCATGCCGTCGCGCAGCCGCGTCGCGGTCCCGAAACGGGCGAGCGTGCGGATCGTCAGTTCGATGAGGGCCGGATTCGCGGCGAAACGCCGCTTGACGATGCCGAGCGGGCCGCGATCGTGCGGCGTGTGCGCGATGGCGGGCGTCGGATTGACGAGGATCGCACGATCGACGAGATCGGGGTGGCGGTGCGCCAGGCTCACGGCCGCCTGCCCGCTGCCCCGCGCGATCAGATCGATCCGTTCGATACCGAGCGTCCGGCACAGCGCAGCGGCATCGTCCGACGCCGCGCGATAGGGCGGCGGCTGATCGCGCGCCGCGTCGCTATCGCCGAACCCGGGACGGTCGATCGCCAGCGTGCGGAACCCCCGCCGCCACAGCGCGCGCACGAGGCGGGTCGGCGGCGCCCGGGCGGTGATCGTGCTGTGGAGGATGAGGACCGGCCGCCCGCCCGCGGGCCCATAATCCGAATAGGCGACCGTGCGGCCATCGACCAGGATCGACGCACCGGGAAGAACATGGCCGCCGAGGATCGACACTTCGGGTTCGGCATCGACCTGTCCGTGCGACAGGGCGGCCGAAACCAGACGCACGATTTCCGCCGCATTGCGCGCGCCGAGGATCAGGTGGATATTCTTCATCTCGGCATCGACGACCGCGTCCGACAGCCCCAGGGCCTCGCCGATCTCCGCGCGGCTCTTGCGGACGGCGATCGCGCGGGCGATCGCGAACTGCCGGTCGGTCAACCCGAAAAGGTCGTGAAAGGCGGCGCCGACGTCCCGGTCGTCGCTCATCGCGAGCGTCTGTCCCACCAGCATGGGAATCGTATCGAGCCCGCACTTCGCCTTGATCTCCGCGAGCATGTTGCGCGCCGATATATAGGAACACCCCATCACCCGCGCCGCCTCGCGCAGGCCTCCGGTTTCCACCAGATGCCACAGAAGCGCCGACTGGCGATCGGACAGCGCGAATATCCGGGCCACATCGCCACGCGAGGCGTGATCGCCGCGGCCGGCTGCATCGCACAAGGAAGTGGTCATCGGATGATCGGCGCCCCGCTTTGCCCCGCCTTCAGTCCACACGATTCCCGGCTGGAAAACAAGCCGCGAAAGCGGCCCCTCCCGGACCGGAAACCCGTCCCCGGCCCGCCCATTGCGCTTTCATTGGACCGGCGATGGCGGTCGATCGGGCGGAGGATGGTCTCGATGCCGCCGTTGGAGGCGCTCCACGGCAAGGCCGGCCTGATCGACGCCCCAATCGGCCAGGTCGGCGGGCCAGTCGCCGCCGGTGATCAGCGCCTCCGTGGCGGCCGCCATGGCAGGGGCGGTTTGCAGACCATAACCGCCCTGGCCCGCCAGCCAGAAGAAGCCTTCGGCATCGGGCGCGAAGCCGGCGACCGGAACGCGGTCGTGCGTGAAGGTGCGCAGCCCCGCCCAGCTATGGCTGCTCCTCTCGAACAGCGGAAGCCTTATCGGGTCATTGGACGCCCGCGGTTGCGAGCAGGATGCCGAGGCCGACGCTGGCGCCATCCACGCTTTTCGTCTTTTCGACGTCGATCCATTCGTCGAGCGAATGCGCGCGCTCGGCATGTCCGCCCGAACCGATCGTGATCGCGGGGATGCCGAGGCTCATCGGGATATTGGAATCGGTCGAGGAATAGGATGCGATGGGGGTCAGCCCCTTGGCGCGGATGATCGCTTCGGCACTGCGCACGACCTCGGCGGCCGCGGGCGTCTGACCCGCCGGGCGATCGCCGATCAGTTTGACGTCGGCGGTCACCGGCCCCTCCTTGATCGACCGCGCGGCATTCTCGTCCTCGACGCTCTTCCTGACGATCGCGAGAAAGGCCTGCTCGACCTTGGCGAGTTCCGCCGGGTTTTCCGAACGCATGTCGAATTCCATGAAGACCTCGTTCGGGATCGAATTGACCGAAGTGCCGCCACCCGTGACGCTGGCGGAATAGGTGGTCTTGGGCTTCGCGGGCACCGGGATCTTGTAGAAATCGACGACTGTCCGGCTCATCGCGACCATCGGATTGACGAGGCCGAAGGCGCCATAGCTGTGCCCGCCCGGTCCCTTGTAGGTGATGCGGTAGCGCCGCGACCCGACGCCGCCGGTGACGATGCGCGCCGGATCGGTGCCATCCATCGAGATGAAGGTCTTGATGCGGTCCTTATATTTGCCCTTGGCCATCATGTAGCGGACCCCGCGCAGGTCGCCCGGGCCTTCCTCGCCGACGTTGCCGACGAAGACGATATCCCGTCGCACCTTGACGCCGCTCTCCTTCATCGCCCGCGCATAGGCCAGCAGGACCGCCAGGCTGCGGGTATCGTCGCCGATGCCCGGGGCGTGAAGCTGCGTGCCTTCGCGGCGAACCTTTATCGGTGTGCCTTCGGGAAAAACCGTGTCGAGATGCGCCGCGATCATCACGACCGGGCCGCCCGCGGGTCCGGTACCGCGATAGATGCCCGTGACATTGCCTTCCGGATCGATTTCGACATCGCTCAGCCCCGCCTCCAGCAGCATATCGCGATAGGCGGCGGCGCGCGCGGCTTCCTTGAACGGCGGCGCGGGAATCTCGGTGAGTTTGACGATCTCCGCCACGAGGCGGTCATGATCGCGGTCCAGAATTTTGGCCGACTCCTCATAGGCCTTCGTCTTCAAGACCGCTTCCGGCCTTGATGGGTCCGCCGCCACGGCCGCCTTGGGCAAGAGCAGCATCGCGGCCAGGGGAATGAGAGCGGTGCGTCGCATGAAAATCCTTTCGCCGGACAGATTGCCCTTGTCTCTGAAGGCCTCGCGAAAAGCGTGTCAAGCGAACTCACCGCAATCGCATCAGAAATAATGACCCCAAAACCGTCCTGTCCGCGGCCGTCGACCGGAACGCCGCGTCGCTCGAGCCCTACGCCGTCAATCGGCGGACGATCAGTTCCGGGTCGGCATAGGCCAGAAGGCGACCGTGCTCCGGCAAGGTTTCAAATTCGGCCTGCGGCAGAATCTCTTCCCAATAGGATCGGACCGAAGCGGGGTCGGACAAGGTGTCATGAGCGCCGATCAGCACCGACCAGCCGGCGCCGTTCACCGGATAATCCACGGTTTTTCCGCGCGCGAAATAGATCTGCTCGCGCACATAGCCTTCGAGTCTGCCCGTCGCGAGCATCCGGACAGCGCGATAATAATCGTCGATCACCTGCTCGTCTTCGAGCGAAGCCTCGTCGGGCGGGCTCCCCCGCATCGCCTTTTGCAGCGCCTTGCCGAGATAATCGCGCGTCATGGCGCGCGCCAACAGACGCGCCGCCGGAAGGATCAGTCCGGGCCTCTGCCGATAGGCTTCCTTGAACGAGCCGAGCACCCCCCAGCGGCGTTCGTCGCGGGCAGAGATCGGATCGGGATTGACGAGGACGACCTTGCCGCAGCGCTCGGGGTAAAGGCCGGCGAACGCGACCGCCGCCTGCGCGCCGCCGCGGCCGACGATATCCGCACGCGCGATCCGCAACCTGTCGAACACCGTCGCCATATCGTGCGCCGCTGCCGCGAAGGGATCGGCATCGCCGCCGTCCGCGGGGGTGGGCGATGGATCGGTCAACCCGAAGCCCGGCCGGTCGATCGCGAGAACGCGGAAATCTTCGCCCACGAGCTTCGCCACCAGATGCCGCGGCGGGTGGCGGGTGGTCATGCTGCTGTGCAGGATCACCAGCGGGCGTCCTTTCGGATGACCATATTCCGAGATGGCGATGCGCCGGCCATCGTCGGAATGAAGGACGCGAAGCGGTTCCGCGCTGCTGTCGAGCCAGCTCATGCGCCCATGGCTGGCGCTTACGAGCGCCTGGGCCACGGTGGCGATGCTGATCGAGCGGGCCATTTCCGCCGCGCTCGACACGCCAAGGGTCTGAAAGACGATGTCGGTCTGTTTCTTGACCGTGGCTTCGGAGAGACTCATGGCCCGCGCCGTCTCGGCCCGGGTCATTCCTTGTGCCAGCAGCATGGCGATTTGCGCCTGCCTGGGTTTCAGGCCCCAACGGTCGACAAGAATCGCCGGCGCCGCATCGCCCGCCGGGAAGACGCCGAAGGCGAGGAGCGACAATCGATACAGCAATCCGGGGATTCGCCGCGCGCCGCTCTTTGCGAGCGCCGCCGAGATGCCCGCGCGCGCGGTCGTGTAGCTGATTCCCATCGCCGCGGCGGCCCTGCGAATAGTCCCCGCACGCAACGTCGCCTCGATGATGCGCGTCTCGAGACCGCTCATCCCGAAGGCCAGGCAAGCCCTTCGCAAGGGCCGCTCGGGGACGGCCGGCGCGGCGATGACCAAAGCTTTCTCGGCGGGGTTCTCGTCCAGGGTTCGGGCCACCGCTTCGGGCAAATCCCAATAGGACGCTTCAGACGCCGCGACATAGACGATGACGGACGAATCGCCGCTGTCGACGTCTCCTTCGACGAGCTTCACGCCGCCTTGCCGCTGGACCGCTCGCACCGCGTCCCAGTCGATCTCATAGGCGACGTCGGACGCTTCGGCGCCCGTAGGGTCCAGCAGTCTGCACGAGCCGGTGTCGGCGATCGCCAGGGTCAGCGCGTCGCCGTCGAAGAGCGAGGTGGCGCGGAAGTCGTGCGACGCATCGAGCGCATGGAAATAGGCTTCGAGGGCATCGGGCTCGGCTCGCGCCTTCGCCAGCAGGCGTTCGGGATCGCTCAGCCAGTCGAGGGCATAGTCGGCCGCTGCCGCACCCTCCTGGTCTGTCGATTCGCGCTGCGTCATCCTCCTAGCGTTAGCCTTCCGGCGACTACCCTACAAATGGGGATATGCGGCGCGCCGGGAGGTCATCATTTTAGGCCGAAATTTAAGGGTTTGCAGGGGGAATGGCGAAGGTCTGGACGATAGGTGCGGGCGCACTTGCCTTGCTGACGGGCGCAGTCGCTGCCGATGAGGGCGCGGCGAATGCGGGCGAGGGGACAGCAATATTCTACTGGTGCAACGCGCTTCCGTCCGGACCCGCCATGATCGTGCGGCAGTCGCGCATCTTTCGCGTGCGCCTGACGCGCGACGAGGTGCCTGATGCCGGGGAGGCCCGCGATGCGTTCCGGCGCGACCTGGATCGCTGGGGCGTCGCCGGCATCGGGATCCTCAACTGCCTCGGCCCCTTTGATACGTATCGGGAGGCGGCGGGCGACCGCGCGCAGAAGGCGAAAATGGGGCGGATAGCCGGCTGGACGGTGGTGTCCGCCGATGAAGGGGGTCGAAGATGAAAATGGGTAAACGCATCGTGACGCTGATGGCCGCCATGGCGGCCGTGAATGGCGGGTCGGCCGTGGCGCAGAGCGGCTTCTCGGACTGGTATTACTACAAAGAGAGCGATGGCGTCCAAGTCTATTATGCCGTGCGCGTGGACCGCGACGAGATACGCGTGGCCTGGAAATGCGTGAACACCGGGGACGAGGTCCGGGCCTGTTCGATCGGTGCCGGGGGCGACAAAACTTATTTCTGCCGTCGCGATGGCGTCGCGGCCGGCATCACCACATCGCTTGGCGAGCGCGCCACCTTGGACGCGATCAGCGAACATGTCTTCCCTTCCGACTTCGCGTGCCGCGGCAAGGGCGCGACCGACGTGCAGCCGTCCGCGCGTATCTCGATCGAGCGCTGACCGACCGGGTCGAACGCAGCGGAAGCTTCCGATCAACGAGGGCGGGGTAAGATCATGAATTCAGCTTTTCATTATGCGGGCGCGTTGTTGGCCGGCGTTTGCGCAGTCGCCGCCGTCTCCATGGCAGAGCCTGCGATTGCGCAATCGGCATCGGCCCCCCGTGACGCCTTGGGCATCGCCGCCAACCAGTGGCTTCGGCTTTCCTCGCCCGAACTGCGCGCGCGCGCCGGGCTGCCGGGCTCGGCACCACAGATACTGGCAGCGGCCGAGCAAGGAGATCCCTATGCTATGGCGCTCATATCCAGCGCTTATGCGACGGGCACGGGTGTGCCCGAGACCCCGTCCGAAGCGCTTCGCTGGGCACAGCGTGCGGCGGCCACCGGGCTACCATACGGGATTCATGTGCTGGCCCTCGATTATTTATATGGCACGGGCGTCCCTGTCGATCATGCGCGATATCTAGGGCTTTTGCGACAGGCAGCCGATGCGGGGTCGATCCTCGCCGCCAGTGGATATGCAACGGAAAATTTCGTCGGCAAGCTTACGCCGAGAAATTGGGCTGTGGCAAAGCAATATGCGAAGATCGGAGCCGAAGGCGGAATAAAGGAGAGCAAGATGATCTACGGGACATTGCTCTTCGACCGTTCGATCCCCGGGACCGACCCTGTCGCGGCCGCCAAATGGGTTCGGGCTGCGGCGAGCGACGGCTATGCTCTCGCGCAGCCAGCGGCACGCGCGCTCCAGATTCAGGATGAGTTTTCCCAATCCGCAGCGAAGCTTTTCGTATCCAGTTTCGGCAATTCGCTCGTCGGGGGCCATACGCTGTCCGCCCGGGCGGAAGATCCCTGCGTGACGCGGCTTGTCGTCGACAAGGACGGGACCACGGGCGTGTTCCTCATCAACTGGCAGGAAACCTCGGTCGCGACCGCAGGCGACAGCTTTCTCAATTTGACGGGAGCGATCCTGAACGGCACCGACCGCATCGGCGGCGACATTCGCAACAGCTTCGGCTTGTCGCTGCACCGCGACCAGCTCGACGTCCCCGGCGAACGCGACCGTATGTTCGGACTGAGCGTCGCGGCGCGCGCCTTGTCGTCCGTCTGTCATTCGCTTGGATGACGCGAAGCCATCGCTTTCGTGGATATCTGAATCCATTGTGAGAAACTTCGGCCCGGTAGTATCGATTCAGGGGGACATGATGAGGACATTCGCAAATATTGCCCTGCTCGCACTCGCGGCGGCTTGTCCGCACGTCGCGCAGGCCGAGGTCTATGCCGCTTGCTTCTATCAGGACGGCAATACGGGAAAATACCCGATTACGCAGCTTTTCACGCTCGAAGACGATGCGTTGAAAGACGGTTACAACGAATATACCAGAGAGAAGACAGCGGCTTGGGAGAAGAATGCCGTCAAGCAGATAGACCAGGTCCGTCCCATCGCGGGTTATTATGGCTACAGTTTCGTCGGCCAGTTCGTGAAATTCGCCGAGGATGAGAAACACGAGCGCGGTTCGTGCTGGATGACGACCGACAAGGCGCATGCGTTCGGATGGTATCGGCACGTGATGGCAATGGGGGATCGGGACAATCTTTCGATTGCCGGCTGGCGCCCCTCGAAAGGGACGGTCCTCAAGGTGGAAGAGTGGCCGCCGATGTAGGCGCAACGGCTGTGGCCGTCATGGCCGCGCGTCAGGACGTTTGCGACGAATCCGGCAATCAGCGGGCCGGTCATCCAACGGAAGGGGCCAGGGCGGATCGACGCGGCCGCCCCGCCGCGCCGGCTGCTCGGCCACGAACGACGCGCAAGCCAGCGGCCCCTAACTGCCACTACGAACCATTTTCCCATCGGTGGCTGCAAAATGTCGCCCAGAGACTCTGGTCCTTATCGCGCTCCTTTCCGAGCCAAGTGCTTTGCAGAGACTCGAACCGGGTGGGAGAGGCGCGAAATTGCGCCGCCCGGCGGTCAAAACCGTATAGTTCTGGGTTCGATGAATATGGTTGGAGGCCCGAGCCGGAATCGAACCGGCGTATACGGATTTGCAGTCCGCTGCGTCACCACTCCGCCATCGGGCCTCAGGCGCAGATTTGCGTGGAGAGAGCGCCCCTAGCGATTTCGCTTCGCACTGGCAATGCGATTATTGGGCGATCGCCGGCGATTGGCATCGATCCGCAGCAATGCGGGCTTGGCGGTTCCCCCGTTGCCAGCTATTGCGCGGCGCAAGTTGACGGCAGCGCTGTATTACTATTGCAATACAGCATGGCATGGGCTAGGGCTGCGCGCAACGCTTTGGGTCCAGAGAATCGGAAATCGGATGATGGCGACGAAATTGAGCGAGATGGGGGCGGCCGACATGCGCGCCGCGATGATCGACAGCCAGCTTAGGACGAACGACGTCATCGACCCCGCGGTGGTCGGCGCGATGGGCGCGGTGGCGCGCGAGGCGCATGTGCCCGCGGCGCTCGCCGGCGTCGCCTATATGGACCGCGCGATCGACCTCGGCGGCGGCCGCGCGCTCAACCCGCCGCTCGTCACCGGCCGGTTACTCGTCGCCGCCGATATCCGGGCCGGCCAGCGCGTGCTGCTGATCGGCGGCGCCACCGGCTATACCGCCGCGCTGCTCGCGCGGCTCGGCGCCGAAGTCCATGCGGTCGAGGAAGCGGCCGGCCTGCTCGCCGCTGCGCGCGCCGCTACGCCGGGCGCGGCCATCCACTGGACCGAAGGCCCGCTCGCCGCCGGCGCGCCGAAGGCCGCGCCCTTCGACCGCATCGTCATCGACGGCGCGATCGAGGTCTTGCCCGACGCGCTCGCCGCGCAGCTCGCCGAGGGCGGACGAATCGTCGCCGCGCAGCGCGACGGCAGCGTGACGCGCCTCGTCCAGGGCGTGAAGACGGGCGGCGCGGTGGCGCTCCGCTCGTTCGCCGACATGGACGTGGCGCCGCTTCCCGGCTTTGCGGCGCCGAACAGTTTCCGATTCTGAGGGGCTTTCGATTCTGTCGGCTCTTCTTCCTCCCCGTTTCAGGCTGAACATCCCAATGCACGACAAGACAGATATCGAGACAGGCCGCCGCGCCCGCTGGCTTGCCGGACTGGCGCTGGGGGCGCTGGCGCTGGCCGCGCCGGCGCACGCCGAAACGCTGCAGGGAGCGCTCGCCAAGGCTTATGAGAACAACCCGACGCTGACCGGCGCGCGCGCGGGCCAGCGCGCGAACGACGAGAATGTGCCGATCCAGAAAAGCTACGGGCTCCCCGACGTCGGGGTGCAGGCGAGCTATGACGAAAATGTCATCGTGCCGGGCAACAGTTTCAACGCCCCCGGGCGCTCGCTGACGGCCGGCGGGCAGTTGACGGTGCCGCTGTATCAGGGCGGCGCCGTCCGCAACGCGGTGAAGGCCGCCAAATATCGCGTCGAAGCGGGGCAGGCCGACCTCCGCGCGACCGAGGCGAGCATCTTCTCGCAGGTCGTCGGCGCCTATATGGACGTCATCCGCGACATCGCGATCGTTCAGCTCAATCAAAAGAACGTCGCAGTCCTCAAAACCAATTTGCAGGCGACCAGCGACCGCTTCGAGATCGGCGATCTGACGCGCACCGACGTCGCCCAGTCGCAGGCGCGGCTCGCGCTCGCCGAAGGCGATCTGCGCACCGCCGAATCGAACCTGATCCGCAGCCGCGAAACCTATATCAAGCTCGTCGGCGATGCGCCGGTCGACCTCCAGCCGCCGCCGGCGCTGCCCAACCTGCCGGCGAGCGCGGAGGACGCGGTCGCGATCGCGCTGAACAACAACCCCGACATCGATTCGGCGAACCAGCTGCTCAAGGCGAGCGACGCCGATATCGGCACCGCCAAGGCGACGCGCGCGCCCAAGGTTTCCGCGATCCTGAACGGCGGCTACAATAATTATCTCGGGTCGCTGAACAGCGGCGTCGAAGGCGTCAGCGTCCTGCAGGAAACGTCGAGCGCCGCCGCGGGCGTTCAGGTCACGCTGCCCATCTTCACCGGCGGCCGCCGGTCGGCGCAGGTCCGCCAGGCGCAGTCGCGCAGCAGCCAGGCGATCGAAAATTATGTCGCGGTCGAACGCGACGTGATCGCCCAGACGCGCGGCGCCTATGCCGCGTGGCAGGCGAACGAGCGGATCATCGCGGCGACCGAGCAGGCGGTCGGCGCCAACGGCCTGTCGCTGGAGGGCGTGCGCGCCGAAAACAGCGTCGGCACTCGCTCGATCCTCGACATATTGAATGCCGAGCAGGAATATCTGAACGCCGAGGTCCAGCTCGTCTCGGCGCGCCGCAATTCCTATGTCGCCGCTTTCTCGGTCCTCGCCGCAATGGGCAAGGCCGAAGCGCGCGATCTGGGGATCGAGGGCGGCGCGCTCTATGACCCGGAGGCGAATTACCGCCGCGTCAAGGGGCAGATCTGGGACTGGGCCGACGATCCGAAGCCGCAGCAGGTCGCGACCGACACCAAGGCCGTTCCCGCCGCCGACGCGACCGTTCCACCGGCGATCGACACAGCGCTCCCCCAATAGATTTCGGCACAATAAGCTTGGCAAAAGCCGTTTCCCGCCGGTAGGATGATGGTTAACCGCCCTTGAAGGGCAACCCACGATGGCGTGGGGCCCGGATTCGTGGGGTAAGGGGGCAAATATGGGCGATCTGTCGCGAGAGCCGTCTATGGAAGATATCTTGTCGTCGATTCGGCGGGTGATTGCCCGCGACGAGGCACCGGGCGCGCGCATCCAGCGCGGCGGCGAAGACGTCCTCGACCTTCACGACGAAGAGGCGGACGAGGCCGAAGAGGCGGCGGCGGCGATCCCGACCCCCGCAAAGCCCACCGAAGAGGAACTGGTGTCGGCGGCGAGCGCCCACGCCGCGCGCCAGTCGCTCGAAGCGCTGAACGCGGCGGTCTCGCCGGCCGCGCCCGCGGCATCCGCTCCCGCGGGGGGCCGCACGATGGAAGAGGTCGTGCTGGAAGCGCTTCGCCCGATGCTCAAGGACTGGCTCGACGCCAATCTCCCCGCGATGGTCGAGGCGATGGTGGCGAAGGAAATCAGCCGGATTACCGGGAAGAAATTCTAGGGTCGTACGATCATCCCTGTCGCGCAGCGATGGGGATGATTTTAGAGTCCCACGCGTTAAATCGACACCACCTCCATTCCGTTCGTGTCGCGGGGGGGGGGGGGGGGCCCCCGGGGGGGGGGGGGCCGGGGGGGGGGGGGGGGGGGGCGGGGGGGGGGCGGG
>NZ_JAOZVW010000075.1:38636-44195 GCF_025869345.1 Sphingopyxis sp.
ATCGGGGCAGCGCTATGCCGATGGGTGTCTCGACTTCGCTCGACACGAACGGGACGGTGGGTCAGATTATGAGCGCGGCGCTCTACCCCGCCCAATCCTCCAGCAGATAGCGCGCGATCGCCAGCGGCGGCGGCGCCATGAAGCTCGCGCCCATCTCGCCCGCAAGCGCCGCGCGCACGTCGGCGCGGTCGACCCACATCGCCGCTTCGATCTCGGTCGCATCGAGCGTCAGCGCGGGATCGCGCGCGACCGCGCGGCAACCGATCATCAGCGACGAGGGAAAGGGCCAGGGCTGGCTCGCCACATAGCTGACGTCCGAAACCTGGATGCCCGCCTCCTCGAACAATTCGCGCGCGACCGCTTCCTCGAGCGATTCGCCGGGCTCGACGAAGCCCGCGAGCGCCGAGAAGAATCCCGGCGGAAAGCCCGGCTGGCGCCCGACGAGCACCCGTCCTTCATATTCGGCGAGCATGATCACCACCGGGTCGACGCGCGGGAAATGCTCGGCGCCGCACGATCCGCAATTGCGTCCCCAGCCGCCGCGAAAAATCTCGGTTCCCTGTCCGCACACCGCGCAAAAGCGATGCCGCGCGTGCCAGTCGACGAGGCTGCGCGCGCCGCCGTAAAGCGCCGCCTCTTCGGGCGAGAGCAGGGGCAGCAGCCGCATCACGGTGCGCGAGCGCGCGTCGATCCGCGCCCCCGGCGCAGGACCGCGCACGAAGCGCGGCGCCCCGGCATCGTCGATCCCGAGGAGCAGCAGCGGCCGCTCGTCGGCCGGATCGAGCGGCTCCCAGATCAGCCCGCCCCGTTCGCCCGGCACCGGGTCGATCCCGTCCATCGCGAGACAGGTCGCGCGCGGATCGCGCGTCGCCGCCGCGAACGCCTCGGCATCGGTGCGAAGCGGATCGGCGCGGTCGAGCCGCGCGCCGGTGAATCCGAGCGGTAAAGGCATTAGGGCATCACATCCTTGTAGAAAGCCTTGCCGAAGTCGCGCTGGAAGGGCAGCGCCTCGGAGGGCATATATTGCGTGTAGCCGCCGACGCGGTAGCCGCGCGTGCGATCGACGAAAGCGATCGTTCCCGCCGCACCGCCCCAGCCATAGACGCCCTCGCCGGTCGGCGACGAAGCGAGCGACACGCGCCCGCCGGCGCCGAAGCCTTCACCCTCGACGAAGCTGTTCTTCGTCGTCGCCCCTTCGGGCAGCAGGTTGGACATCGCGAGCCGCGCGGTTTCGGGTTTCAGGATGCGGACGCCGCCCGTCTCGCCTTCCCCGAGCAGCATCGCGAGGAAACGGTCGTAATCACGCGCGCTCGCGACGAGGCCGCCGCCGCCATAGGGAATCGGCGGCTTGTCGAGATAGATCGAGCTCGTCGCCGGATCGATCGGCAGCAGCGCGCCGCCGAGCGGCGCATAGTTGGTCGAAAAGCGCCCGACATCGGCCGCCGCGACCTGAAAGCCCGTGCTGGTCATGCCGAGCGGGTCGAAGATGCGCGCCTTCAGGAAAGCGTCGAAGGGCTGCCCCGACACGACCTCGATCACGCGGCCCATCAGGTCGAGCCCGACCGAATAGCTCCACTGGGTGCCGGGTTCATAGACGAGCGGCAGCCTGGCGAGCCGATCGGCGAATTCGGCAAGGCTCGGCGCCGCCGTGCTCTGCGGCAGGCCGGGGATCGGCAGCCGGCTGACCTGCCCGCCGAGGATGCCCGCCGCATTATAGGCGTCGCGCAGCGGCCCCTTCTGGATGATGTTGTAGCCGAGCCCGGCGGTGTGGGTGAGCAGGTGGCGGACGGTGATCAGCGTCTTCGCGTCGCGCACGTCGGTCAGCGATCCGTCGGGAGTGTTCTGCACCTTCATCTTCGCGAAGGCGGGCAATATGTCGGCGATCGGCTGGTCGAGCTTCAGCCTGCCTTCCTCGATCAGGATCATCGCCGCCATGCCCGTGACCGGCTTGGTCATCGAATAAAGCCGCCAGATCGTGTCGCCGTCGACCGCCTTCGCCGAGTCCATCGCCTGCGTCCCCGCGCCGAAGACGTCGAGCGCGCCCTGCGCCTTGCCGATCGCGGCGAGCGTGCCCGCGAGTTCGCGGCGGTCGACGAAACCCTCGATGAAGGCATCGGTCGCGGGATAGAGCGCCGCGCCGTCGGCCTTCCACGCGAAGGCCGCGCGCGGCACTATCATCCCCGCGCCGCCGAGCGCGATTCCGCCGAGCATCGCGCGGCGCGAAATCATCATGGTCATGCAATCCTCTCCCGCATCCTGTCGGTCAGTTTTCGATAGAGCGTCGGCAATCCGGCCGCGTCAAGCGCCGAAAGCGGCCACCATTCGCCTTCCCCTGCGGCAAGCGCGCTTTCGCGGGCGACGAGGGTCAGCCGCAGGTCGAAATGGGTGAAGCCATGATCGACATGGACGAGGCCGGACTCGGGCGGCGCCGCATCGGTCCAGTCGCCGCCGGGCAGCGCGCGCATCCCGCCGAGCATCCCCTTGCCGGGACGGCGGACGAGCCAGAGCGCGCCGTCCCGCTCGATCCACCAGGCGACGCCGTAGCGCTGCGGCTTCGCCTTCTTCGGCGGCTTGACCGGCAGCCTTTCGATATCGGCGCGCCCGCGCGCGCGGCAATCGGTCCTCACCGGGCAGATGCCGCACGCCGGCGCGCGCGGGGTGCAGATGGTGGCGCCGAGATCCATCAAGCCTTGCGCGAAATCGCCGGGGCGCCCCTGCGGGACAAGCGGCGCAAGCGCGGCGCGGATCTCGCGCTTCGCGGCGGGCAGCGGCGTTTCGATCAGCCGGTGCCGCGCGATCACCCGCTCGATATTGGCGTCGACGACGACCGAGGGCCGGCCGAACGCGATCGCCGCGACTGCCGCCGCGGTATAATCGCCGACGCCAGGCAAGGCGCGCAGCCCTTCCTCGGTATCGGGAAAGGCCCCGCCATGCCCGGCGACCACCGTCCGCGCGCAGGCGAGCAGGTTGCGCGCGCGGGCATAATAGCCGAGCCCCGCCCACGCCGCCATGACGTCGGCGTCGTCGGCCGCCGCGAGATCGGCCACCGTCGGCCAGCGCTCAACGAAGCGCCGGAAATAGCCCGCAACCGCGGCGACCGTCGTCTGCTGGAGCATGATCTCGGCCATCCAGACGCGATAGGGGTCGGGAACCGCATCGCTGCCCGGCGGGATACGCCAGGGCAGATCGCGCGCCGCGCGGTCGTACCAGCCGAGCAGGCGCTCGGCGAAATTCGGGGAAGTCTGGACGCTCACCCCCCGCCTATGGCATGGCGTTGGCGATGGCGAAAGCGGACACTCCCAAGGGCGAAGGCGCCAAAAGGAAGGCGGCAAAGAAGCCCGAGACGCGCCCCTATGAGCGGCCGCGCGGCGGCGAGGCGCGCTCGATCGCCGACCTCGTCCCCGAAATCGGCCGCGCCGCCTTCCGCAAATTCGGCTTCATCCAGTCGTCGGTGGTCAGCCGCTGGCGCGAGATCGTCGGCGACCGGCTCGCCGACGTGACCCAGCCCGCGATGATCCGCTTTCCCGCCGGGCAGAAGGCAGGGGGCACGCTGCACCTGACGATCAGCGGCGCGCACGCCCCGATGCTCCAGCATGTCACGCCCGACATCATCGCATCGGTCAACCGCTTCTTCGGCTATGCGGCGATCGCCACGGTGCGGATGACGCACGGTCAGGTCACTCCCGCCGCTCCCGTTCAGCAGCCGGCAATGCTGAAGCCCGTACCCGCCGAACTGGGGGACAGTCTGCGCGACATCGGCGACCCGGAACTGCGCACCGTGCTCGAACGCATGGCGGCGGGGCTTGCGGGGCCGTCGAACATCCCCAAAATCAGTTGAAGGTTTCGCCATGTCGAAATTTCGTGCCACGCCTCTCGCCCGCCGCGCCGCGATCGCCGCCCTGACGGCGGCCGCGCTCACTTTGTTCGTCGCGGCCACACCCGCCAGGCCGGCGCGCTGGTCGGCGGCCGTCAGCGTCAATTCGATCGGCGCCTATGTCGTCGGCAACCCCAGGGCGAAGGTGAAGCTGGTCGAATATTTCAGCTATACGTGCAGCCATTGCGCCGATTTCGCGAAGCTCGGCTCGGCGCCGCTCAAGGCGCAATATATCGACAAGGGCCTCGTCCTCTTCGAATATCGCAATCTCGTCCGCGACCCCGTCGACCTGACCGCCGCGCTGCTCGCGCGCTGCGGCCCGGCGAGCGCCTTCGCGGGCAATCACGAAGCGATCTTCGCCGCGCAGCCGGTGTGGCTGAACAAGGTGATCAAGATGAGCGACGCGCAGAGAGCGCGCTGGTCGCAGGGCGAGCCGAGCGAGCGAGCGCGCAAGATCGCGGCCGACACCGGCCTCGCCGCACTGATGCAGAAGCGCGGCTATTCGGCGGCGCAGGTGAACGCGTGCCTCGACAGCGAAGTCGCGCAGGCCGAAGTGACCGGCATGACCAATATCGGGCTGTCGGGGGATCATGTCCGCGGCACGCCGACCTTCTTCGTCAACGGCCGCGATGCCGGGACCACCACCTGGCCGATGTTGAAAACGAAACTCGACGCCGCGCTCAAGGGCTCGTAAAAGCCCGCTCCTGTCACTCCCTTCTCCATGCCCAAGGAAAGCCCGACCATGATCCAGCCCAAGCTGCGCATCCTCCTCCTCGCCTCGCTCGGCGCACTCGCGCTCAGCGCGTGCGGCGAGACCAAGACCGACCAGACCAAGAAGCAGGACGTCATCGCCAAGGTCGCCGCCCCCGCGGGCAAGAGCTGGTCGCAGACGGTCAGCAAAAATGACGACGGCGGCTATGTGATGGGCAACCCCGACGCGCCGATCAAGGTCATCGAATTCGCGTCGATCACCTGCTCGCACTGCGCGGCCTTCTCGACCGAAAGCCACGAGGAGCTTCGGCGCGACTTCATCGACACCGGCCGCGTCAGCCTGGAGGTTCATAATTTCATCCGCGACCCGCTCGACGCCACCGCCGCCGCGATCATCCGCTGCGCGCCGGTCGACCGCTATTTCCCGCTGCAGGACAATGTCTTCGCGTCGCAGGAGGAATTGTTCGCGGGCGTGAAGGGCAATGAAGCCGCCGCCGACGCCGCGATGAAGCTGCCCCCCGCGCAGCGCTTCCCCGCCTTCGCCAAGGCGCTGAAGCTCGACACCTTCTTCCAGTCGCGCGGCGTGACCGGCGAGCAGATCAACGCCTGCCTGTCCAACGTCGACAATATCTCGAAGCTCGAACAGGGCACCAATGCCGCTTCCGAGAAATATCAGATCCAGGGCACGCCGACCTTCGTCGTCAACGGCCAGGTGCTCGAAGGGGTCGCCGCCTGGGGCCCGCTGCGCGATCACCTGCGCACGATGGGCGCGCGCTGATCCCAGCCTCTACGCCCTCCCCTTCAGGGGAGGGCAGCTTTCTTGATCGCCGCTTCCTTCTTTCGTCATTCCCGCGAAAGCGGGAATCCCGCTATTTTCCATCTCTTTTTCTTCGCATTTTTGGATAAGGGGTGGGAAATAAAAAAAACGGAGTGTGACAAAAGGACAAAGAGATCAGGCATGACGCCAGGGACGG
>NZ_JAOZVW010000076.1 GCF_025869345.1 Sphingopyxis sp.
CTGCCTCGACTGCGCTCGGCATAGCCCCTCGGCTTCGCTCGGGGAATCGGCAGGGGATGGCCTGACCCATGCACGAACTCGCTTTTCCCCTGCTCGCGGGCCTGATCCTTCTCGCGCTGGCGTTCGATTTCCTGAACGGGTTGCACGATGCGGCGAACAGCATCGCGACCGTCGTCGCGACGCGGCTGCTGCGGCCGGTGCAGGCGGTGCTCTTCGCGGCCTTCTTCAACTTTGCGGCTTATTTCCTCAGCCTCGCCTTTCCGGCGCTGCACAAGGTGGCGGAGACGATCGGCGCCGGGCTGATCGACAAGGATCTGGTGACGCCTGCGGTCGTGTTCGGCGCGCTGGTCGGGGCGATGTTCTGGAATGTCGTGACCTGGCTCAAGGGCATTCCCTCCTCGTCGAGCCATGCGCTGGTCGGCGGCATCGTCGGCGCCGGGGTGGCCCATGCCGGGTTCGAGGGCATTCAGTGGACGGGCCTCAACAAGACCGTCATCGCGATCTTCCTCTCGCCGCTGCTCGGGATGCTGCTCGCGATGCTGGTGATGCTGCTCAGCAGCTGGGCGCTGCGCCGCGCGACCGCAAAATTCGCCGAGCGGAGCTTCCGCTTCCTCCACCTCTTTTCCTCGGCCGCCTATTCGCTGAGCCACGGCCTCAACGATGCGCAGAAGACGATGGGGGTGATCACCGTCCTTCTCTATTCGACCGGCTATATGACCGGCGAATTCCATGTCCCGCACTGGGTCGCGATCTCCTGCTACATCGCGATCGGCATGGGGACGCTGTCGGGCGGGTGGAAGATCATCGAGACGATGGGCGGCCGCATCACCAAGCTGTCGCACCATCAGGGCTTCGCCGCCTCGACCGGCGGATCGATCATCGTCTTTACGGCCAGCCTGCTCGGCATCCCGGTGTCGACGACGCACACGATCACCGGCGCGATCATCGGCGCCGGCGTCGCCCGCCGCGCCAGCGCGGTGCGTTGGGGCGTCGCGAGCAACGTCGTCGTCGCCTGGTTCATCACCATCCCGGCGAGCGCGGTGGTCGCGGCGATCTTCTATTCGTTGACGCGGCTGTTCTGATCAGCATATCTTTAATCTCATCCGCTTCCCCGAGCGAAGCCGAGGGGCCTGTT
>NZ_JAOZVW010000077.1 GCF_025869345.1 Sphingopyxis sp.
GGTTCCCGCTTTCGCGGGAATGACGAAGGTGGGGAAACGGCAGCTCCCCACCCCATTCCTGCCGTAGTGAAAAAACGTCTGTCCTTTCGGATATGACAGCGTTATCTGATCATAACACGAAAAGAGATTCGGGGAGAGACGATGGTGGCGCAAATCGCCGATAAACGCCGCTGGCTGCTGGTGGGGCTCGTCTTCGTCGCCATCGTCCTCAACTATGTCGATCGCCAGATTCTCGCGCTCCTGAAACCGACCCTCCAGGCCGAGTTCGACTGGACCGACCGCAATTACAGCCACATGGCCTCGGCCTTTCAATTCGCCGCCGCGCTCGCCTTTCTCGGCACCGGCTGGTTCATCGACAAGGTCGGGCTGCGCCGCGGCTTCGCGATCGGGGTGGGGGTGTGGAGCCTCGCGGGCATGGCGCACGCCTTCGTGACCACGGTCGCGGGCTTCGTCACCTCGCGCGCGGTGCTCGGCGCCGCCGAATCGATCGGCACCCCGGCGGCGGTGAAGACCGCCGCGACCTATTTCAACGCCAAGGAACGCTCGGTCGTCCTCGGCCTCGGCGGCATCGCCCCCAATGTGGGGGCGATCCTGACGCCGTTGCTGATTCCGCTGATGGCGCTGATGTGGGGGTGGCAGTCGACCTTTCTAATCGCGGGCGGGCTCGGGCTCGTCTGGGTCGCGGTGTGGCTGATGGTGCGCATCCCCGAACAGCCCGGCGCCGCCGACGCCGCCGCGACGAAGATCGCATGGGGCAGCCTGCTGCGCGACCGCCGCCAATGGGCGGTGATCCTCGGCAAGGCGCTCACCGATCAGGTCTGGTGGTTCCTGCTCTTCTTCATGCCCGACCTCTTCCACCGTGTCTTCGGGCTCAGCCAGGGAACGCTCGGGCTTCCGGTCGCCTTCGTCTATTTCATGGCCGCGCTCGGCGGCATCACCGGCGGCTTTCTGCCGTCGCTGCTGATGACCCGCGGGTGGAGCGTCAACGCCGCGCGCAAGGCGTCGATGCTGATCTATGCCGTGCTGATCCTGCCGGTGCCTTTGCTCGTCCACGCCGACAGCGCGTGGGTCGCCGCCGCGATCCTCGGCCTTGGCCTTTTCGCGCATCAGGGGTTCTCGACCAATCTCTTCGGCCTCACCACCGACGTTTTTCCAGCAAAGATCGTCGGTTCGGCGATCGGCATCGGCGCCTTCGCGGGGAACCTGTCGGGCATGGCGATGATCGAGTTCGCGGGCTGGTCGCTCGACACCGGCCGTGGCTACATGCCGATGATGCTCGTCTGCGCTTTCACCTATCTCGCCGCGCTCGCCGCGATCCACCTTATCCTGCCGCGCATCGTCGCGGTGGACGAGGAGGATGGCGAGGCGCAGGTGTTGGCGCATTGAAGGTAATTCTCGTCATCCCGCGAAAGCGGGGATGACGACGTAAAAGATTAGCTGCACCGTATAGAAACCCGCTTCCCATCCATTCGATCATGGAGTATATGACAGCGATGTCAGATTATCTACCCGCTCCCGCCACCGTGTCTCTCGCCGGCCATGAGGTCGCTCCGATCGCCTGGGGCATGTGGCGCTTCGCCGGTGCCGATGTCGGCACCGCCCGCGCGCGCATCGACGCGGCGTTGGAGGCGGGGGTGACTCTCTTCGACACCGCCGACATCTATGGTTGCGACACCCCCGGCGGCTTCGGCTCGGCCGAGGCGCTGCTCGGCGAGGTCTTCGCCGAAGCGCCGGCCTTGCGCGACAAGATGCTGCTTGCGACCAAGGGCGGGATCATCCTCGGCGTTCCCTACGACAGCAGCGCGCCCTATCTCGGCTCGGCGATCGACATTTCGCTGAAGCGCCTGCGCACCGATCATGTCGAGCTGTGGCAGATCCACCGCCCCGACCTGCTCACCCATCCGCAGGAAGCGGCGCGCGCGCTCGAGGAAGCGCATCGCGCGGGCAAGATCGGCGCGATCGGCGTCTCCAACTTTACGCCGTCGCAGACGGCGGCGCTCGCCAAATTCCTGCCGGTTCCGGTGGTCAGTCACCAGAGCGAATTTTCGCCGCTTCACCTGAACCCGCTGTTCGACGGCATCTTCGACCAGTCGATGGCGGAGGGCATGGCCTTTCTCGCCTGGTCGCCGCTCGGCGGCGGCCGGCTCGGCGATCCGGCCGACGAACGCACGCGCGCCATCGCCGCGCTGCTCGACGCCAAGGCCGCCGAATATGACGTCTCGCGCGCCGCCGCGACCTATAGCTGGGTGATGGCGCATCCCGCGCGCCCGATCCCGATCGTCGGCACCCAAAATCCGGACCGCATCCGGGAAATCCCGCAAGCCTTCGCCCCGCGCTGGACGCGCGCCGAATGGTACGCGGTGCTGCAAATTTCGATGGGGGAGAATCTGCCATGACCGATCGCACGTGCGAAGTTAGCTGGTTTTCGGCGCTTTGCGATGACGACTATGAATTTCTCGGCGTTCCGGACCCGATGCTCAAATCGAGCTGGGAGCATTGCCGCGATATCGTGATGCAGGCGGACAGCCTTGGCTTCGACAATATCCTGCTCCCCTCGGGCTATGCGCTCGGCATCGACACCACCGCCTTCGCCGCGGCGATCGCGACGCTGGTCAAGCGCATCCGCCTGCTGATGGCGGTGCGCATCGGCGAGACATGGCCGCCGCAGCTCGCGCGCCAGATCGCGACGATCGACCGCATTCTGGGCGGCCGGCTGACCGTCAACATCATCTCGTCGGACATGCCGGGCGAGACGATGGAGTCCGAGCCGCGTTACCGCCGCACGGTCGAGGCGATGCATATCCTGAAGACGCTGCTGAACGGCGAGGCGCTCGACCATGACGGCGAGTTCTGGAAGCTGAAGCTCGATCCGCCGCGCATCGGCATGGTGTCGGGCAAGGCGCCGCCGCTCTATTTCGGTGGGCTGTCCCCCGCCGCGCGCGACGCTGCCGCGAAAGGCTGCGACGTCTTCCTGATGTGGCCCGACCGCGAGGAGGTGGTGAAGGAGATCATCGCCGACATGACCGCGCGCGCCGCCGCTTATGGCCGCACGCTCAAATTCGGCTATCGCGCGCACATGATCGTCCGCGATACCGAGGCCGAGGCGCGCACTGCCGCCGACCGCCTGCTCTCGAAGCTCGATGCGGAGAAGGGTGCCGCGATCAAGGCCAAGTCGCTCGATTCGCAAAGCTTCGGCGTCAACGCGCAGGTCGCCTTGCGCGAAGCCGCGTCGGACGACGGCTATGTCGAGGATAGTCTGTGGACCGGCGTCGGCCGCGCCCGCTCGGGCTGCGGCGCCGCGATCGTCGGCGACCCCGACCAGGTGCTTGCGAAGCTCGCCCGCTATCAGGACATGGGGATCGAGGCGTTCATTCTCTCGGGCTACCCCCACGCGGCGGAGGCCGACCTCTTCGCCCGTCATGTGCTGCCGAAGATGCAGCACGGGCCGCTGATACTCTGAACCCCTCCAATGCCCTCGCTTCGTCACCCCGGACTTGATCCGGGGTCCCGCTTCGCTGCATTGCTGAGCGGGACCCCGGATCAAGTCCGGGGTGACGTCGACTTGGGATGCCCCGCCTCCACATCGAGACGTAGGAGAGCGGGAAGCGGGGCGAGCGCGCTTAAGCAGGGCGCGGATTGCCTGTCGATGAACGGGATCAAGGTTGTGGTGCTGGTCATCGCACCGTCACTGTGTAACAACATATCCATGCGGGCCCGCCAAATTGTGATTTTCGCCTCATGCATGGCTCTTCTCTCGTGCGGAGAAGCGCCATCGCCACATGCCGAAAGCTATTGGAGGCTGTCGGTTGAAGGAAGTCCGGAATGCTTGGCGCAACTGACCCGTGCCATGGAACGGAAGGGAATAGCTGTTGCCCGGTTTCCTGAATGGAATGATGGTAGCGGCATAATGGATTTTGGCCCCGTCGCGACGGGTGCGATCGGCGATCTGAGGACGATCATTCGGGCGTCGGGTTGTGCCACGCTGCGCGGAAAGCAATCCAGCTGTTCAGGCGATTATTCGGACGTCGCTGTTTGCTGACGGCTTTCTCCCGCCCATACTTGCGCATAGAGCATCGCCATCTCCTCCTCATCCGGCACCCGCGGGTTGTTCGCGGGCGATCCCGACGCCGCCGCCTGCGCGCACATCGTCGGGACCAGCGCCTCCCAGCGCGCCGCGTCGATGCCCCATGCGGCCGGCCCCGGCACCTCTAGCTCGCGGTTGAGCGCCGCCAGCTCGTCGAGCAGCCGCGCCACCGCCGACTGGTCGCCCTCGGCCTCGTCCGCCACCCCCATCGCCCTTGCGCAGTCGGCGTAGCGGTGGAGCGCCGCGGGCGCCGACCAGGTGGTGACCGCGGGGAGCAGCATCGCGTTCGACAGGCCGTGCGGGACATGGAAATGCGCGCCGATCGGGCGGCTCATCCCGTGGACCAGCGCGACCGAGCTGTTCGAAAAGGCGATCCCCGCCTGCGTCGCACCCAGCATCATCGCTTCGCGCGCCGCCGCATCCATCGGGTCGCGGCATACGCGGCGCAGGTTCGGCGCGATCGCGCGCATCGCGAGCAGCGCCATGCCGTCGCTGAACGGGTTCGCGCGCTTCGATACATAGGCCTCGATCGCGTGGGTCAACGAATCGATCCCGGTGTCGGCGGTCAGCCGCACCGGCTTGGTGAAGGTGAGTTCGTAATCGACCAGCGCCGCGACGGGCAGATAGGCGAGGCCGGGGCACAGCATCTTCTCGTCGGTCGCCTCGTCGGTGATGATCGTGAAGCGCGTCGCTTCCGACCCCGTGCCCGCGGTGGTCGGGATCGCGATCACCGGCAGTCCGGCCTTGTCCTGGACATGCGGCGCCTTGTAATCGGCCATCGCCCCGCCATGCTCGCCCAGCACCGCGATCGCCTTGGCGCTGTCGAGCGGGCTGCCGCCGCCGAAGCCGACGATGCAGTCATGGTCGCCCTCGCGCAGACAGGCGACGCCCGCATCGACCGACGCCACGGTCGGGTCGGGCACCGTGCCGGCAAAGACGCGCGCGGTGATTCCCGCCGCCGCCAGCCCGCCTACCAGTTCCTCGACGCGCCCGCTGCCAAGCAGAAAGGCGTCGGTGACGATCAGCGGCCGCGCCAGTCCCAGCGTCGCCAGCACCTCGGGCAGCTCTTTCGATGCGCCGCCGCCGATGCGCAGGATGCGGGGCAGGGCAATGCTGGCGATACTCAACTGACCATCTCCTCACGGATCGAACTGCGCGCCATCCAGAACAGCGCCGAGGCGAGCGCGCCGAACAGGATGAAGATCATCAGCGACCATCGCACGCCCTCCGCCGACCCTAGCCCCATCGGCCCGCTTAGAAAATCGCTGACCGCGCCGACGCCGAGCGGGCCGAGCCCCAGCCCGATCAGGTTGATGATGAACAGCAGCACCGCCGACGCGGTCGCGCGCGTCTGCGGCCGCACCAGCCCCTGCACCGCGGCATAGCCCGGCCCGTACCAGAGCGTGTTGAGGATCGGCGGAAAGGCGAAGAGGATCAGCGCGGTCACCGCCGAATCGACGAGCAGCGCGGCGACATAGAAAGGGATGCCGAGCAGGGTCGAGATCGCCGGGATGCCGACATAGGCGCGCAGGTCGCGCGCGCCGTAGCGGTCCGCCAGATACCCGCCCATCCACGTCCCGACCGCGCCGGTCAGCCCGAGTACGACGCCGAGTGCGACGCCGAGGAAGCCGGTCAGCCCGAGTCCGAAATCACCCGCGATCGCGGTCAGCTCCTCGGCATGATTGCGAAAGAAGAAGGGCGCGATAAAGGCCGCGGCGCCATAGCCGATGAACGCCTTGATCGCGGCGGCAAAGGCGATCAGCCAGAAGGTGCGCTTGCCGCGGATCTCCGCCATCGCGGTCTTGAAGTCGGGGCGCGCTGCCTTCAGCACGGCGAGGTCGACATGCATCTGCCGCCGCGGCTCGCGCAACGTCGTCCAGGCGACGACCGCCATCAGCAGCCCGGGCAGCCCGGCGACCAGAAAGGCGGTCCGCCAGCCATGAGCGTCGGCGATCAGCCCGCCGAGCGCGAGCCCGAGCAGCCCGCCGAGCGGCGTCCCCAGCGAATAGAAGGCGAGCGCGGAGGCGCGCTTTTCGCGCGGCGTATAATCGGTGATCAGCGAGTGGGCGGGCGGCGTGCAGCCCGCTTCGCCGATCCCGACGCCGATACGGCACAGCGTGAGCTGGACGAAATTCTGCGCATAGCCGCACGAGATGGTGAACAGGCTCCACAGCCCCGCCGCCGCCGCGATGATTCGCGGCCGGTGCCCGGTCTCGGCATGGCGCGCGATCGGAATGCCGAGCACGGTGTAGAAGAGCGCGAAGGCCAGCCCCGTCATCACCCCGAGCTGCCAGTCGGCGAGATGGAGATCGTGCTTGATCGGCTCGGCGAGGATCGAGACGATCTGCCGGTCGAGGAAATTGAGGATATAGATGACGAGCAACACCGTCAGCGCATAGCGCCGATAGGCGGGCGACACCTGCGGAGGGGCGGGTGGGGCGGGGGATTCGCTACTCATGACATCCTCTCGTAATCGTTTCTTATTTCGTCACCCCGGACCCTTCGACTGAGCTCAGGACAGGCTTGATCCGGGGTCCCGCTTTGCCCTTGACGTCAAAAAGCGGGATGCCGGGTCAAGCCCGGCATGACGAAGATTTTGCCTTTTTTAAAGTCAATTGACTCCCACCCCCATCACGATATGACAACGCTGTCTGAAAGGGAAGTCATGCCGCAACTGCTCGTCCTTCAATCGGTCTGGGGGCTCGACAAATGCCCCGGCTTCGACATCGAAAACCGCCTCGACGATGCGCTCGAACGGGTCGTCGCGGCGGGGTTCGACGGCGTCGGGACGAACCTCGCGCGCATCGCGCGCACCGACGGCGTCGCGCGCGTCATGAACCCGCGCGGCCTTGCGTGGGAGGGGCAGGTACTCGTCCATGACGCCGATCAGCTCAGCCATTGGATCGGCGAGGCGGAGCGGCTCGGCGCGCATCATCTTAACGTCCAGATCGCGGGTCCGACGGCCGATTTCGGCGCCGCATTGCGGCTCGTCGATCGCCTCGCCGCCGCGGCGAAGGATGCGCCGCTGCCCGTCTGGTTCGAAACCCACCGCGGCCGCCTCACCAACGATCTCCTCTTCACCCTGCGGCTGATCGAGGAGCGCCCCGGCCTGCCGCTGACCGCCGACCTGTCGCACTATCCGGTCGCGGGCGAGATGGAATTGCCGCTGCGTGATGACCAGCTCGCGGCGATGGAGACGATCCTGCAGGGGAGCCACAATTTCCACGGCCGCGTTTCGACGACGCATCAGGTGCAGGTCGCGCTGGACGCGCCGCAGCACAAGGGCTGGCTCGACCAGCATGTTGCCTGGTGGCGCCGCGGTTTCGAGCTGTGGCTCGAACAGGCGCGCGAGGGCGACGCGCTGACCTTCATGTGCGAGCTCGGCCCGCCGCCCTACGCGATCACGACGCCCGACGGCCGCGAGCTGACGAACCGCTGGGACGAGGCGCAGAGGATGCGCGACATCGTGCGCGGGCTGTGGCGCGAGGTGAGCGGGGCAACATAATAGCCCCTCCCCTTCAGGGGAGGGGTTGGGGGTGGGGGCCATCGGCCTTGCGCAAGGTTTCGAGCCCCCACCCCAACCTCTCCCCTGAAGGGGAGGGGCTTGATATGGCCCAGACGCAAGCATCACACCGTCACCGCCGCCCGCCACCGCGCGAACGCCGCATCGGCTTCATCGCGCCCGACGTTCGGCCAGAACTCGGCATCGTATCGCGCCAGCCTCTGAAGATCGCTTTCCCCGAACAGCCCCGCGCCCATCCCTGCCGCCAGCGCCGCGCCATAGGCGCTCGCCTCGCGCACCGCGTGGCGCCGCACCGGGCGCTGCAACGCATCGGCCTGCAACTGCATCAACGTATCGCTCGCCGACAGCCCGCCCGCGACGGGCAGCGCCTCGGGCACCGGCAGCGCGTCGGCGATCACCTCGGCGATCTCGCGAAAGCGGAAGGCGATGCCCTGCAACGCCGCCCGCGCAACCTCGCCCGGCCCGTCGGCAAAGCTCAGCCCGGCGATCAGCCCGCGCGCTTCGAACTTCCCATGCGGTGCGCCCATGCCCGCCAGCGACGGCCGCACCACGACATTCCCTGCCGTGCTCACCGAAGCCGCCGCTACCTCCATCGCCGCCGGCGACACGAACAGCCCCAGCGTGCCGCACAGCCACTCGATCAGCGATCCGGTCGTGTTCACCATGCCTTCGACGCAGAAGCGCCGCTTGCCGCCCGCAAAGGCCAGCGCCTCGGCGGGCATACTTTTATGCACCTCCTGCGGCGCATCGCCGGTTCCCGCCATCAGCACGCCCGACGTGCCATAAGTCGCCTTCCAGTCGCCGCGCGCCAGTGCGCCGTGCGCGACCATCGCCGCCTCCTGGTCGGCGATCAGCGCGGTGATCGGCACCCGCGCGCCGAGTATGGCGGGGTCGGTCTCGGCAATCGCGCCCCAGCTTTGGGTCTGCGCCGGGAACAGGCTCGCGGGCAGGCGCTGGTGCGCCAGCAAGGCCGCGTCCCACCCGCTCCCGCGCGCAAAATCATAATAGCCCGTCAGCCAGCCCGCCGAGGCATCGGTGACATGCGCGCCGCTCAGCTTGTAGGTCAGCCAGCTATCGAGCGTCCCCCATTGCAAGTCCTTGGGATCGCGCCCCGACAGTGCGATCGCCGCGGGCAGCTTGGCGGAGGGCACCTGCGGCCAGGCGGTGAAGCCCGCCGCGCGCAGCGCCTTATATTCGTCCATCCCGCGCAGGTCGCTCCACACGAGCATCGGCGCGACCGGCTCGCCGCTGGCGCGGTCCCACAGGACCACGCTCGCGCGCTGCGTCGTCACGCCGATCGCCGCGACGTCGGCGATGCTGCGCCCGGCGGCGGCCAGCGCGCCATCGATCACCGCGCGGCAGATGTCCCACACCGCGCCCGCATCCTGCTCGACCAGCCCGGGGGCGGGGAAGCGGTTGGCGATCGGCCTCTTGTCGATACCCAGCACCGCCCCCGCCGGATCGACGAGCATCGCGCGGGCGCCCGTGGTGCCCGCATCGAGCGCGAGGAGGAGAGGGCCGTGGCTATTCACCTGAAATCCCAGCAAGCGTCATTGCGAGCGGCGAAGCCGCGCGGCAATCCAGAGGTGGCGTAAACCGCTCTGGATTGCTTCGCTCCGCTCGCAATGACGGCATGCTCACGCATCGGGTATCAGATTGCCCGGATTCATCATCCCCTCCGGATCGAGAGCATCCTTCACCCGTCGCAGCAACGCCACGCCATTCTCGCCCAGATCATGGTGCAGATAAGGCTTCCTCAATCGCCCCGCGCCATGATGGTGCGCGACCCCGCCGCCATGTTTCGCGGTCGCTTCCATGATCGCGCGCCAGCCCGCGAAATAGGCGGGCTCCATCTTCGCGCTATCCTCGAAGGTCGCGGCGAAGCTGAAATAGAGGTTGATCCCCGATCGATAGACATGGCTGCTGTGCGCCGACGCGTTGATGACGCCGGGGATCGCGTTCAGCGCCGCGATGCTGTCGTCATAGATCGCGCCGATCTCGCTCCAGCGCCCCGAAATCTCGACCGTGTCGGCGACATAGCCGCGCTCGAACATGTCGCGCCAACTCGGCACATGGTTGCGCTTTTCGATCCATTGCTTCGCCGCCATCGGATCGCCCGCCTCGAGGCCCGCGCTCGCGCAAATCTCGCGCATCGCCGCAAGCTCGGCCTCGACGCGCGCCTGCGGCCCTTCGTGAACCATCAGCAGCATCGCCTTGCCGTCGCGTTCGTAATCGCGGAACAGCCGCCGCACCTCGCGCCCGTCATATTGGCGCATCACCGGCGGGCGCCAGTCGGCGCGGACGATCCGCCGCTGCGCCTCGAACCCGGCGCGCATGTCGTTCGCATAGAAGATGCTGTAATCGCGGTGCGGCGCCTTCGCGCGCAGCGAGAACGTCACGCCGGTGATGACGCCCATCGTTCCTTCGGCGCCCATCAGCAGGTGGCGGAGGTCGGGCCCGGCGGCGGCGCGCACCGCCTTGCCCAGCGTCACCAGTTCGCCGTTCGGCAGCACCGCCTCGATCGAATGGATGATGTCCTCGATATTGCCATAGGCGGTCGAAAATTGCCCCGACGCGCGCGTCGACACCCAGCCGCCGACGCTGCTGATCGCGATCGACTGCGGCCAATGCCCGATCGTCAGGCCGTGGGCCGCGACCGCTTCTTCGGCTTCCATGCCGTTGAGCCCGGCATCGAAGCTCGCCAGCAGATCGTCGCTGTCGATAAACCGCACCCGGTTCATCGCGCTCATGTCGAGCAGGATCGCGTCCGGCGTCGGCTCGATCCCGCCGCACACCCCGCTGCCGAGGCCGTAGGGGATCAGCGGCACGCAGCGCTCGGCGGCAAGGCGCACGACCTTCTGCACATCCTCCACCGATTGCGGCCGCACGACGCAGCCCGGCGCGGGCACGGCTTCGCCGCGCCAGTCGCGCAGATGCTTGACCGCCCACTGGTCGTAACGCCGCGCATTCAGTGTATCGGCGTCGCTCGCGACGCGGTCGGCGCCGATGGCGCTGGCAAGGGCTTCGGCAATCGAACTCATCTCACTCTCCCAAAAGCCTGCGGCTTTCATCGTTGATCCGCTGGCAATGCGCGATCTCGGCCGCCCTGGCGGCATCATCCCATCCGAGCAGCGCCCCCATCGCCTCGGCGGCGGGCGCCAGCGCGGCAAGGCCCGCGTCCCGGTCGAACCAGGCGCGCGCGCTGCGGCGCACCCAATAATCCTCGAGCCTTGCCGCGCCTTCGTGCGTCACCGCGCGCGCCGCTTCGGCCGCGACATCGCCGCCCGCGATCAGTATCTCGCTCGCTTCGTCGCCATAAAGCCCGGCCAGCCGCTCGGCGGCGCGCGGATCGAGGCGGCTCAGGCTGTCGCCGACGCTCCGCGATCCGCCCGGCAGCGGGGCGTCGGCGGTCGAGCAGGGCAGGGCGTTCCTGCCCAGCCGGCCCGCGACCAGATCGACCACCCGCTCGGCCATCGCGCGATAGGCGCTGAGCTTGCCCCCCGCGATCGAGACCAGTCCGCTTGGCGAGGTCCAGATCTCATCCTTGCGCGACACCTCGTTCGCTTTCTTCCCCGGCTGCGCGATCAACGGTCGCACCCCCGACCAGAGCGAGACGATCTCGGCATCCCCGATCGGGTCGATGCTCAGCGCCGCTTCGGTGGCGCGCAGCAGATAGTCGATGTCGTCGCGCGTCGGCGCGGGCCAGTAATCGGCGCCGTCGTGGAACACGTCGGTCGTACCGATATAGGTGAAGGCGCCGCGCGGCACCGCGAAGATACTGCGCTTGTCGGGCGCGCGGATGATCAGGGTGGCGTTGATGGGGAGCCGCTCGCGCGGCAGCACCAGATGGATGCCGCGGCTTAGCGACAGCCGCGCATCGCCTTCGCCCGCTTCGAGCCCGCGCACCGCGTCGACCCACGCGCCCGCGGCGTTCACGACCAGCTTCGCCCTGATCCGCGCGCCGAGATTATCGCCCAGCGTCGAGGTTGCGACCAGGCCGTCGCTCGTCAGGTCCGACGCCGCCGCATGGTTGACCACCACCGCGCCCGCACCCTGCGCGCTGCGGATATTGGCCAGCACCAGCCGTGCGTCGTCGGTCAGGAACTCGGGATAGAGCACCGCGCCGTTCAGCCGGTCGGTGCGCATCAGCGGCTCGCGCCGCTGCAATTCGGTAAGGCCGATCACCTCATGCTTCTCGGCCTCGGGCACCCCGCCGAGCTTCTCGAAGGTCCACAGCCCCGTGCGCAGCTTCGCGGTCATCGCCATGTTCGTTGTCGGGATCAGGAACGGCGACAGCCGCGTCAGATGCGGCGCGATCCGCCGTAGCACCTGCCGTTCCGACGCCGCTTCCTTGACCAGCGCGATGTCGCCCTGCGCCAGATAGCGGAGGCCACCGTGTATCATCTTGGAGCTTCGGCTGCTCGTCCCGCTCGCATAGTCACGCGCCTCGACCAGCGCCACCGACAGCCCGCGCATCGCGGCATCGCGCGCGATCCCCGCGCCCGTAATCCCGCCGCCGATCACCGCAAGATCGAACGTCCGCGATTCCAGCTCGGCAAAGATTTGCGCACGCCGCCGCGCATCGAGTTGGGTGCTGCTCATGGCGTCACGCTATGCGAATGACCGGGGCATTGGTATTGCATAATGGGAATGATATGGTGCGCGGCATGAACCTCCGCCGCCTGCGCCATTTCGACACGCTCTACCGTCTCGGCAGCTATGCGCGCGCCGCCGACGAACTCGGCCTGACGCAATCGGCGCTGACCCGGTCGATCCAGAAGCTCGAGGGGGAGTTGGACGCCACGCTGTTCGACCGCACCACCCATTATGTCCGCCCGACGAGCGACGCCGACCGCCTGATCCGCTCGGCGCGCGATGTCATCGCCGCTTCGGCGAACCTCGAACAGGAAGCGCGCGGGCTCGGCCAGCCGAGCAGCGGCACCGTCGCGGTCGGCGCCGGTCCCTATCCGCTGCAACCTTTGCTCACCGACGCGATCGCGCGCTTCGCCGAAAGACACCCCGGCGTCCGCGTCACCGTCACCGGCGGGCCGTCCGAGCAATTGCTCGAAACCCTCGTCGACCGCCGCCTCGATCTCGTCGTCTGCAACCGCGCGAAATTCGCCACGTCCGCCCACGCCGACGAAGTGCTGTGCATCCCGCTGCCGCCCGAGCCGCTGGTGCTCGTCTGCGCGCCCGATCACCCGCTCGCGCGGGGGGAGGGCGACAGTGGCGATTTTCCCTGGGCGCTCCCGCGCCCCGCGCCGGGCAGCAATTTTCCGCGCGCGATCCGCGCCCGCTTCGCTGCCGGACGATTCCCCGATTACGAGCTCGATTCCACCGCCGCCTGCCTCGACATGGCAAAGAGCGGTCGCGCGATCACCGTCGTGCCGCGGCGTCTGGCGCTGCGCAGCGGCCTCGCGATGATCGCGCTCCCGCCGTCGGAGGTCACCCGCGACGCCATCCACCTCCTGCGCAACCGCAGTCGCAGCGCGCTGGTCGCCGCCTTCGTCGCGGTGCTGAAGGATGCCGCTCAGGCCGACGGGATCGCGTCGAACAGCGCCGCATCCGGCGACCCGGCGCGATAAAAGACCGGCGGCTCCCCGAACGGCGCCGCCACGGTCACGTCGCCGCCGCCCGCATAGGTCTGCTTCGACCAGACATGCACCCACTCGGCCCCCGCGGGTAGATAGGTCGTCCACTCGCTTTTCCCCGCCGCGATCACCGGCGCGACGAGCAGGTCGGGGCCGAGCAGATACGACGTCTGGATCGCATAGGTTTCGGGGTCGTCCTCGAAATGCAGAAACAACGCCCGCTGCACCGGCAGCCCGGTCTCCGACGCTTCCCGCGACAAGCGCCGGATATAGGGCGCCAGATGCGCGTAAATCCGCGTCATCTTCGCGAAATGCGCGAGCAGTTCGGGACTGTCGTCATATTGGACATTCTGCCGCGGCCGGTTGCCTTCATGGGTGCGGATCATCGATGTGAAGGCCGACATTTCGGCCCAGCGCATCGCCAGTTCGGCATGGCGCACCGTGTCGAACAGGCTGGTATAGCCGCCGCAATCGCTGTGATGATGCGCGTTGCCGAGCATCCCCGCCGACAGCGCCGCGCAGATCACCGTGCCGATCCCGTCGTGACGGCTGAAATCGACCGCCTGGTCGCCCGCCCACAGCATCGGACAATGCCCCTGCACCCCGGCGGCGCCCGAGCGCATGAACACCATCATCTCGCCCGTCTGGCCGCGTCCTGCGATCCCCTTCGCATTCACCTCGCCCCACAGCGCCGGCCAGCGGTTGTGCGCGGTCATCCCGCTCTCGCCGTTCGCCAGCCGGACATCGACGGGCAGATATTCGCCGAAGTCGGCCATCCAGCCCGACAGGCCGAAATCGATCATCTTCTCGCCGATGATCGTGTCGGCGAACCAGTCCGCCGCCGCCGGATTGGTGAAGTCGACATGCGCGCAATCGAATTCGCCGAAATCGATCACATAAGGCTCGTCGCGGTCGGGCCGCATCACCAGCAGGCCCAGTGCTGCCGCCTCGGCATAGAGCGGTCCGTCGACCGCGAGATAGGGATTCACATAGCCGAGGAAGCGAATGCCGCGTTCGCGCAATTCCGCGATCCGTGCAGGCAGATCGGGATAGCGCTTCGCATTCCATTGCCAGTCCCAGAACAACCGGTTGCCGAAGCTGGTGATGCGCAGGCCGACCCAATCCTCGCACCACAGCCCCGACACTGCGACCCCGGCGTCCTCAAAGGCCTTGAGGCGCGTAAAGCTCTCGTCGCCGTCCTTGAGCCCGATCACCGCGCCCTTGAGCAGCCATTCGGGCAGCGGCGGCTGGCGCCCGAAGCGCGCCGACAGCGCCGAGACGAGATCGGTGAAACGCGGCCGCGCCCACAGCTCGATCCGCGCCGGAATCTCCCAGACCTCGACTTCGTGATAATCGGCATTGCGAAAATCGAACGCCGCATAGGCGAAGCTGTCGACATGCAGCGCATAGCGCCGCGAACTCACATAGGTCGGCTGCGGATAATTGGTGTGGGCATAGCTGCCGCCGCCGCCCTTGCGATGCGCCTCGACCTGCCGGAACAGCGGCGAGGACGGGTCGCGGCCGTTGCCGGGTTCGCTCGACCACAAAGGAAAATGCCGGCCGCGAAGGTCGAAATAGGAAAATTGCTCGCCGCCGCCCCAGACATGCTCGCCCGCCTCCGCGGGAACGCGCAGCCACAGCCGGTTGAGCGCCGGGTCGAGCGCTTTCAGGGTGATCGTAGCATCGTCTCCGTCGCCCGACACCGCCGCTTCGAGCAGGCAGGGCGCGCCTTCGCTTTCGGCAAAGCGCACGACATCGCCTTGAACCTCGGCATAGGCCAGCGCGCGCCGTTCGATCACGTCCTGCGTTACGTCGAAATGGCCGAGCGCCCCGTGGACATGCGGCTCGCCGCGCCCGACGAAAAAACAGGGGGCGTCCTCGCGGTGCGACAGGATCGTCCGCCCGCCGAGGCGGAGGGCAAAGCCTGTGTCGAGCGCGTCGAGCGCCATGGGCGAATTTCCTTTCATCGCGAATCTTTGATCGCCGCCCCGCCCTCCCCCGCCGCCGGCGGCGGCGCCCTTGCTGGGGCCGACTTTTAAACTTTTCCTGGGGGTCCGCAAAACTCCCCCCCGCCGCGGGGTGGGCCCGCCCCGCGCGCCGGGGCAGGGGGCTTAGAAGTTCACCCGCCCGGTGACGCCGACATAGCGTTCGGCATCGCGCGGGGTGATCTGGCGCATGAACGAGGTGCCGTTCGGGATGCGCTGGATGACGAACTGCTTGTCGGTGATGTTCTTGACCAGGAACGACAGCGCATATTTGTCGTCGGCGGTGCGCAGCGTGATCCCCGCATCCCAGATCGCATAGGGGCTCTGGAAGGCGTTGGGGTTCTGGTTGATGTCGAAATTGGTCTTGCTCTGATAGGTGAGCGAGCTGTTCAGATCGACATTGAAGCCGTCGAGGTTCAGCGGCAGGCGCCAGTCCATCGTCACCGTGCCCTTGTATTTGGGGGCAAAGGGCAGCGGCTTGCCGTTGATCGCGTCGGCGCAGGTGACCGCCGCGCCGGTCGGGCAGATGAAGGTGTTGATGTGGGCGTCGGTGTAGTTGAAGCCGCCCGAAAGCTGGAAATCGTCGGTGATCGCGGCGTTGAAATCCATCTCGATGCCGCGCGTCGACACCGAACCGGCATTGGTCAGGCGGGTGACGACCTGTCCCGCGACGATGTCGAGGAAGTTCGCCTGATAATTATTATATTTGGCGTAGAAGGCCGCGAGGTTCAGCGTCAGCTTGCGGTCGAACAGCCGCATCTTGAGCCCCGCCTCATAGGCATTCGACTTTTCGGGATCGATGCGGCCGGTGTCGCGCGCCTGCATGTTGAAGAAGACGTTGAGCGCCGGTCCCTTGTAGCCGCGGGTATACATGCCATAGGCCATGATGTCGTCGGACACGTCATATTGCAGGCCGGCATTGCCCGACCAGCCATGATCCTTGATCGACCCGTCTGCGCTGAAGGCCGGATTCACCCCGCTGAACGCGGTCGTCTGGGTCGAGGTGCGGGCGAAGTCATAGCTGACCTTGTCCTCGGTATAGCGCAGGCCCAGGATGCCGCGGAAGGCGTCGGTGAAGTTGAGCGTGCCCTGGCCGAACGCCGAATAGCTGGTCAGCGTCGTGGTGAAGTCGGCGTTGCCCTCGTTGGTCGTATAGGTCGACGACCCGGCGGCGCACGGCGTCAGCCCGCCCACCGTCGGCAGCGTCGAGGCGGTGCAGGCGGTGACCGTGCGGTTGAAGAAGTCGACTTCCTTCGTGTGGTAATAATAGAGGCCCGCGACATATTCGAAGAATTGCGGGTTCGACGAGGCGATGCGCAATTCCTGCGTGAACTGGTCGAACTTCAGGTCGCCGCGGTCGTGCGAGCGCACGTCGCCCGACGCGGTGCCGGTATTGACGTAGGACGGCGCGTCCGAGCGGAAATCGCCGTCGCGGACCTGGAAATTATACCAGTGGCGATAGGCGGTGATCGAGGTCAGCGTTACGCCGCCGAAATCATAGTCGATCTGCCCCGACACACCGCTGTTCTTGTCCTTGGTATAGGGGTCGAGGTCGTTGTCGATGTCCTTGTTCTTGCCGTCGAGCGTCAGCGGCGCGAGGCTCGGCTTGAACACCGCATCGTTGAACGCGGAGGAAAAGACGGTGCCGATGCTGTCGGCATAGCCATTGTCGCTGTTCTTCGAATAGTCGGCGATCAGCGTGATCTTCAGCGCGTCGGTGGGTTCGGCGATCAGCTTGCCGCGCACGCCCCAATGTTCATAGCCGTTGACCTTGTGGCCGTTGAACACGTTGCGGCCGTTGCCGTCATATTGCGACCAGAAGCCGGTGAGCGACGCCTTGACGCCGTCGCCGAGCGCGCCGCCGACGCTGCCGCGGATGCGATATTCATTGCCCTCGTACCAGGCGGCATCGACATAGCCGCCCAGCGCGTCGTCGGGTTCGCGCGTCACGATATTGATGACACCGGCCGATGCGTTCTTGCCGAACAGGCTGCCCTGCGGCCCGCGCAGCACTTCGATGCGCTCGACATCAAGGAAGTCCGACGTCTGCTGCCCGGTGCGGGCATAGACGACGCCGTCGATCACCGTCGAGACGGAGGGTTCGACCCCCGACGAGAAACTGATCGTGCCGACGCCGCGGATCGACAGCGCCGAATCCTTGTTTGTGTTGCCCTTGCGGAAGGTCAGCGTCGGGACACGCTGGAAAAGCTGTTCGGCCGAATTGACGTTGGCGCGCTCGAGCATGTCGCCCGACACGACCGAGATGGCGACGGGCACGTCCTGCAGATTCTGCGCGCGCTTCTGCGCGGTGACGATGATGTCGTTGTTGGCGAAGGGCGCGTCGGCCGCTGCCGCGGCGTCCTGCGCGACGGCGGGCGCGGCCAAGGCGGCGGCGCCCAGCACCGATGACAGGAGCAGCGATTTTTTGAACGGCGAAAACTTCATTTCATCCTCCCCAAGAAGCGGCAGCGGATCTGCGTCCGCTCATGCATCGAGTAGGAGGCTCGGCACGCCTCCTAATATCTACTCATTCAATTGACAATGCGGTCAATCTGCCAGCCTAGGGATGACCGCTAAAATCATTGCAGTCCAATCGAGAAATATCGGTGAATTATGTCCAAATGCTATGGCTTGGATGAAAGGCGGCTATTGACCGATTGCGGACGCCCGGCATCTCCTAACTTTGTCATCCCCGCGAAAGCGGGGACCCAGAGCGTGCGTCGGCTAATCCCACGCTGGGTTCCCGCTTTCGCGGGAATGACGAAGGTGGGGAACGACGGCTTTCCACCACAAACCTGCCCCCACTACCGCGCCGCCACCACTTTCCGCACATGCGCCAGGCACGCCGCGGTCTCGCGCGCGACGTCGGCGTTCAGCCAGGCGACGATCTCGGGCGTCGGGCCGATGTCGGGTTCGAGCAGACCGAAGTCGAGTTCGACCGGCGGGGTGAAGGGACGAATCGCGACGCCCAGCCGGTGGAACAGCGGTGCGCTGAACGGTTCGGCGATCGATACGCCCAGCCCCGCTTCGATGAAGGCATAAAGGGTGTGCGACTGCTGCGTCTCGAGCCGGCGTGAGATCGCGATGCCCGCGGTTTCGAGCACGACGTCGATCCTGTTCCACAGCGCATCGGCCTCGTGCATCGGGCCGATGAATTCCTCGCCCGCCAGATCCTCGACTGTCACACGCTCGCGCGCCGCCAGCGGATGATTGGCCGGAAGCGCGCAGACATATTCGGCGCGTGCGAGCGGAGTCGATCTTATGCCCTCGCGGCCCGGCACGTCGATCCCGATGCCCAGGTCGGCCTGCCCCAGGAACACCCGCTCCTCGATCGCGCGCTGGCCGAGCGCTTCGACCGTGATCTTGATCTCGGGATAAAGGATGCGAAAGCGCGCGATCACCGCGGGCAGGATCGCCGTCGCGATCGCCGCCAGCGCCGCGATCCGCACCGTGCCGACCGGGTGCGCGCGGATGCGCCGCGCCGCCTGGTCGAGCAGGTCGAGCCCGGCATAGCTTCGCCGCACCGCTTCATAGAGCGCCTGCGCCTGCGCGGTCGGGTGAACGCGCGCGCCGCGCCGGTCGAACAGGCGAAAGCCGACCGCGCGCTCCATGTCGGCGATCAGCCGGCTCACCGACGGCTGGCTGATGTTGAGCATCGTCGCGGCGGCGGTAATGCCCCCGCTCATCATCACGGCGCGAAACGCCTCGACCTGTCTCATTCGCATAAGCCATAGTATAGACGTATGATCGATGGATGCAATTCGATTGGATGCGATGGATGACTCCGCGCTATGGGACACGTCAGACAAGATCGGGAGAGTGAAGATGGATTTCTCCGCCCAGCGCGAACACTATGCCGCCGAAGGCTATGCGGTCTTCGAACGTATCCTCGAAGGCCCGCTGCTCGATCTGCTGCGCGAGGAATGCGGCCGCGTGATCGAACGCGAAGATGCCCGCCTCGACGCGCTCGGGGTCGAGGTCGACGGCATCAGTCACAAGGGCAAGCGCTATTTCGCCGGCGAATGCCAGCGCCGCGAGCCTGACCTGCGTAAGATGCTGTTCAGCGAGACGATGGCCGCCGTCTGCCGCGCGACGCTCGGCGACGACGCCTATTTCTTCTACGACCAATATGTCGTGAAGGGCGCCAGCGAAGGCATGCCGTTCAGCTGGCATCAGGATTCGGGTTATGTCGTCGGCAACGGCGGCCCCGCCGATCACAAGCCCTATCTCACCTGCTGGTGCACGCTCGACGACACGACGGTCGCGAACGGCACCGTGCGCATCCTGCCTTTTTCGCAGGCGCCCGGAACGCGCGAGGGCATCGTCCCGCATAGCCGTCAGCCGGGCAGCAACGACCTCGTCGGCTACACCGGCGACAGCGAGGGGGTGACGCTCGAAGTCCCGGCGGGCAGCGTCGTCGCTTTCTCCAGCCTCGCGCTCCATGCGACGGGATCGAACTCGACCCCGAACATGCGCCGCGTCTATCTGGCGCAATATTCGCCCGAGCCGATCCTCAATCCCGGCACCAACCACCTGCGCCGCAACGCGATCGCCTTCCTGCGCGGCGGCAGCCAGGTCACTTTCAGTTGACAGGGCAGACGACCGGCGCGCGCCCGCGCATCGTCGCGCTCGGCGGCAACGCGACCGCCGGCGGTTCGGCCGAGCGGCTGCTGCGCCATGCGCTCGCGTGCTGTGAGGCGCGGGGCGCCGACAGCCTGCTGCTCGCGGGCGATGCGATCGACCTTCCGCTCTATGCGCCGCATCTCAGCGACCGCTGCGACAAGGCGCGGGCGCTGGTCGCGGCGCTTCGCGGCGCCGACGGGGTCATCGTCGCGTCGCCCGCCTATCACGGCACCGTGTCGGGGGTGGTGAAGAATGCCCTCGACTATGCGCAGGATCTGGTTGCCGACGCGCAGCCCTATTTCGACGGCCGCGCCGTCGGGCTGATCGCGGTCGCGGGCGGATGGCAGGCAGCGGGCAGCACGCTCGCAACCTTGCGCTCGATTACCCACGCCCTGCGCGGCTGGCCGACGCCGATGGCGGTGACCGCCAATTCGAGCCAGCTGCTTTTCGATCCCGACGGCCTGCTCGCCGATCAGGCGATCGCGGCGCAGCTCGACATCATGACCGGCCAGGTCGTCGACTTCGCGCGGATGAAGCGCGCTTATGCCGCCAATCGGGACAAGGCGGCGGTCTTCGCCTGAGCGTCCTCAGCGGCAATGATTCCACGCCGGACCGCGCACCGCGCGCCCGGGGGTCGCGCCGCTGTGCTCGCCATCCTTGAGCACCGCGACGCCGTTCACATAGACGTCGCGCATCCCGACCGCATATTGCTGCGGTTGCTCGAAGGTCGCGCGGTCGGCGATCGTCGCCGGATCGAACACCACGACATCGGCATAATAGCCGGGCTTCAGCGCCCCGCGCCCGGCAAGGCCGAGGTTCGTCGCGGGAAGCGAGGTGAGGCGGCGCACCGCTTCCTCGAGCGGGATCAGCTTCTCGTCGCGGACATAGCGGCCGAGCAGGCGCGCGACATTGCCGTAAGCGCGCGGATGCGTGCTCGATTTCAGAAACACGCCCTCGGGTGCCTGCGATTCGGCGTCCGAGCCGAAGCTCATCCATGGCAGCTGGATCTGCTTGCGGACATTGTCCTCGGACATCAGGAAATAGATGGTGCCGACGCGCGAGCCGTCCTCCACGACCAGGTCCATCGCGGTTTCCTCAGGGGACTTGCCGCGCATCGCCGCGACTTCGGCGAGCGTCTTGCCGGTCAGCGGCTTGAGCGCGTCATTCTTGAAGCCCGCAAGGATCATCTTGTCGGCGCCCGCGCCGAGATAGAGATTTTCCCAGTCGCTGCCGGGCTTCTGCATCTCGGCGGCGACGCGCGCGCGGATCGCGGGGTCTTTCAGCCGCTCGATCCACGCTTCCAGCCCGCCCGCCTGCACCCAGGTCGGCATCGCGGCGTCGAGCCCGGTCGCACCGGCGGTATAGGTGTACATGTCGGTGGTGATCCGCAGCCCCTCGGCGCGGGCATCCTCGATCTTCTTCACGATGGCGTCGAGCTTGTCCCAATTGCCGCGGCCCGCCATTTTGAGGTGATAGATTTCGGCGGGCGCCCCCGATTGGCGCGCGATCTCGATCAGCTCGTCGACCGCTTCCCCGATCCGGTCGCCCTCCGAGCGCATGTGGCTGATATACATGCCGCCGCATTTTCCAGCCTCGGTCATCAGCGCGACCAGTTCGGGGGTCTCGGCATAGGAGCCGGGCGCATAGATCAGCGAGCTGCCGACGCCGAGCGCGCCCTCGTTCATCGCCTGCCGGACGAGCAGTTTCATGCGGCCGAGCTGCTCGGGGTTCGGGTCGACGTCGCCTTCGCCCAGTTCGTGGACGCGCACCGTCGCGGCGCCGACGAAACTCGCGATGTTCGTCGCGATGCCGCGCTTTTCCAGATAGGCGAAATAATCGCCGAGGCTGGTCCATTCGATCGGATATTTGATGTCGCCCTGACGCCGGGTTTCCAGCGTCTTCATCGTTGCGCTCAGCGGTCCCATCGACCAGCCTTCGCCCATCACCTCCAGCGTGACGCCCTGCCGGATATCGCTCTGGCTGCGCGGGTCGGCGATCAGCGATTCGGTCGCCCAGCTCAGCATGTTGATGAAGCCCGGCGCGACCGCCATGCCCTTGGCCGCGACTTCGGTCCGGCCTTTGCCCGCGACCTTGCCGACCGCGACGATGCGGTCGCCCTTGATCGCCACGTCGCCGACGACCGGCGCCTGGCCCGACCCGTCGTAAAGTGTGCCGCCGCGGATCACGACGTCATAGGCGGGCTCGGCGGCCGCTGCGGTCGCCGCGCCGGCGAGCAGCGCCAGCGCGAGGGTGAAGGTCCGACCGGGTGGCATGCGTCTCTCCTGTGCTTTTTCCGAAAATCTCAGCCGTGCAGGCTCATCAGCGAATCCATGAGGCCCTCGTCGGCGCTCGAACAGACCCCCAGCACCAGCGCTTCCTCGCAGCCTTCGGCGACGACGTAGGCGTGACCCATCGATGAATCGATGTAGATGCCCTGGCCGACCTCGAGCGTGACGGGGTCATAGAATTCGCTGTGAACCTCGATCCGCCCTTCGAGGACATAGATGAATTCCTCACCCTGATGGCGGACGAGATCGCCGAACTCGCGCGCGCTGTGCGCGCGGATGCGGGTGACGATCGGGATCATCCGCTTCTGGCGAAGGTCGGTGCAGAGATAATGATAATCGTAATTGTCGGTCGTGACGCGCGCCGCCCGGTCGATCGTTCCGATGCTGCGGCGGCCGGTGACGCGCGGCGCGCTCTCTTCCTCGTCCTCGGCGAACAGGTCCGACATGCGAATCTGGAGCCGCTGGCTGAGCTGCTGGAGCTTGTCATAGCTGAGCGTCAGCCGGTCGTGTTCGACCTTCGACAGCGTCGATACCGGAATCCCCGACTTCGCGCTCATCTCCTTGAGCGTCCAGCCGTTTCGCGAGCGGATGCCGCGCATCACCGCGCCGAGCGTCGGTGGGCTGGGACGGTCCGCCATCAGTTCTTCCATTCCATATTTGACAATTTTCTAATCAGGATCATTATGTCCCCATTGGGTCAAGAGGTGCCGTCCCTTGGTAAGGGGTCGCGCGGCTTGCCGCAAGGGTCAGCAGACCCGCCTGACAAAGAGGGGAAGAGGATGCGTTTACTCCATAAAGCCATGATCGGGCTTGCCGCGATCGCGGCGGTTCCGCTCGCGGCGCAGGGCCCGGTCCCCGCGCCCGCCGCCAGGACGGTCGAGGCACCGCCCTTGCCGCCATCGAAACCCACGCAGGCGGCGACGCTCAACGCGACCGATCTCGAAGCCTTTCTCGACGGCTTCCTGCCCTATGCGCTCGACCGCGCGCGCATTCCTGGGGCGGTCGTCGTCGTCGTGCGCGGCGACGGGGTCGTGCTCGAAAAGGGCTATGGCTATGCCGACGTCGCGACGCACAAGCCCGTGTCGGCGGAAACCACGCTGTTCCGGCCGGGATCGGTGTCGAAGCTCTTCACCTGGACCGCAGTGATGCAGCAGGTCGAGGCGGGCAAGCTCGACCTCGACAAGGATGTGAACACCTATCTCGACTTCAAGATTCCGCCTTTCCAGGGCAAGCCGGTCACGCTGCGCAACATCATGACGCACACCGCAGGTTTCGAGGAATCGGTGCGCTACCTGATCAGCAACGATCCGAAGGCGGCGATGCCGCTCAAGAAGCTGTTGCCGATTGCGCTGCCCGAGCGCGTGTTCGCGCCCGGAACGACGCCCGCTTACTCGAACTATGCGACCGCGCTCGCGGGCTATATCGTCGAGCGCGTCAGCGGCGAGCCCTTTGACGATTATATCGACAATCATATCTTCAAGCCGCTCGGCATGGCGCATGCGACCTTCCGCCAGCCGCTTCCGAAGGCGCTCGTTCCCGATATGGCGAGCGGCTATCCCGACATTACGCAGAAGGCGCGGCCGTTCGAAATGGTGATTCCGGCGCCCGCGGGCAGCCTGTCGGCGAGCGGCGCCGACATGGGCAAGTTCATGATCGCGCATCTGAACGACGGCGCGGGGCTGCTGAAGCCCGAAACCGCGAAGCTGATGCACGATTACAAGGCGCCCGGCGTCGGCCCGCTCAACAGCATGGCGCTCGGCTTCTACGAACAATGGGTCAACGGCCACCGCGCGATCGCGCACGGCGGCGACACCGTCTGGTTCCACTCCTATCTGTGGCTGTTCCCCGACGCGGACGTCGGCGTCTTCATCTCGATGAACAGCCCGGGCAAGGAAGGCGGCGCGGGCGCGGTGCGCAGCGCGCTGTTCCATGAATTTGCCGACCGCTACCTGCCCGGCCCCGCGCCGACGGGGCGGGTCGACGCGAAGACCGCGAAGCAGCATGCCGAAATGATGGTCGGGCATTATGTCACCAGCCGCGGATCGTTCACCAATTTCATGAGTCTGTTCGGCCTGCTCGGCCAGCCGACGGTGACGCTGACCGAGGACGGCAAGATCAGCGTGCCGGGGCTCGACGGCCTCAGCGCCGGCGCGCGCGACTGGGTGGAGGTCGAGCCCTTCGTCTGGCGCGACACCGGCACCGGCGAACGCCTCGCCGCCGACGTCAAGGACGGCAAGGTCGTGCGCTGGAGCCTCGACGCCGGATCGCCCTTCATGGTCTTCGATCCCGCGCCAGCCGGCACCAATGCGGCGTGGCTGATGCCCGCGCTGATCGCGGCGCTCGGCATCGCGCTGCTCGCCGCGCTCGCCTGGCCGGTGCGCGCGCTGGTGCGGCGCCGCTTCGGCGCGAGCTTCGCGCTCGAGGGCAAGCCGCTCCGCGCGTATCGCCTGTCGCGCGTCTTCGCGTGGCTGGCGCTGGCCGCGGTCGCGGGCTGGTTCGGCCTGATCGCGGCCTTCTCCGCCGATATCGGCAGCATCGGCGGGCCGCTCGACTGGCTGATCCAGCTGCTGCGCGTCCTGACGCCGCTCGCTGCCTTCGGGCTGCTGGCGACCGCCGCCTGGCACCTGTGGCTCAGCATCCAGGGCAAGCGCAAATGGACGATGAAGCTCGGCGCGGTGCTGCTCGTCCTCGCCGGGCTGGTCCTCGTCTGGGTGACGCTCGCCTACCATCTCTATGGCTTCGGGATGGTCTATTGATGGCGGCGCAGGGCCTTCGCGGATTGACGCTCGACCTTCGGGTCGAGCGTTTTCCCTATCACCAGCCGTTCCGCATCGCGGGCCATGTCTTTACCGAGACGGCGCTGCTCGTCGCCGAGCTTTCGGACGGGACGCACGCCGGGCGCGGCGAGGGGGCCGGGGTCTATTATCTCGGCGACGATATCGACCATATGGTCGCCGAAGCGGCCGCAGTGCGCGGCGCGATCGAGCAGGGGGCGACGCGCGCGGACCTTCAGACCTTGTTGCCGCCCGGCGGTGCGCGCAACGCGCTCGACTGCGCTTTCTGGGATCTCGAGGCGAAGCAGCAGGGGCGGCCGGTGTGGGAACTGGCGGGGCTGAATGCGCCGCAGCCGCTGCGCTCGACGCTGACGCTCGGCGCCGACGACCCGGATATCATGGCGAAGGCCGCGCTCGCGATCGATCCGGAGGCGCCGGTGAAGGTCAAGCTGACCGGCGACCTCGGCGACGATATCGCGCGCGTCGCCGCGATCCGCGCCGCGCGCCCCGATGCCTGGATCGGCGTCGATGCGAACCAGGGCTATGATGTCGGCACGCTCGCCGACCTGCTGCCGGTGCTGGTCGAGGCGCGCGTCGCGCAGCTCGAACAGCCGTTGAAACGCGGGCGCGAGGCCGATCTCGACGGGCTCAAGCGACCCTTGCCCTTCGTCGCCGACGAGAGCGCGCTGTCGCTCGCCGATACCGCCTCGCTCGTCGGGCGCTTCGACGTCGTCAATATCAAGCTCGATAAATGCGGCGGGCTGACCGAGGGGCTCGCGATCGCGCGGCAGGCGAAAAGGCTCGGGCTCGACGTGATGGTCGGCAACATGATGGGCACCAGTCTGTCGATGGCGCCCTCTTATCTCGTCGGGCAGCTTTGCGACATCGTCGATCTCGACGGGCCGACCTTCCTTGCGTGCGACCGCGACCCCGGCGTCGTCTATCGCGGCGGCATGATCGACTGTCCCGACGCGGTGTGGGGGAATTAAGTTGTATGTCCTAATCGGATTGACAATTTTCTGATTAGGACAATAAATACTCCATCGGCAATTTTTGAAGCATGGGACTCGCTTTGCAGAGCCCGGCGCTCAGCGGAAAAATTGGGGGCACGTCATGAAACAAGATTTTCTGGTCGCCGGCAGCATCATCGCCCTGGTCATCAGCCTGCCGGCGCAGGCTCAGGAGCGCGACGAGGCCGAAATCGTCGTTACCGCGCAAAAGCGCGAGCAGGCGCTGATCGACGTGCCGCAATCGGTATCGGTGGTGAGCGGCGCTACGCTCGAGAAGCAGCAGGCGGTGACCTTTCAGGATTTCGCAAAGCTCGTTCCCGGGTTGCAGCTCGAACAGAGCAATGCCGGCGAGGGGCGCCTGGTGCTGCGCGGCGTCAACACCGGCGGCGTTGCCTCGACCGTATCGACCTATATTGACGAGACGCCTTTCGGTTCGTCGAGCGGCCAGAACAACGGTGCGATCCTGGCGGGTGAGTTCGATACCTTCGACGTCGATCGCGTCGAAGTGCTTCGCGGACCGCAAGGCACATTGTACGGAGCGAGCTCGCTGGGCGGGGTTCTCAAATTCGTGACCAACCGGCCCGATCCCGGCGCCTTCGAGGCGCGGGTCAGGGGGACGGCCGAAACCACCGACGGCGGCGCCATGTCCTATATGGGGCAGGCGCTGATCAACCTGCCGCTCTCCGACAAGGCGGCGCTACGCGCATCGGGTTTCTATCGATCCTATGGCGGATACATCGACTCGGTCGGGACGGCCGGGTCCGATGTCGAAAAGAATATCAACGGATCGAAGAGCTACGGTGGCCGTATCTCCGCATTGATCGCGCCCAGCGAACGCTTCTCGATCCGGCTGACGGCGCTGCTGCAGGATTTCGACAGCGATAGCGGAAGCACGATCGATGCCGATCCGGCAACGCTCAGCCCGCTTTACGGCGGCCTGACCAAATCGCAATATGTGCCAGAGTTCACCAAGGTCAAATATCGCCTCTACAACGGCACCCTTGACTGGGATTTCGGATTCGCCGAACTGCTATCCTCGACCAGCTATGCCATCCAGGACGTCACGCTTCGTGACGATCTGACCACCGCTTATGGCGCGGCGCTCGGTGTTCCAAGCGACATTGGTCTGGCCCAGATGACCAACCTCACCAAGTGGACGCAGGAAATCCGGCTCCAGTCGCCGGTCGACGACAGCTTCGAATGGCTCGTCGGCGGCTATTACACCCGCGAGAAGGGCGGTATCTTCCAGCGGATCGATCTTTTCGAACCGGGGACGCTCAATGTCGATCCGTTGATGCCGGACGTCGCCGACATCTTCACCACCTCGACCTATAAGGAATATGCGGCCTTCGGTAACGCGACGGTCCACATCGGTCCGCGCTTCGATATCACGCTGGGCGGGCGCTACAGCCATAACAAGCAGTTCGCCGACCAGGGCGGCACCGGGCTGCTTGCGCCCCCGCCGCTCGAATCTACCTCGTCCGAGAATGTTTTCACCTGGTCGGGTTCGGCGAAATACAAGCTGTCGAGCAATATCGCGCTCTACACGCGGGTCGCGAAGGGGTTTCGCCCGGGCGGACCCAACCTGCTGCCACCCAATGTGCCGGCCGGCACGCCGCGAACCTATAGTTCGGATTCGCTGATCAGTTACGAAGCCGGCATCAAGGCGGAGACGGCCGATCGCAGCTTTTCGATCGATGCCGCTGCTTTTCATATCGACTGGACCGACATTCAGCTATTCACGGTGATCAACAATTTCGGCCTCAATGCGAATGGCGGTAAAGCGAAGAGCGACGGGTTCGAATTGACCGCCACGTTCAGGCCGACGCGTGGCTTCGTCTTCTCGCTCAACGGGGCTTATACCAACGCCCGGCTCAAGACCGATACCGATCCCAACGTCGGCGGTCTCGCGGGCGACCGCTTGCCGTTCACGCCGAAGTTTAACGTCAACGCCAATGTCGATTACAACTGGAGCCTCGGCGCCGACAGCGAGGCCTTCGTCGGCGCGTCGCTGCGATCACTCTCGAAGCAGCGCGCCAATTTCGACGCTGGTTTTGGGGCGCTATATGGTCTTGATCGGCCCGTCGTCCCTTCCTACGAAGTGATCGACCTGCGCGCAGGCGTCGATTTCGGGCGTTTCTCGGTCGAAGTCTTTGCGAAAAATCTGGGTAACAGCCGCGGCATCACCGATGTCGGCACGGGCGGCGGCTTGCCCGTCGCACCGAATGGTGCGATCACCACCGGCGTCATCCGGCCACGGACCGTAGGTGTGACGCTGGGGGCCGGATTCTAGATATGTCCATTCCGAAGATCGAGCTATCGATGTCTTCCGGGCCGGAGGGCGTTCCCGCCCTGCCGCAGCCCTATCTCCTCTTCCTCGGCGATACGGTCGAGGCCGGCTATGCCAAGACCGCCTTCGGGCTGGCCGACTGGGCGGCCGACCGCTGCGTCGGCGAATGGTCGGTCGCGGGCTGCACCGTCACCACCGGCCTGCCGCCGATGGCGCCCGCCGAAGCGCGGGCGGCGGGAGCGCGGTCGCTGGTGATCGGGGTCGCCAACCAGGGCGGGGTGATCGGCGAAAGCTGGATCGCAGCGCTCGTCGAGGCGATGGAGGCGGGACTTGACATCGTCAGCGGGCTCCACGCTCGCCTCGCGAGCGTGCCCGCGCTGGCCGAGGCGGCGCGGCGCACCGGACGGCGGCTGATCGACGTCCGCACCCCGCCGCCATCGATCCCGGTCGGCAATGGGCGGAAACGCAGCGGCAAGAGGTTGCTGACGGTCGGCACCGACTGCGCGCTGGGGAAGAAATATACCGCGCTCGCGCTGCACCGCGCTTTCCTCGAACGCGGGATCGCCGCCGATTTCCGCGCGACCGGCCAGACCGGCATCATGATTGCGGGCGGCGGGATGCCGATGGACGCCGTGGTCTCGGATTTCGAGGCGGGCGCGGCGGAGATGCTGAGCCCCGACGCGGCGGCGGACCATTGGGACCTGATCGAGGGGCAGGGGTCGATCTTCAATCCCGCCTATGCCGCGGTGTCGCTCGGCCTGCTTCATGGCAGCCAGCCAGACGTCTTCGTCGTCTGCCATGATCCGACGCGCAAGGTGATCCTGGGGATGGAGAGTTTCGCGCTGCCGACGATCGAGGAGGTGATCGACCTGACGATCCGCCTCGGCAGCCGGACGAACCCGGCGATCCGCTGCGGCGGGGTCTGCCTCAATACCGCGAGCTTCGACGCCGACGGCGCCGAGGCGCTGATGGCGGCCGAGCGCGCGCGGCTCGGGCTGCCGGTCGCCGATCCGATCCGCGGCGGCGCGGGGTTCGACGCGCTCGTGGATGCCATCCTCGCATGACGGCCGGCGCGGCGAACCCCAGCCGGTTCCAGCGCTTCCTGCTCCCCGGCTTCGCGCTGAAGGCCGTGATCATCGGCGGCGGCTATGCGACCGGCCGCGAGCTCGCCGAATATTTCGTGCCCTCGGGGCCGTGGGGCGGGCTTGCCGCGATGCTGCTCGCGACCGGCATCTGGAGCCTCGTCGCCGCGCTGACCTTCGCGCTCGCGCGCCAGCTCGGCGCTTATGACTATCGCGCCTTCTTCAAGGGGCTGCTCGGCCCCGGCTGGATCGCGTTCGAGGCGGCGTATATCATCTTCGTCATCCTGATCCTCGCGGTGTTCGGCGCGGCGGCGGCGGCGATCGGCGCTGCGACCTTCGGCTGGCCCGAATGGGCGGGCGCGCTGCTGCTCGCCGTCCTGATCGTCGCGGTGACCGCGCGCGGGACCGGCGTCGTCGAGCAGATGTTCAAATATGTCTCGATCCTCCTCTACACCGTCTATGCGCTGTTCCTGATCCTCGCGCTCGCGCGCTTCGGCGGGCCGATTGCGGAGGGGTTCGCCGCCGCGCCGCCGCCTTCGGGCGACTGGATGGCGGGGGGCGTCACCTATGCGAGCTATAATATCGTCGGCGCGGTGGTGATCCTGCCGGTGCTTCGGCACCTGACCAGCCAGCGCGACGCGGTGGTCGCGGGGCTGATCGCGGGGCCGCTGTCGATGCTGCCCGCGGTGCTCTTCTTCGTCGCGATGATGGCCTTCTATCCCGCGATCGGCGCCGAGACGCTGCCGTCCGATTTCCTGCTTCGCCAGATGAACGTGCCGGGCTTTCACATCCTGTTTCAGGTGATGATCCTCGCGGCGCTGCTCGAAAGCGGCGCGGGCGCGGTGCACGCGATCAACGAGCGTATCTCGGGCGCTGTCGAGAGCCGTGGGCGCCCCGCGCTCGGCGCCGGGGCGCGGGCGCTGATCGGCGCGGCGATCCTTACCGGCTGCATGTTCGTCGCCGGCGAAATCGGCCTCGTCGACCTGATCGCGAGCGGATATCGCTTCCTTGCCTGGCTGTTCCTCGCCGTCTTCGTCGTGCCGCTGCTCACGCTCGGCACCTGGCGCCTGCTGCGCCCTTCGTCCGCTCCCCCATTGGAGGCCCTGCCATGAAAGTGCTTCGTCTGCTCGCCCTGCCGCTGCTGCTGTCCGTTGCCGCGCCCGCCTGGGCCGACCCGCCCGCCGACATCGGCGAAAGCGTCGAGGCGCTGCGGCAAAAGGTCGGCGCGCCCGGCGTGTCGATCGCGATCGTCGAGGACGGCAAGACCACGCTCGCGCGCGGCTGGGGCGTGCGCAAGCTCGGCGAGAGCGCGCCCATCGACGGCGAGACCATCTTCCAGACCGGGTCGACCGGCAAGGCGATGACCGCCGCGGTGCTGGCGGTGCTCGTCGACGAGGGCCGGATCGCGTGGGACGATCCGGTCATCAAGCATATGCCCTGGTTCCGCATGTACGACCCGTGGGTGACGCGCGAGATCACGATCCGCGACCTGCTCGTCCATCGCAGCGGGCTAGGGCTGGGGCAGGGCGACCTGATGTTCGTGCCGCGCACCAACCTCACCCGCAAGCAGACCGCCGAGCATGTCGCTTTCCTCAAGCCCCGGACGAGTTTCCGTTCGGCCTATGCCTATGACAATATCCTCTACGCCGTCGCGGGGCAGCTCATCGAGGAGGTCACGGGGCAGCGCTGGGAGGATTTCATCCGCGAGCGCGTGCTGCGCGCGGGCGGCATGAAGAATGCGACGAGCGACAGCGAGGATCGCTTCCGCATCCCCAACCGGAGCTGGCCGCACGCGCGCCTGTCGGGCGTGCTGCGCGGGATCGGGCCGCAGCAGGTGCTCGACGAGCGCGACGAACTCGGCCGCAACGGCGCGCCCGCGGGCGGGCTCGCGCTCAGCGCCGAGGATATGGCGGCGTGGCTCAAGATCCAGCTCGCGCACGGCGCGCTCCCCGACGGCAAGCGATTGTTCAGCGAGAAGCAGGCGGCCGAAATGTGGGCGCCGGTGACGCCGATGCCGATCACCCCGCTGCCTGACGCGCTGAAGCCCGCGCAGCCGACGCAGCAGGCCTATGCGCTCGGCTGGCAGGTGCAGGATTATCGCGGCCACCGCATCATCCAGCACGGCGGCGGCGTCTTCGGATCGATCACGCGGGTCGTGATGATCCCCGACAAAAATGTCGGCTTCGCGATCATGATGAACAGCGAGGACAGCGGCATGCTGCTCGGCCTGACTTACGAACTGCTCGACCATTATCTGGACCAGCCCGACTATGGCTGGACCCGGAAATGGGAGGATTGGTATCAGGCGCGGCTCGCGGGCGGGGTCGAATATCTCAAGCAGGCGAAGGCGTCGCCCGCCAAATCGGGGCCGTCGCTGCCGCTCGCGGGCTATGCGGGGCGCTACCGCGATCCCTGGTACGGCGATGTGGTGATCGGGTCGGGGGCGAAGGGGCTGACGATCGATTTCACCTCGACGCCGCGCATGGCAGGGCGGCTCAAGCATTGGCAATATGACAGCTTCATTACCGATTTCGACGATCCGGCGATCGAGCCCGCCTATGTGACCTTCGCGCTCGACGCCGAGGGCAAAGTGACTGGCGTGACGATGAAGGCGGTCAGCCAGATCGCCGATTTCAGCTGGGACTATCAGGACCTCGACCTGAAGCCCGTGGAGGACAAGAAATGAAACGCATCGCCATTCTGCTCGCCGCGACCGCGCTCGCCGCCTGTTCGAGCGGCGGCGACAAGCCGAAGCCGTCCGAAGCGCCGCTGCACAGCCGGATGCTCGTGCTCGACACCCACCTCGACACCCCGCTCCATTTCGAGCGGCAGGGGTGGAATTTCGCCGATCGCCACGACCTCGCGACCGACCTGTCGCAGCTCGACATCCCGCGGATGAAGGACGGCAATCTCGATGGCGGCTTCTTCGCGATCTACACCGATCAGGGACCGCTGACCGCCGCAGGCTATGCGGCGGCGCTCGCCCATGCCCGCAAGCGGTCGGATGCGATCGACAAGATGATCGCCGACAATAGCGGTGCGATCGGTGCCGCGCGCACCGCCGACGATGCGCGACGGCTGAACAAGGAAGGCAAGCTCGTCGCCTTCAAGTCGATCGAGAACAGCTATCCGCTGGGCGAGGATCTGTCGCTGCTCAAGGAGTTCTACGACAAGGGCGTTCGGCTCGCGGGGCCGGTGCACGGGGCGAACAACCAGTTCGCCGACAGCGCGACCGACAAGCCGCGCTGGAACGGTCTCAGCCCGCTCGGCAAGCAATGGGTCGCGGAGATGAACCGGCTCGGCATCGTCATCGACGCGAGCCATTCGTCCGACGCGACCTTCGACCAGCTTCTCGCGCTGTCGAAATATCCGATCCTCCTCTCGCACTCGAGCCTGCGCTCGGCGCATAATCACCCGCGCAACCTCGATGAGGGGCGGCTGAAGGCGCTCGCGGCGAAGGGCGGCGCGATGTGCATCTCGACCATCTATATGTCGGAGATGATCCTGTCGCCCGCGCGCGCGAAGCTGTTCGCCGACTATGAGCGGATCGGCGAGTTGAGCCCCGCAGCGCAGGCCGACCTCACCCGCCAATGGCGCGAACTCGACAAGACCGAAACGATGTGGGCGGCGGACTTCGAGGATTATATGAAGATGGTGCTGCGCGCGATCGAGGTCGGCGGCGTCGATCATATCTGCTTCGGCGCCGACTGGGACGGCGGCGGCGGCCTCAAAGGCATCGAGGACATCACCGCGCTCCCCAAGGTCACCGAGCGGCTGAAGGCGGCGGGCTATTCGGACGCCGACATCGAGAAGATGTGGAGCGGCAACATCCTCCGCGTCCTCGCGGCGCAAGGGAAATAACTCTCATCCGCCGAAAGGCCGATGACTCACCGTGTTTCAAGCGGCTGCGGCGAGATTCCGGCCTTCGCCGGAATGACGAATATCGTCTTCCGTGCACAGCTCTATTGTGACGACCGCGACCGTCTCGCCCAGCTTGGCGGCGATGACGGCGGCGCGGGTGTCGTCGAGACCGGCGACGGCTACCTCGATTTGCAGGCACCCGCTGCCTGCCTCCATCCGCATCACCGACGGCACGATCGCCCGCTGCGCGAAGACGCCCGCGATGCGCGGAAGCGATTGCGGATCGGGAAGCGCGTCGATCCGAAACCGATGCATCAGGCCGCGACCCGCTCGGCGCCCGCGATGACCTCTTCGGCCATTTCGTCGGCGACCGCCGCGGGCGAGCGGCCCTCGCGCACGGCGCGGTCGAGCAGCGCGGCGACGCGCGGCGCGATCTGTCCCACGCGGGCTTCGACGTCGCTTTCGTCCTCGCCCAGATATTCGGCCGATACGCTGATGATCCCGCCCGCGTTGACGACATAGTCGGGCGCATAGGCGATGCCGCGGTCGCGCAGCATGTCGCCGACTTCGGGCGCGGCGAGCTGGTTGTTCGCCGCGCCGCAGACGAGCTTCGCCTTCATCGCGCGGACGCTGTCGCGATTGAGCACGCCGCCGAGCGCGCAGGGCGCGAAGATTTCGGCCTGCACCGACGCGATCGCATCGACGTCGACGACCTTGGCGCCCAGGATTGCGGCGAGCCGGTCGCGGCGCGCCGGGTTCGGATCGGCGATCACCAGCCGCGCGCCCGCATCGGACAGGCGGCGGCACAGGTCGGCGCCGACATTCCCCGTTCCCTGCACCGCGACCGTCAGCCCGGCGAGGTCGGTGTCGAGCGCGAAACGCGCCGCCGCGCGCATCGATTCGAAGACTCCGCGCGCGGTCCACGGCGACGGATCGCCCCCGGCGCGGCCAGCGGCGGGCGGGAGGCCCGCGACGTGGCGCGTCGTGCCGGCGACTTCCTGCATGTCGGCGACCGACGTCCCGACATCCTCGGCGGTTACATAGAGGCCGCCGAGCTGCTCGACCGCGCGGCCGAAGGCGCGGAACAGCTTGGCGCGGTCGAAATCGCCCGCGGGTTTGCGCAGCACCGCCTTGGCGCCGCCCAGCGGCAGGCCGGCGAGGGCATTCTTGTAGCTCATGCCCTCGGCGAGGCGCAGCGCGTCGGCGAGCGCTTCGTCGATACCGGCATAGGTCCAGAAGCGGCAGCCGCCGGCGCCGGGGCCGAGCGTCGTCGAATGGATCGCAATCACGCCGTCGAGCCCGCTCTCGGCATCGTGCAGGCGGACGCATTCGACCGGCGGGGTCAGGCGGGCGGGGCGGGCAACCATGAATCTCTCCTTTGATGAGGCGCGGAAGATGGCATGGGTGCTGCGGGTAATCTCGGTCGCTTTTCGGGGCGGACTGGCAAAATATGGGATGTTTATTCCTAAATATTTGTCATATAGGAAATGAATGACCGATCTTGATCCGTTCGAGATAAAAATCCTCCGCGAGATGCAGCGTGACGCGAGCCAGACGACCGCCGAGATCGCCGAGCGCGTCGGCCTGTCGGTGTCACCCTGCTGGCGCCGCATCGACCGGCTCGAGCGCGAGGGCTTCATCCGCAAGCGTGTCGCGCTGATCGACCGGCGCCGCGTCGGGCTCAACGCGCATGTCTTCGCGCAGGTGAAGCTCAACGCCCACGGCCGCGCCAATCTCGACGAATTCAGCGCGGCGATCCGCGGCTTTCCCGAAGTGCTCGATGCCTATGTGCTGATGGGCACGACCGATTTCATGCTGCGCATCGTCGCGAAGGACATCGACGCCTATGAGCGTTTCTTCTTCGACCAGCTCAGCAAATTGCCGGGCATTCAGGAGATCAACTCGACCGTCGCGCTGTCAGAGATCAAGGCGACGACCGAATTGCCGCTGTAAGGTCTATCCTGCCCGCGCGAACCAGATGACGTGCCGCGCCCCCTTGCCGCTCGCGCGGGCGCGGACACCGACCTCCTCGACCCGAAAGCCCGCCGCCGTGAGGCGCTTCGCGAAGCGTGCGTCGGGGGCGGCCGACCAGATCGCCAATAGTCCGCCCGGCCGCAGCGCCGCCTTTGCCTTCGCCAGACCTGCGGGCGAATAAAGGCGGTCGTTCGCGGGGTGCGTCAGCCCGTCGGGGCCGTTGTCGACGTCGAGCAGGATTGCGTCGTAGCGGCCGGACGCTGCCGCGATCGCCGCGCCGACATCCTGGATGACCAACTCGACGCGCGGATCATCGAGGCACCCCGCCGCCAGCTCCGCCATCGGCCCGCGCGCCCAGTCGACGATCGCGGGGACCAGTTCGGCGACGGTGACCTTCGCTTTCGGGCCCAGCATCGCCAGCGCGGCGCGCAGCGTGAAGCCCATGCCATAGCCGCCGATCAGCAGATGCGCGGTATCGGGATCGCGCAACCGTTCGCAGCTCATCACCGCGAGCGCTTCCTCCGAACCGCTCATCCGGCTGCTCATCAGCTCGTTGCCGCCGATCGCGATGATATGGTCGCCGCCGCGCCGGAACAGGCGCAGCGTCTCGCCGCCCGGGATCGCGGCGGTATCGATCAGCTCGCGGATTTTCACCCGGCGGTCAGTTCAGTTCGCCAAGACCGAGCGCATCCAGCAGCGCCGCGCGCGCCTGCCGCACGTCGGCGACGAGCGCCGCCGATGCGAGGTCGCCGGGCGCGATCGCCTCGGGCCAACGCGTCGTCACCACCTCGGCGATGCGATCGAGCTTGGCCGCGTCGGCGAGGAAGCGCGGATCGACGCGCGCCGGATCGGCGACGACGCGCAGGCGCAGGCAGGCAGGACCGCCGCCGTTCGCCATCGACTGGCGGACGTCGACAGGCAGCAGGCGGCGGATCGGCCCGTTGCCCGCGACATGCGCCTCAAGCCAGTCCCAGACCGGCTTGATTTCGCGCGCCTCGGTCGGCAGCACCAGCCCCATGCCACCGTTATCGGGCAGGCTGACGAGCTGCGCATTGAACAGATAGGATTTGATCGCCTCGGGCAGGCTGACCGCGCTCGCGGGCACCTCGACGATCTCGACCTCGGGAAAGGCGGCGCGGATTTGCGCGTGCGCGCCTTCGCGGTCCTCGAACGCGGTCTCGTGGGTGAACAGCACCCGCTCGTTCGCGACCGCGACGACGTCGTTGTGGAAAGCACCGCCCTGGATCGCGGTGTCCGACTGGCGGATGAAGAGCGTGCGCGCGGGGTCGAGCCGATGCTTGCGCGCGATCGCTTTCGACGCGTCGAGATGCTGGCGTGCCGGAAAGCGGCCGCCGCCGACGCCATAGACGAAAATCTCGACCCCCGGCGATCCGTGTCCGGCGCAGAGTCGCATATGGTTCGCCGCGCCTTCGTCGCCGAAGGGGGCGGGGATGGGGCCGTGCACGACGAACGCCGGATCGGCGAAGGCGAGGCGAAGCTGCGCGAGCGTTCCCGGCCATTCGTGGCTGCGATGCGGCATGGTGACGAGGTTGGCCACGGTCAGATGACATTTGCCGTCGGAGCTGTCGGGGGCGGGGGAGACGGTCGCGGCGTTCGCCGCCCACATCGACGAGGCCGACCAGGCCTGCGCACGGAGATGCGCTTCCGCGCCGTCGAGCGTCGTGCCGAGGGTTTCGAGCCACGGCGCGTCGGGACGATCCAGCGGCATGAAGAAGCCCTGCGGCAGGCCGAGCGCGATATTGTGGCGCATCTTCTCGATGCCCTGCAGCGCCGCGGCGCGCGGCTGCGACACGTCGCCGGCGTTGCTCGCCGAGGCGATATTGCCGCGGCTGAGGCCGGCATAATTGTGGGTCGGGCCGATGATCCCGTCGAAATTGATTTCGGTGAGCATGTCAGCGCTCGATCCAGCTTATCGCGTCACCGACCCCGACACCCAATATCCGCGCTGCCTCGGCGTCGATCGTGCCGTCGGCGCCCATGCGTCCGAAGCAGCAGCGGAAATCGGCGAGCTGGCCGGTGGCGATCAGGGCGTCCGCGACGCCCCCGTCTCCACCATCGCCGATCGCCGTCACCGCGACATGCTTCGCATCGCGGATGCTCGCGACCTGATCGGTGCGCGCGGTCATCGTCGGACCGCCGTCGAAGATGTCGATATAATTTTCGAAGGCGAAGCCCTCATTCTCCAGCATCCGCATCGCGGCGCGGCCCGTCGGATGCGGAACGCCGATCACCGCGCGCGCGGTTTCGGGGAGCATCGCGATATAGACGGGATGCTTGGGCATCAGGTCGGCGATAAACTGGTTGCCGTGCACCGCGTTGAACTGATCGGCCTCCTGGAAATTCATCCCGAAGAATTTGCCCGCGACCCCGTCCCAGAAGGGCGAGCCGCCCGCTTCGTCGATCACGCCGCGCAGCTCGGCGAGGATGCGGTCGGCGAAGCGCGCGCGGTGGCGCGCGATGAACAGATAGCGCGAGCGCGCGAGCAGCAGCCCGAGCCCGCCGGCGCGCGCCGCGGGGTGAAGGAACAGCCCGCCGACCTCGCTCGCGCCGTTAAGGTCGTTGCTGAGCATCAGCACCTGCGCGTGGAAGGTCCGGTCGAGTTGCTCGCTATGCTTGCTGTCGGTGCCGATGCGATAGGAATAGAATGGCCAGCGCTGGCCGACCTGCCCGAAGATCTGGCAGGTGCCGCGCACCTCGCCGTTGTCCATGTCCTCGAGCACCATCAGATAAAGGTCGTCGCCGGGCTGGTCCTTGTCCGACGCAAAACCGGCCTCGGCGCGCTCGAGCTTGGCGCGCAGCGCCTGCCGGTCGGGGGGCAGGTTGGTAAAGCCGCCGCCGGTCAGCTTCGCCATTTCGTAGATGCTTTGGAGATCGCCCGGTTTGGCCGCCCGGATCACATAGGTCACACAGTCCCCCGTTCCGCTATTTTCAACAAGGTGAGCGCCGACAGCCGCGCCCGTTCGGCGAGGCTGTCGACGATCAGAAATTCGTCCGACGAATGGATGGCGCCGCCGCGCGGACCCATGGTGTCGACGACGGGCACCCCGCACGCCGCGATGTTATTGCCGTCGCAGACGCCGCCGGTCGCGTTCCAGCCGATCGTCAGGCCGAGCGTCGCGCCGCAGTCGCGTACCAATTCGAAGAGGCGCGTCGCGGCGGGATCGAGCGGTTTGGGCGGGCGGTTGAAATTGCCGTGGAGGTGGCAATGCACGTCATGGTCGCGCGAGATGGCGGCGATCGCATCGCGTAGCGCCGCTTCGGCGGCGGCCATGGCATCGGGGGTCATCGGGCGCATGTTGACGCGGAGGATCGCCTGATCGGGAACGACATTGTTCGGCCCGCCACCGTCGATCTTGGCCGGATTGACCTTGAGGTCCGCGGATTTCAGTGCGTTCAGCCGCAGCGCGAGGTCGGCGGCGGCGACGAGCGCGTTGCGTCCCTCGTCGGGATTGCGCCCGGCGTGCGCCGAACGGCCGTGGATCAGCACCGAAAAATTGCCGCTTCCCGGCCGCGCACCCGCGAGCGTGCCGTCGGGAAGCGCGGGTTCGTATGTCAGCGCCGCGGTCTTGCCTCTTGCCAGCTCGGCGATCAGCGCTGCTGAGGCGTGGCTGCCGGTCTCCTCGTCGCTGTTGATCATCACGTCATAGCCGACGCGCGCCGCGAGCGGCGAGGCTTCGAGCGCGCTCAGCGCCGCGAGGATCACCGCGATACCGCCCTTCATGTCGGCGGTGCCGGGGCCGTTCAGCACGCCGGGCTCCAGCCATTGCAGCGACTGGAAGGGGTGATCGGCGGCGAACACCGTGTCCATATGGCCGGTGAGCAGCAGTTGCACCGGCGCCTCGGGCCGGACGCGGAGGTGAAGATGATCGCCGCGCTGGGTCGTCCGGACGGTCCCGGCGGCATCGACGCTCTCGACCGGGTCGGGTGCGACGAGCCGCACCGCGCCGGGCAAGACCGCGAAGGCGTCGGCAAGCAGGCCCGCGACGGTCCCCAGCCCGGCCAGATTGCCGGTGCCGCTGTTCACCGCCGCCCATTGCTCGACCTGCGCCAGCATCGGGGCATCGGCGGCGCGTTCGAGGGTCGCGCTTTCGCTTGCGGTGAGGGTGGTCATGGCGTGGCTATAGCGGGCGGCGAGAGGCTTTTGCACCCCCGCCCGGCATTTTGTTGCCGCGATACCGTAAGTCACTGATGCCGCGCGCCCGCGCCCTTAATCCCCCCCTTGCGAATCCTCTGCCGATCGACGCCGTTAACCAAAAGTTCGTGGCCGTTCCGATAGGGTCAGGACCCGTTCAATAGGCGTTCGAGGTTTGAAGCGATTTTGCTCAGGGCGAGGAGGCAAGGCGTAGGAATATGTCGATATTTCAAGACTTGCCGACGAAGCCATGGGCAAAATCGATCAAATCGCGAAGGGACGCCGAAATGGCTTCGATCTCGGGTCCGCGCGGCCTTGCGGGTAGCGATGCTACCCGCTGCACCCACCCGAACCCGATACCTTCGCCATTTCGACGCCTCGAACGCCTATTGAACGGGTCCTGACCCTCGCCGCGCCGGAGCAATGATGAGTGGATCGATGACTGCTGCCTTCGTGCTTGGCATCAATATGGCCGTTGCGGGCATCTTTGCCGTGGCTTTCGCCGTTGTCGCGGCAACGAACCGGAGCGCGCGCGGCGCGCGGTGGCTGGCGCTCGGCTGCGGCATGGGAATCGTCAATGCCGGGCTGGAGTTTCTGCTCCGGCAACAGGCCGATCCGGTGCCGGTCGGCATCTGCATCTTCCTCGTCTTTCTGTCGGCGCTCAGCTTCGCGCTGATCGGGGTCGCGCGCCACTATCGCGTTCGGCCGCCGTGGACCGCGATGACGGCGATCTGGATCGTCACGATCCTGCTGGTGCCGGTCATTTTCAGCATGACCTATGGTTCGCTGTTGTGGCGGGCGCTCTATCAGCTTCCCTATTTCGCCATGCAGGCGCTGTTCGGTATCATGATCTGGCGCTCGGGCTGCCGGCAGCCGCTCGACCTTCTGCTGGTCGCGCTGCAGGCGGTCGCGGCGGTGATTTATCTGCTCAAGCCGCTGTTCGCCATGCTGGTGGGGACAGCGCGCACCCCGCAGGATTATATGGCGACGACCTATGCTGCGATCTCGCAAAGCGGCAGCGTGGTGGTGCTGATCGCGACCGGACTCGTCATGCTGTTGGTGATGATGCGCGACACGACGGCCGAGATGATCGCCCGTTCCGAAACCGATCCGCTGTCGGGCGTTCTGAACCGGCGTGGCTTCGAACGTCATACCGAAGCCGCGCTCACGCGGGCCGGCGAGAGTGGGGGCAATGGCGGGGACGATGATCGGGGCAAGGCGGTGCTGATCGCCGCCGACCTCGATCATTTCAAGCAGATCAACGACAGTTTCGGCCATGCGGCGGGCGACGGCGTGATCGCGCATTTCGCCGCGATGCTGGCCGAGGCCGCGCCGCCCGGCGCCATCGTCGGCCGCGTCGGGGGAGAAGAGTTCGCCGTCCTGCTGCCCGGCGCCTTATTGTCCGACGGCCGGCTCTATGCCGAGGCGGTGCGCGCGGCCTTCGCCGCGGCGGAACTGCCGGTGCTCGGCGTCGATCGCCGGTTCAGCGCTTCCTTCGGCGTCGCGCAATTGCTGCCGGCGGAGGCCTTGCCCGGCCTGTTCCACCGCGCCGACACCGCGCTCTACCGCGCGAAGGCGGGCGGGCGGAACCGCGTCCGCGTCGCGCTCGGCGACCTGCCGCCGACGCCGGTGCGCGGCGCCGCCTGACTGGGGTTTTCCCCCGCCTTATCCGATCGCCGCGAGCATGGTTTCCAGCATTGGGCGCATTCGCCGGATTTCGTCCCGATGCGCCGCCGACAGCGCCGCCAGCGCGTCGCGCGCCTTGCCGGTCAGCCGCAGCCGCGCGCGGCGCCGGTCGTCGGTCGCGGCGATCCGTTCGATCCAGCCCTGATCGGCCAAGCGGCCCACCAGCCCCGTCGCGCTGTGCGGTTTGAGCATCAGCCGCCGCGCGACGTCACCGATCGTCGGCAGATCCGGCCCGGCGCCGCGAATCGCGAGCAGCGCCTGATGCTGCTGCGGGGTCAGTCCCTGTTCGATCGCGCGCGCCTCGCTGAAGGCATGGAATTGCCGCAGCGCGTGGCGGAACTCGGCAAGCGCGGCATAATCGGGATCGGTCAGCGGGGCGGTCGGGTCGACCATTGGCGAAGCTCCATTGAATTATATCGTATTGCGATATAATGGCGCCGGCATTCATAGGATATGGTGATTTTGGACTGATATCTCGGTCCATTCGTGTCGAGCGAAGTCACCATGCTCCCGCAACCAGCTTTGGAATCGACATGCCCGCACCCCCCTCCGCCGCCTATAAACTCGCGGATCACAGCGCCGACCGGCGGATGCTGCTGCTCGCGGGGCTGGCGCTCGCGATCGGGGCGGGCGCTGCGGGCGGTGCCTGGGTGCTGCTCAAATCGATCGCGCTCGCAACCAACCTTTTCTGGTTCGGCCGCTTCTCCTTCGCCGCAACCGCGATCACCGACGCGTCGGTCGGCCTGTTCATCGTCGTCATTCCGGTGATCGGGGCGCTGATGATCGGGGTGATGGCGCGCTTTGGCTCGGACAAGATCCGCGGCCACGGCATTCCCGAAGCGATCGAGGCGATCCTTTATGGCCAGAGCCGCCTGTCGCCGAAGGTCGCGGTGCTGAAACCGATCTCGGCGGCGATCTCGATCGGCAGCGGCGGGCCGTTCGGCGCGGAGGGGCCGATCATCATGACCGGCGGTGCGATCGGCTCGCTGTTCGCGCAGCGCTTCCGCCTCAGCGCCGCCGAGCGCAAGACGCTGCTGGTGGCGGGCGCCGGGGCGGGGATGACCGCGATCTTCGGCACCCCGCTCGCGGCGATCCTGCTGGCGCTGGAGGTGTTGCTGTTCGAATGGAAGCCGCGCAGCTTCGTCCCCGTCGTCGTCGCTGTGCTCGTCGCGATGGGCGTCCGCCCGCTGCTGATCGGCAGCGAGCCGATGTTCCCGCTCGCCGCATCGCTGCCGCCCGCCGGATCGGCGCTGCCGGTCGCGGCGATCCTCGGCATCGCCGTCGGGCTGGAGGCGGCGCTGCTGTCGGTGCTGCTTTACCGGATCGAGGACGGCTTTCATCGCCTGCCGGTCCACTGGATGTGGTGGCCCGCGATCGGCGCGGTGGTGGTCGGGCTGGGCGGGCTGATCGACGCGCATGTCCTCGGCGCCGGCTATGGCAGTATCCAGGCGCTGCTCGACGGAACGCTCGCGATGCGCGTCGTCGTCGCGCTGCTGGTGGTCAAGGCGGTGGTGTGGCTCTTCGCACTGGGATCGGGGACGTCGGGCGGCATCCTCGCGCCGCTGCTGATCCTCGGCGGTGCGGCGGGGGCGCTCGCGGGGCATATGTGGCTCGGCAATCCGGGCGTCTGGGCGCTGGTCGGCATGGCCGGAATCCTGAGCGGCGCGATGCGCGCGCCGCTGACCGGCGCGCTGTTCGCGGTCGAGGTGACGGGCATGTACGGCGCGCTGCCGCTGACCATCGCGGCCGCGTGCGGCGCCTATGCGGTCAGCGTGCTCCTGATGCAGCGCTCGATCCTCACCGAGAAGATCGCGCGGCGCGGGCGGCATATCCGGCAGGAATATGTCGTCGACCCGATGGATCTGGTGCAGGCGCGCGACTTGATGACGCCGCAGCCCGCGACGCTGCCCGGAACGATGGCGGCGGGCGACGTCCTCGACTTCTTCGCCGAAAGCGCCGAACATCGCAGCTATCCGGTGGTCGATGACCAGGGACGGCTGCTTGGCCTGGTGTCGCGCAGCGACGTGCTCGAATGGCGCGTGGCCGACATGCCGTCCGACCGCACCCTCGCCGACCTCGTCTCCGACGCCGCGCAGCCGGTCGCCCACGCCGACGCGCCGATCGGGCAGATCGCCGACATGATCGTCGAAACCGGGGTGGGGCGCATTCCGATCGTCGATCCGGCGACGCGCAAGGTGCTGGGCATATTGTCGCGCCACGATTTGCTCAAGGCGCGCCGCGACCATCGGAGGGCGGAGACGGCGCGGTCGCGATAGGGTGATCGATTTTGTTTCTTCGTCACCCCGGACTTGATCCGGGGTCCCGCTCAGCGACGGTGACAAGCGGGACCC
>NZ_JAOZVW010000078.1 GCF_025869345.1 Sphingopyxis sp.
CTGCAGCAACTGACCTGAATCCCGGAGTCGAAACCTTGCGCCCCCGTGATGCGACAAATATAGCATGCGCGCCCCGTGGCATCGCGTGGTTCTCACCTGGTTCCACGGCGCGTGGAGGCTGGCGACCGAGCCCGGGCTCAGGAGAGCTGATATACCTCCACGCCGAAACCGCGCGGCGCCGATACGTGGGAGTCGATGAGCCCAAGGCGCGCCGCGTCGGCGATCAGCGCAAAGCGGGGCACGGCGAAGCGCGTACGGCAGCAGCGACGGACGCGCACTCGTTCCATCGCCGCCGCGGTCTCGGGGGGATACTCGTCCGTGAGTACGAACGTCCGCCGAAGCGCCTCGGCCGGAAGCGGCGCGTGCCTGAACACTCCGATCAGCCGACTGAGCACACGCTGAGCGGCACTGATAGGGCGTGACGGCGCCGGGCCATCGCTGCATCGCGCAGCCTCGCGATTGACCGCGAGGCGCAGGGCCTCCCGCCGGTTGTCGCACCCCACGCGCTCGACGTAGGCATCAAGAAGGGCTGCCTCGTCGAGATAGAACCTGGTCTCCATGCGCATCGTCGCCGCCCTCGCCATTCGCGGTGGTTCTCTTGTCGATATAGCGCGGTGCTGCCCGGCCGTCAGGTGATTCCCGCTCAGGTCAGGACGGCCTGACGCGTCGACGCAGCCGAATGCACGCGGGGCTGACGCAGAGCGCGCTCGTCCAGACTCCGGGCCCTCTCAATCTCACGCCGCTTGGCTCCCACGGCGCGATACTGGCCGAGAAGACGTCCCTCGACCCAGTAGACGACCGGCTCGCGGCGCGAGAGGCCGCGCAGGATCACCTCGTGGCGCCCGCAGCGGGCAATGCAACAGGCATCGGCGCGAGGGTGGTCAGCCAGGAAGCGATCGACGAAGGCCTCATCGACCTGCACAAGAGCCGTGGTCAGGGACTCCTTGTGACGGGCGACGACGCCGGGCCAGACGAAACGAAGCTGAGCGATCGCCTGCCGGGTGGAGAAGGTGAGCGACATGGGCCAATCCTGCCCGAGCGAGGGTCCGAATCGCATGGTACTTCGCGGTATTCCGAGCCCTGAGCGGGGTCCCGGGACGAAACAGCGCGCGCGGGGTCCGGGCTCACCTACCGTCGCCTCGTTATGG
>NZ_JAOZVW010000079.1 GCF_025869345.1 Sphingopyxis sp.
GGTCATGCCCAAACGCGCCGATCTGTCGGACACTTATTGCCCAGTCGGGCGATCGGCCGAGCTGCTGGGCGATCGCGCGGTGTTGCTGATCCTGCGCGACCTGTTCTTCGGGCGGCGGCGGTTCGAGGCGATCGCAGCGAACACCGCGCTCGGCCCGCAGCTCGTTTCGGCGCGGCTCAAGCGGCTGGTCGCCGAGGGGGTGATCGAGCGCCAAGCCTATCAGGAGCGCCCGCCGCGCCACGAATATCGCCTGACCGAAAAGGGCAAGGATCTATTCGACGTCCTCTATGCGATGCGGAACTGGAGCGAGCGCTGGGCCTATGCGCCCGGCGAGACGGGGGGCGGGCCGGCGATGCGCTATACGCACCGCGCCTGCGGCACCGATGTCGGGACGGCCACGGTCTGTCCGGGCTGCGGCGAACCGCTTCGCTATGGCGATTTGAAGGGGGAGCCTTCGGCGGCGCTCAAGGCCGAACAGGCGGCGCGGGCCTGACTCCCCTCCCTGGAAGGGAGGGGTCGGGGGTGGGTGGCCGCAGGCGTTCTTTCTGGACCGCCGACCCACCCCGCTGCGACTAGCGAACAAGTTCGCAAGTCTCGCTGCCCCTCCCTTTCAGGGAGGGGAGGTTACGCCTTTTCCAGCGTGCATTGCAGCGGGTGCTGGTTCTGCCTTGCGGCGTCCATCACCTGGGTGACCTTGGTCTCGGCAACCTCGTAGCTGAAGACGCCGCACACCCCGACGCCCTGCTGATGGACGTGGAGCATCACCTGCGTCGCGCGCTCGATGTCCATGTTGAAGAAGCGCTGGAGCACCATCACGACGAATTCCATCGGCGTGTAATCGTCGTTGAGCAGCAGCACCTTGTACATCGACGGCTTCTTGGGCTTCGCGCGCGTGCGCGTCGCGATGCCGACGCCGGGGGTTCCGGACGTGTCGTCATCCTTGCCCGCCATGGCGCGGACGATGTGAGGGATGGAGGCGGGAAGCATCATCATCGGGAATATCGCAAGCCGGGACGGAATCGCAAGAGGGCGGGGATGCATTAACCCCCTTTTCGTCGCCCCCGCGAAGGCGGGGGCCGCTATCGACC